>DASUDS010000040.1:0-53616 GCA_036275455.1 Porticoccaceae bacterium
CCCGCCCCCGGGCTCCAGGGGTCGCGGCGCGCCAGACCGTCGCTGTCCATGGCGCGGCGCACAGCGGTGGCCATCTCGGGCGCCTGCCAACGCGCCAGTTCGCGCGTGTAAGCCGGATACAGCGCCAGCCGCTCCACCAGCAGCTTGCCGGCGGCGGCGGTCTGCGCGGCCAGCGCTTCCAGATGCGGCCAGGGTTTTTCCGGATTGACGAAATCGGGCGTCACCGGCGACACCCCGCCCCAGTCGTTGATGCCCGCCGCGATCAACTGCGGCAGGTCGCCGTCGTTGAGGTTGGGTGGCGTCTGCAGGTTCATCTCCGGCGGGAAGATCAGCCGCGCCGCGGCGATGGTCCAGAGCAGCTCATCGAGGGGCGCATCGGGCGTCTGCGCCATCCGCGTACCCGCCTTGGCGCGGAAATTCTGAATGATGATTTCCTGCAAGTGCCCGTGGCGCTCGTGCAGTTCGCGCAGCGCGAACAGGGCATCGAGGCGCTCGGCACGGGTCTCGCCGATGCCGATCAGGATGCCGCTGGTGAACGGGATCGCCAGTTCACCGGCGGCGGCGATGCACTCCAGGCGCAGCGCCGGCACCTTGTCCGGCGACCCGAAATGGGGGCCGCCGCGGTCGCCCAGCCGCGCCGCGCTGGATTCCAGCATGATGCCCTGGGACACCGACACCGCGCGGCCGGCGGCCAGTTCCGCCGGCGTCATCACGCCGGGATTGAGGTGCGGCAGCAGCCCGGTCTCCGCGAACACCAGCCGCGCCATGGCCACCAGGTAGTCGTGGGTGCTGGCATAACCGAGTTCGTCGAGCGCCCGACGCGCCGCGGGGTAGCGCAGCTCGGGCTTGTCGCCAAGCGTGAACAGCGCTTCGCGACAGCCCGAGGCGGCACCCTGCCGGGCCAGCGCCAGCACGTCTTCCGGCGTCATGAAGGGTTTGTCGAGGCGGCTCGGCGTGGTCGCGAAGGTGCAGTAGTGGCAGACGTCCCGGCACAGCCGGGTGAGCGGAATGAACACCTTGCGCGAGAACGAAATGCACTGGCCGTGGGCGGCATCGCGGCGCGCCGCGGCCCGGGCCAGGAGCTCGGCGAGCGGCCATTCGGCGAGCAGGGCTTCGAGCTCGGCACGCACCGGCAACGAGGACTCGGGACGAAAGGAGCTGTTCATCAGGCCTGTCTCGCGAGTGGCTGGCCGCCGGTCTCGGGACGCAGCCGGGCCCGGATGTCGAGCCGCCGCAGCAGCGCGCGGGTGCGCGGCGCGCCGGCCAGGGATTCGAGGGCGCGCAGATCGGCGGGGCGATCGATGTCGAGCGCCACCTGGGGCAGCTCGAGCAGCCTGGGCACCACGCCGAGCGCCGCGGCGGCCTGCCGATAGCATGCACAGCTGCCCGGGCCGAAGGCCGGCTCGATCAGCCCGGGCGGCGCCAGCAGCAGGGCGTTGGTGCCGCCGTCGGCACTGGCCGCCACCAGCGCCACGGCCGGCGCGCCGGCGCTGGCCAGCAGGGCCTCGACCGCGGCGCGATCGAGCGCCGGGATATCGGCCGGCAGGATCAGCAGACGCTCCGCGCCCGCGGCGACAAGCTCGACACGCGCCGCGCGCAGGGCGGCATTGAGGTCGGGTTCGGGCTCGACCAGCAGGCGCAGGCCGCGCCCGGCCAGGTGCCGCGCCAGCTCCGCGTCGCCACCCACCAGTGCCACCCCGGCGAACCCGGACACCCCGGCGAGGGTGTCGAGCACATCGTCGAGCATGGCCAGCACCAGGGCGCGCCGCTCGGAAGGCGTCAGCACCTCGGCCAACCGGGTCTTGGCGGTGGCCAGCGGCTTGACCGGGATCAGCACCCAGGTTGCGGCGTTCACCTCGCACTCACCTCGTTTTTCCCCCTACCCCTTTGCCGCCGCGGCAGTCGCGCGCAGCTTCGAGCACGGCCGCCGCCAACGCGATCTTGTCCGCCTCGGAGCGCATCACGGTAGCGGCGACGCGGCTCCCCGGCAAGTCGGCGGCCAGTGCTGCGTCGCCGTGGTCGAGCAGCAGGCAGTCGAGGAAATCCCCGTAGTGATCGGCGATGGTGCGCGCCGAGACCTCGAGACCGAGCTCGGCCATGATCTTGGCGGTCGGCCCCTTGAGCGCCTGACCGCCCACGATCGGCGACACCGCGACCACCGGCGCCGGCGCGGCGGCAAGCGCGGCACGCACGCCGGGCAGCGCCAGCAGCGGATCGATGCTGAGCCAGGGGTTGGAGGGACAGATCACGATGGCCGCCAGCGCCGGATCGACGAGCGCGGCGAGCAAGTCCGGATGGGGCGTCGCCTGCGCCGCGCCCCGGTAGTGCAGCCCGCGCAGTGCGGGCCGGCAGCGCTCGCGCACGAAATATTCCTGAAACGCCAATGTGCCAGCGTCGGTTTCCACCTGGGTGGCCACCGGCTGATCGGACATCGGCAGCACCCGGGCGGTGATCCCGAAGGCAGCCGCGACCGCTGCCGTCACCGCGCTGAGCGATTCGCCCTCCGCCAGCCGTCGGGTGCGCTCGACGTGCAGCGCCAGGTCGCGGTCGCCGAGGAAGAACCAGTCCTCGCCGCCCAGTTCGGTCACCGCCGCCATGAACCGGCCGCTGTCGTCGGCGCGACCCCAGCCGGTCTCCGGATTCACGCGCCCGGCCAGCGTATAGGTGACGGTGTCGAGATCGGGGCAGATGCGCAGGCCGAGATGGGTGAAATCGTCGCCGGTGTTGACCACCAGGGTCAGCGCCGGGCCGAGCATGCGGTAGAAGCCGAGCGCCAGCTTGGCGCCGCCGACCCCACCGCACAGCGCCAGTACCCGCGGCGTTTCGCTCACCGGAATAGATCCTGCTCGCGGGGCCGCAGCAGTGTGCTCGCCGGCGTCGCGGGCGCCGACGCCGGCCAGGCCAGACCGCGCACCAGTACCACGGGGCGGCCCTCGGCGGCTTCACCCTGCACCAGGGCCGCCGCGGCCGCCACCTGATCGGCCAGCGCCACCTCGGTGACGCGCAGCACGCGGCCGAACCGATCACGTTCGCCACGCCGGTCCAGCAGTGCCGGAAAGCCATGGCTGCCGAGGGCGAGTCCCACGGTGCCGTTGCGCCAGGCGCGGCCCACGCTGTCGTTGATCACCACGCCCGGCACCACCCCGGTGCGTTCGCCGAGCGCGGCGGCGAGCCGCGCCGCGCTGGCATCGGGATCGTCCGGCAGCAGCAGCACGCGCTCCACCGCTTCCGCATCCTCATGCTGGATATTGGAGGCATCCACGCCGGCGTTGGCCATCACGAACCCCAGCCGGTGCTCGACGATCAGGATTCCCGGAACCTGGCGCAACACCGCGCGGGATTCACCGAGAATGACCTCGACGATGCGCGGATCCTTGGCCACCACCCGGGCGATCTCGATGGCGCGCGCCGAGGGCGTCACGCCGGCCAGCTCGACGTAGCGATTTTCGGCCTTGGAGACGATCTTCTGCGCGACCACCAGGATATCGCCGGGATTCAGCTGCTCCCCGGCAACGTCCAGCGCCGCCGCAACGAGCGCGGCGAGATCGGCGCCCGGTTCGACCTCGGGAATGCCGGGCAGCGCGATCAGTTCCAGTCGGGCTCCGGCGACCGCCGGAAGCGCAGCGTCGCTCACGCCTGGGGCGTGCCGGTGATGCGGAACCCGGCGCCGGGAATCTTGTAGCGCCGGTTGAGGGTGATCAGTACCGAGGTGAGCGCCTCGGCCACCACCGCGTTGGCGATGGGGCCCGCGTGCCAGCCCTTCATGCCGGCCGCAGCGACCAGCGCCAGCACCTGCTGGCAGGCCGCCGCGTCATCGCCGCAGACCAGCACATCGCAATCGGGATCGTGATCCGGATCCTCGAGGTGCGCAGCCGCCACGTTCTGAAATGCCGACACCACGCGCACGCCCTCGCCGAGCAGACGCTGTGCGAGCTGCCCGGCGCAGCCTCCCGCGGGCAGTTGCACGGTGCCCACCTTGGGCGGCACCAGGGGCACGGTGACATCGATGAGGATCTTGCCCTGCAGCGGTGCCTTGACCGCTTCCAGCGTCGGCGCCTGATTAGCAAAGGGCACCGTCAACACCACGATATCCCCCGCGGCGGCAGCGGCTTCGTTGTCGAGGCCGCGCACGTCCCCGTTCGGCACCCGCGCCGCCAGCGCGGCGGCAGCCTCCCGCGCCTTGTCGGCACTGCGCGAACCGATGATGACGGGGTAGCCGGCGCGCGCCCAGCGAAAGGCCAGGCCGCCGCCGAGATCGCCGCTGCCACCGAGAATGGCCAGGGTGGGCTTGGAATCGCTCATGGAATGTTCCTGTGCAAGGCCTGATTCATGGGGAAGGCAAGACAATGCCCCCAATCATAGCGCAGCCCTTGGCGGCCACGGCGCAGTCCTTGGCCGCCACAATCCAGTTCTTGGGCGCCACAATCCAGCCCTTGGGCGCCACAGCCCAGCCCTTGGCGGCCACGACGCAGTGCCAAGCGAACTTGACGACCGCCCTGGACGGTTGCGGCAACGGCCCTGGCAGCCGGTTGAAAAACGTCGCGAGAATGGCCAGCTGCCAGGCGCACGGCGCGCACCGACCGAGACAGATCAAGTGGATAGTCGAGGGAGCGAGCACCGCGCAACGCCGCAGATGGCCCACCGCAGCAGTTTTTCAACCGGCTGCCAGGCAACGAATCGCCGCGCCGGTCTGCTATGGTAGCGTCGACCGCGAATGACAATGAATCGCTTGCTCCTGGGGGATCGACCATGAAACTCGGACTGATGACCGGCTATTCCGGCAACAAGGTGAAGGTGCCGCTCGACGTCATTCGCCACGCCGAACAACTCGGCTACGACTCGGTGTGGACCGCCGAGGCCTACGGTTCCGACGCGGTCACCACCGCCACCTGGATTCTCGCCAACACCACCCGCATCCGCGCCGGAACCGCGATCATGCAGATGCCGGCGCGCACCCCGGCGATGGCGGCGATGACCGCGATGACCCTGTCTCACCTCTCGGACAACCGCTTCATCGTCGGCCTGGGCGCCTCCGGCCCCCAGGTAGTCGAGGGCTGGCACGGCGTGCCCTACGGCAAGCCGGTGACCCGACTGAAGGAATACATCCAGATCATGAAGGCGATCTTCGCCCGCGAGGCGCCGGTCAGCTTCGACGGGGAGATGTACCAGTTGCCCTATCGCGGCCCGGGCGCCACCGGGCTCGGCAAGCCGCTCAAGAGCATTCTCCACTGCGACGCCGACATTCCCGTGTACAGCGCCAACATCACCCCGGCCGGGGTGCGCGCCGCGGCGGAAGTCGCCGATGGCTTCTTTCCGGTGTGGATGGATCCGGAACGCTTCGACGTCTTCGCCAAACCCATCGAAGAGGGATTTGCGGCGGCGGGCACTGGCAAGTCGCTGGCCGATTTCGATGTCGCGCCCTTCGTGCGCGTAGTGATCGGCGACGATCTCGCCGCCTGCATGAAGCCCATCAAGAACAATCTGGCGCTCTACATCGGCGGCATGGGTGCGCGCGGCAAAAATTTCTACAACGACTACGCCAAGCGTCTGGGTTACGAAGCGGAGGCGGTGAAAATCCAGGACCTCTATCTGGCCGGGCGCAAGGAAGAAGCCGCCGCCGCGGTGCCCGACGCCCTGGCGGACGCCTGCAATCTGCTCGGCCCACCGGCGCGCATCCGCGATCGCGCCCAGCGCTGGGCTGCGGCCGCCAAACGCGGCGAGGTAGGCACGCTGCTGCTCGCCGACGCCAACACCCAGGCGGTGGAACTGATGGCGGAGATTTTCGCCTGACCGGCGGCGATCGCAGCGCCGGGGCCGCTGGGGTCCGGGTCTCCAAGCTGCTGGCCGAGCGCGGACTGTGTTCGCGCCGCGAGGCCGACGCCTACATCGAGCAGGGCCTGGTATCGGTCGATGGCGTGCGGGTGACCTTGGGTGCCCGCGCAGCGCCGGACGCCGAGATCACGCTGGCCAAACCGGCACAGAAACAGCAGCAGGAGCGCGCCACCATTCTGCTGCACAAACCCATCGGCTACGTATCCGGGCAGGCCGAGGGCGGCTACCAGCCCGCCGTCGTGCTCGTCACCGCCGCCAACCAACTGGCCGGCGACCAGCCCCGCTGGCGCGCGGAATTTCTGCGCGGACTGGCACCCGCGGGTCGCCTGGATATCGACTCCACCGGCCTGCTGGTCCTCACTCAGGACGGCCGCATCGCGCGCCAGCTGATCGGCGCCGACTCCGGCGTGGAGAAGGAATACCTGGTTCGCGTCGAAGGCAAGCTGGACGCTCGCGGACTGGCGCTGCTCAACCACGGCCTCGCCCTCGACGGCAAACCCCTGCGCCCGGCCCAGGTGGACTGGGCCAATCCCGACCAACTGCGCTTCGTGCTGCGCGAAGGCCGCAAGCGCCAGATCCGCCGCATGTGCGAACTGGTGGGGCTGCGGGTCACCGGCCTCAAGCGCGTGCGCATCGGCAAGATACGCTTGGGCAAGTTGCCAGCGGGGCAATGGCGCTTGCTCGGCGAGCGGGAGCGCTTCTGATGGACACCCGACAGCGCGGAGCACCAACGGCCCGGATCAACTGATGCGCTGCAACAGTTCGGTGTCCCGCACGATCTTGCGCGCCAGATGCGCCGCCAGATTGGCCACCAGTTTGGCCTGAACGACGCCGGAGAGCGCATCGTAGGGAATTTCCAGACAGCGCGTGTCGCACACCGCGACGACATCCGCCGAGCGGGTCCGGTCGGTGAGCATGGCGATCTCGCCGAAACAGGTGCCGGCGCCCATGATGCTCAAGCGCAGCGAATGCTGGGCATCCGTTTTCACCACCGCTTCGACCTCCCCCTCCAGCACCAAGAAGAACGAAGCCGCCGGGTCGCCCTGGGCACAGATTTTCCTGCCGGCAGCAAACTGCACCGGTTTGCCCAGCGCTTCGAGTTCCGCCAACTCGGCAGCGGTGAAGCCGGTGCAGAGGTATTGCGCGCCCAACGCTGCCGCAGAGGATACCTCCGGACTCGAGGATTGCCCCGCACGCCCCAGCAACTGTTCCTCGCACCATTCCAGCGCCCGGTCGAGTTCCTCGAAGCGGAACAGGCGTGAGTCGCCTTCCGGCTCCGCGGCGCGCAGTTGACGCACAAACCGATAGTGCTCCTTGGCCCCGGTGAACAGCAGCGTGACGCCACGATCATGCAGAGCGACTGCCAGCGCTGCGAGAATGGTGGTTGCGGCAGCATCGATCTCGAACACTCGCCGCAGATCGATGACCAGGGCATCCATCTCGTCGATCTGTTGAATGATCTGCTGGGTAATGGATTCGGTCGCACCGAACATCAGCTCGCCGCGCAGTTCGAATACCCGGATTCGCTGTCCGTGGCAGTGCAGAAAATCGACTTCGGCGGGGGGGCGCTGGCGCCGTGACCGATAGCGCGCGCAATCGTAGGACGCACGTATTACCGTCGCCGAGATGGACCGCGCCACATTGAAAAGATGCAGGCGAAAATCGTGCGACACCCGGCGACAGGCTTCCACACCGCGAAGACTGTTGCCCTTGGCGTCCAGCAGCGGGGAAAAGACCCCCAGCCCCAGCTGTCCCGGCAATACCGCCATGATGCCCCCGGCGACGCCGCTCTTGGCCGGCATGCCCACGTCGAACACCCACTGGCCGGAATAATCGTACATTCCGCAGGTACTCATCACGCTCAACACTTTCTCTACATGCTGCTCTTTGAGGGTGACCACTCCGGTGACCGGATTGACGCCATTGTTGGCTAGCGCGGCACCGATCAGGGCGAGATCGCGGGCGGTCACCAGAATCGAACATTGTCGAAAATAGAGATCGAGCACTTCCTCCGGCTCCCGGTCGAGAATGCCGTGGCCGTAGAGCAGATGGGAAATGGCGCGATTGCGATGCCCCGTTGTGCTTTCCGACAGATAGACCGCTTCGTCGATATCCACCTGGCGGCCGGTATAGCGGGAAAATGTCGCCAGGATGCGCTCCATGGGTGAATGCCCATCCTTGTGGGCGATCAGCCCGGTGACCGCAATTGCACCAGCATTGATCATCGGATTGAGCGGACGCCCCGAATTGGACTCCAGACTGATCGAATTGAACGCCTCCCCCGACGGCTCCACGCCCACCTTGGCGAGCACCGCGTCGGTGCCGCGATCCTCCAGTGCCAGCCCGTAGGTCAGCGCCTTGGAAATGGACTGGATGGTAAAGGGCTGACGAGCATGGCCGACCTGGTACACGTGGCCATCCACGGTGACGATCGCCATGCCAAGCCAATCGGGGTTGGCGCGGGCAAGCTCGGGGATGTAGGTGGCCAGGTCGCCCCCGGATATTCCGCGCAAATCAGCCAGCAGTTTTTCGAGGTAGCGGTGTATCGGTGATTCAGTCAACTTGAAGTCGCTCATGAAAATCTCGGATCGCCAAACGCATCACCGCGCTACCTAGCAAAGGCGATGCCTATGTGCACGGGGCCTACGTGCACAGGGCCACAGTGAACAGGGCCACAGTGAACAGGCCCCGCGCGCATGGCTCTGGCGCAAGCGGCCGGGGCGCTGATAGACTCGGCGCAGAGGAGATTTGTCGACTTGATGCAGGATTACTGCATTTTTCCGCAATGAATGTGAAACGCTCACGGGGCATCGCTTGCAGCCAATTTACTTCTTCGCGGTACCAGGGCGCGGTGCGCTGCGGACTCCTTCACGAACGGGGTTCCCCGACGCCATGGCTTCCAGCCGTGTGAAGTCCGCCAACCGAGCGCTCCGGTGAGCCAGGCTCAGGGCGCCGCACAGCAGCTCCTCGACCGCGACCGCTTCTGCGCGCTGTGGGATCGCAACCGCGCGTCCGCGCAAGGCCCGGCGGCGGCAGCGATCTGGGCCTATCTGATGGAGCAGTTTCGACAACCCCATCGCCATTATCACGACCACAAACACATAGCCCACTGCCTGGCGGAACTCGACGCTGCCCGCAACGAGATCGGCAATCCCGACATGGTCGAGTTGGCACTGTGGTTTCACGATGCCATCTATGAGCCTGGCGACAGGAATAACGAGTTGCGTAGCGCGGAGCTCTTTCTGAGTTACGCGCAGACCGCATTGCCGGCAACCCTGGCAAAGGAGATCTATGACGCCATCCTGGTCACGGTTCACCAGCGGCAGCCGGAAAGGAACAATGCCCGCTTTGTGGTGGATATCGATTTATCGAGTTTCGGCCTGCCGTGGCCGGAGTTCATGGCGGACTGCCATGCGTTGCGCAAGGAGCAGGTCAACGTCCCCGACAGTGAGTTTTATCCGGGAAAACGCAAGTTTCTGTACCACCTCATCGAGCGCAGCAGCATCTTTGCCACGCCTTCGTTTCGCCAGCGCTACGAGGATGCGGCCCGGATCAATATCGAGCGCTATCTGGGATTGATAGGAAAGCAAGGTGCGTTGTTACAAGAGTAATTGGAATTGACCGAAAAAAGCGCGCTCTCCGACGCAAAGGAAGCGAAATTTGCAGTCGGCACGTCCTTGTGCCGAAGGCTTCGTACCAGAATCTGCCAATCAGCTATCGTGGACTATTACCGGCTCGGTGCACTGGTATTCGGTGACGCCCGATATCGGCGGATTGTTGAAATCGTACTCCGTCGGCAAGGTGCAGGTCTTTTCCAGGTGGCTGGTCAGTACCCGCGCATCACAGGGATCAAGACCATCCCCGGTACAGGCATAGGCGTTGACCCGCGCAGACAGGGTTCTTATCAGAACCTGCTCCGGAATCCAGTTGGGGTTGACGCAGTACTCCGGCTTCAGCAATGCGTCGTCTTCGATGATGACCGTCACGTTGGCCTTGCCCTTCGCCTTGTCGGTGATGTCAGACTCGTCGATACGCTCGCTTGCGACCAGCACCACCTGGGTGGCCGACTGACCTGGCGCGACGTTATTGTTGGCCGGGTTCCGGCATAGCAGCTCAACCGTTGCCGTGCTCGCCACGCACTCCACCATGCCGGGTTTGGCATCAGGATTGGGCACCGATTTCAGCACCGTCTCACAACCGAGACTGTGGTAATACAGCTTGCCGGTACTGGTCACCAGATAGTGCGCCTGGGCGCTCAGGGAGCACAGCGCCAGCATACCCACTGCCAACTTGACGATGAATCTATTCACGAAAACCTCCTGGACACCTGTCGATGGATATGTGGATGAAATCAACCTGCTGTTCCTTGGCCACTGCCATTAGGCCAGTTCATGGCAAGGCCAGGGTTATGCGGAAAATCAAACTCCTGGTCGGCTGAATGGTGGCATTGTTGAAGTCCACTTCGTAGAACCGAAAATCCTCATCGGTCAGATTTGTCGCCCCAACGGAGACAAATCCATAGCGATTCGGCAGCCGATAGGAAACACCTGCATCCAATAGCCAGAACTGATCCTTTCCGGACCGTGGGTCGATGCCCAGGAACGGCGCAAACAGGCCATCCTGATTCAAATAGGTGGCAGTGACGAAGCCTCCCAGACCGGATGGATCGAAATAGCGGATGCCTAACGGAAAACGATGGGTATCCAGCTCCTCCGGGCCGATATCGTCGCGCTCGAAACGCTCGAAAATGTATTCCCCCCGCAACGAAACCCGGTCGTTCAACACCGAGAAAAGATAGACTCTGCTGGCATATTCCTGCCAATCCAGCTCCGTTGTCAGCAATTCTCCAACATCCGAGACTGCGACTCCGGGAACCTTCATGTCGCGCATAGAAAGCTCGATGCCACCGAACAGGACATCGGAAAATTTCTGATCAAGACCAACGCCATAACGCCAGAATTCGGTCTGGTTGATGTCGTCGTAAAACTGATTGAATCCGGCAACCTGAGTGGGCTCCAGCGTCTGGTCGGTAACCAGTGTCCGCTTCAACGCCTTGAACACCGCGGCCCGTACCGTGGTATTTTCGATCGGCGTCCAGGTCAGACCGAATTTCGGATTCAGCTCGTCGCGATCATCTTCATTATCCCTATCGACGCTGTCGTAGCTCAGCCCGAGCGTGGCGACCAGATCGTCCAGCAAATCGATATCCGCGTAGCCATAGCCATTGGCATGAGTCATGTCGGTCTCGCTGGAAAAAACGTCCGGCGGCAAATCCGGAATCGCAATACTGAGATTTTCCTCGCTATCCAGGTCCACCAGACCGACCCCGGTCCGCAACTTGAATCCTTCGCCCCGATACAGATGTTGCAGTTCCGAAGTCAGCGCATCTTCCGGGGTCTTGACTGCAAAAAACCCTCCCGGAACCGGGAAATCCCCCGTCACATCTTCGGACTTGGCATCCTGATGGATGAACGATGCCAGCAGTGTCGATTCCGGCGAAAAATCGTGACGCAAACCCAAGCGGATCGACTCGCGCTCCTGCGTACTGCGCAGTGTGTCGAATACATCTTCCGTGAAGAACCTTTGTTGCAAGTCGCCACGCTCGTTGTCCCGATAGCGATACTCGATCTGCGCGCTCGTGGTTGCCGAGAGCTGTGCCTGTACGAAGGCATTGGCGATGTCGTCGCTCTGGTCGGCGTTGTCGCGAAAACCATCAGTGCGGTAATGGAAGCCGCCCAGGCTGAACGAAACATTCCCCTCGATGCCCGACACCACGGCATCCGCGCCGTGGGTATCGTGCTCACCAATCAAGGCGCTGGTTTGCAGACTGAGTCCGTCACTGTTGAAGACCTGATTGAATTCATTGAGGCCCATCGCCGAGGGTCCGCCGGCGCCGATCAGGAACAGGTTGCTCTCCGCCAACTGGGGCGCCAGGGGCGTCATGCTCAGCGGTTGCAGCAGCTGCGATTGCAGCAGCTCGCTCACCCGCGCGATTTCGTGGCGCGGCTGGCCGGCGTAGGAGTCGGCCAGCAGACGGTGGGCGGAATGGTTCGCCGGGTCGGTGTTGACCGATTTCCAGCCCTCCACCAGAGCCAGCTGCTCGAAGCCCAGATCCGCATAGATCCGCGCCTGGCTGGCACTGCGCGCTGCCTGATCCGAATCGAGAAGCAGGCGCGAGCGATATACCGCGCGGTTGTCGTTCAGCGCGATGGCCTGCTGCATGTCTGCCAATGCTTCCGCCGGGCGATTGCTGGTCTGTCGGTGGATCGCCCGATAGAACAGCGGCGTTGGATCTTTCGGATCCAGCTCCATCGCGGTGGTGTACTCGCGCTCGACCAGTTCGTGGCGCTTTTCCTCGAAATAGGCCTTGCCCAGGTAACTGCGCACCAATGCGTTGTTCGGGTCGAGGCTCGCCGCCACCTCCAGCTCCCGGCGGCCCTTGGCGAGATCGCCATCGCGGATGATCGCCAACCCCAGCCCGAGGCGGGGCAGGGGATCGGCCTGATCCATGCCGATCGCGGCCGTAAAGGCCGCATTCGCCGCCGCCGTCTCGCCGCGCGTCAGGTGCGCGAAGCCCACCACGGTCTGGGTCCGCGACAGATCCGGCGCCAGGTTTGCGGCCTTTTCCGCCGCTGCCATGGCAAGCTCAAGTCGGCCAAACGCCAGTTGCAACTCGGCCAGGCGCGCCCAGGCCAGGGCGTTCCCGGCATCGACCTCCACGGCCTGCTCCGCGCTGGCCAGGGCGCCATCGAGGTCGAAGGTGGCCTGCTTGGCGTAGGAGCGCGCGATCCAGGGCGCGGCTGTTCCCGGCGCCTGCTGGGCGGCCAGTTCCGCCGCGGCCAAGGCCCGTTCATTGTCACCCTGGGCCACCGCCACGATAGCCGCCAGGGCGTTGGCATTGCCGTCGCCGGGCTCGATCTGCAACATCCTGTCGATGTCGGCGCGCGCCTCGTCGATCCGTCCCACCGCGAGCAGCAGCGAAGCGCGATAGGCCAGCAGCCGGAGATCACCGGTCGCTTGCGGCACCTGCGCGAGGGCAGCAAAGGCCCCGGCCAGATCGCCTTTGAGATAGGCGGTCACCGAGGCGCGCACCGGCGCTTCCGGCCCGGAGGCCGCCCAACCCTCGGGGCTCAGGTAGACCACCGGCGGATAGTGCAGCGCCCAATGCACCGCATCGCGCGGCCGCACCAGCAGATAGCGGCTGGGAGCGCCACCGGCACTGGTGACGGCGCCCTCGCCGGGGCCCAGTCGCTCGGTTCCCAGGTCGTTTTGCGCAACCACCGTGCCTTCGAGAACCTTGATCTCGGCCTGGTCGCCCGCCAGGCTCATGAGGAATTCCGTGCCTTCGATGGTGCCGTTCACATAGGGCGTGCTGACGGTGATGCGCCGCGGCTTGCGGCTCAGCGAGGAAAATGCCCCGCGCGCCAGGGCCAGCAGGGATTTTTCTTCCGTTTTTTCGGCGATATCGACCAGCCGCATCGTGGTGTTCTGATCCAGGCGGAGCACCGACTCGTTGATCAGCGCGACTTCCGCACGGCTGAATTTTCCGGCACGGATGGTATCGCCCTCGCAGAGCTCGTCGCCCAGTTCTGCGGTCAGCCACTGCGCGGTGGCAAGATGCTGGATTTCCACGGTCCCCTGCGCCGAGACCACCTGCCCGACGTGGACGCACTCCGCCGCGACCGGAACCGCTACGGCCATGAGGATTGCCGAGAGCATCCTCGCCCAGTACCCGTTCGTCTTTACCCGATTCTTGCTCTTCATTGGTCCATCATCCCTCATCCGCATCGCCGGGGCAGCACCCAGTAACTTTCCAGCTGCAAGCAATGCGCCAATACTGCCATGTCGCATAAGTTGTTGTATGCAAGACTCTTGTTGAAAATGAGCCCGCCAAGCCCCGCAAGAATAATGCTCCGTTGTGGGGCGCCCGCCCCAGGAAAGGGCGCCCGCCCGCTGGCTGCATTCTGATAGAACTCGGGATGCCTCACCGGCAATATTGCCATTCACAACTGCGCCATTCACAACTGCGCCATTCACAACTGCGCCATTCAAACCTGCATCATTCACACCACTGCCATCCTCAATATTGGCATCCTCAATCTGGCCATCGTTAATATTGCCATCCTCTTCATGTACAGAGTGTTTCATCTACCGGGATGTTTGATGTGCAGGCTGTGGCATCGCGGCGGTCAAGCGTAGATACTGCGGCCGACCGCATGGACACGGCGGATGGGGCTGCGGATTTCTTGCGATGCGCTATTGGTTGAGCGGTGTGGCGATGGGAGCTCTTGCCGGGCTCTTCGGTGTTCTTGTCATTGCCTCGCCACTGGGCGAACTGTTCGAACGCAGTGTCGGACTGGCGTCGCTGTTTAAAATCCGTGGTCCCACCGAGCCACCACCCGACGTCGCCGTGATCGGAATCAACGGCACCACCGGCAACGAGCTGGGCCTGCCGAGTGTGCCGGTGCAATGGCCGCGCTTGGTTCACGGCGAGCTGATCGAAGAACTGATGCGCCGCAAGGTGAGTCTGATCGCCTTCGATATTCACTTTGCGGAGGCCAAGAACCCGGCGGACGATCGGCAGTTTGCCAAGGCCATCCAGAACGCCGGCAGCGTGGTACTGCTCGAAAAACTGATCGCCAGAAATCAGCCTCTGCGCGACGCACAGGGCAACCCACGGGGTTCTGTCTGGATGGAAAGCGTGGGGCCACCGCTGGCAGTACTTTCCGCCGCCAGCATCGGGCTGGGGCCGTTTCCACTGCCCAAGCTGGGCGCCTCGGTCCATGAATTCTGGGCGTTCAAGTCCAGCACCGGCGAGACGCCGACCTTGCCTGCAGTAGCGCTGCATCGCTATGTCGAAGGCAAGCATCCAGACTGGCGGGACAGCCTCGCCGAAGCCGGAATCATCGATCCCGATGCGCAAGAAAATGGCGAAGAATCCGAAAATGGTGCCGAAGCGCTGCGCTATCAAATGCAGCAACTGCGCGCTGCTGCGTTAGCTCCGGCGCGGGAATCCCGATCGGGTGCAGCGCTGGCGACGGCTCATGCCGGCACCGCAACCCCGGGTAACGCGCTGCTGCGCGCGCTGGTCGCGCTGTACGAGAAACCGGGGGTCCGCTACCTGAACCTGTATGGCCCCCCGGGAACCATCACCACGATTCCCTATCAGGCGATCGTGCGCGCCGGGCGTGATCGGTCCCACCATGAGGAACTGCCGGACCTCCGCGGCAAGGTCGTCTTTGTCGGCTATTCCGATCCTCAAGATGCCGGGCAGCCGGATCGCTTCTATACCGTATTCACGGGCGAGGACGGGGTGGACCTGGCCGGGGTCGAGATCGCGGCAACGTCCTTTGCGAATCTGCTCACGGACAGTTCCCTGAACGAACTATCTCGCCCTGCCGAGCTGGGTCTGGTCGGGCTGTTCGGACTGCTTGCCGGCATGGTGGTATTCCTGCTGCCTGCGTTCTGGGGCGTGTCCATCGCGCTGGCGCTGGCGGCAGCCTACGGATTGGTGGCGCAATACGGATTCAACACGAGCCAGCTCTGGCTGCCAGTTGCCACACCCCTGCTTGCCCAGCTGCCGGCGGCGATCTTTCTCGGCTTGTTCGCCCAGTACTTCATCGAACGTCGGCGGAGCAACCGGGTGTCCGCGGCGATCAGCAACTACGTTCCCGAGAATATCGCCCGGGAGCTGGCCAACAACACGTTCGATCCCGGTTCCGCCAACAAGGTGGTGTTCGGCACCTGTCTGGCTACGGACATGGCCGGCTTTTCGTCCATTGCCGAACAACTCCCGCCAGGGGAGCTGGCGGCTTTCCTCAACGACTATTTCGAAGGACTTTCGCGGCCATTGCGCCAGTACAAGGTCGACGTCACCGAATTCCGCGCCGACGCCATCATGTGTGCCTGGACCTCTTCGGCACCGCGCCTGGACGTGCGCCGGCGCGCAGTGCTCGCGGCGCTGGGCGCGGCGGCAGCCATCACCGAATTCAAGGAGCGCAACCCGCTGATCAGTTCCCGCCTGCGCATCGGACTGGAATCCGGGTGGGTATACGTCGGACACGCGGGCGGCGGCGGACATTTCGTCTACAGCATCGTCGGCGACAGCGCCAACACCGCCTCCCGTCTCGAAAACCTGAACAAGCACCTGGGCTCTCAGGTGCTTGCGTCGGCAGAAACCGTCGAGGGCCTCGACGACATCCTGCTGCGCCCGCTCGGCCGCTTCCAGTTGCTAGGCAAGACCGAATCCGTCGGCGTGGTGGAAATCCTCGCGATCAAGGCACAGGCAACGGTCTATGAAGTGCAGCGCTGCGAGCAGTTTGCCGCCGCCCTCGCCCGCTTCATGGACGCCGACTGGGCCGGCGCCGAGCTGCTGTTCGCCACCCTGCTGGAAACCCATCCCACCGATGGCCCCGCCGCCTTCTATCACGCCCGTTGCCAACGCTATCGGCAGGATCCGGGGCTGATCCCTGCCGATGCCGGAATCATCCTGATGACGGAGAAATAGCCCGTGGCGGCCTCCTGTCTCGACGCGTCGCAGCGAATTCCAGCTGCGCGGCCAAGCGCCCGTCGCGGTCTCTGGACCCAACCCGGACACCATTCCGATGGTCTGTATCCGGCCTACCTGCGCGAGGGTTTGCCATGAGTCTTGAAGATATCTATTTCGTCAGTCAGATCGTGTCGGCGCTGGCGCTGATCGTCTCGCTGCTGTTCGTCGGCATCCAGATTCGCCAGAACACCCTGTCCACCCAGACGGCGCGCCACCAGTCCATCGTCCAGGCGATCTCCGACTGGTCCCGCGAAGTGGCCCTGAACAACGACATCGCCAACCTCATGGTGCGCGGCTCGGCGAACTTCGAGCAACTGGACCCGGTCCAGCGCTTGCAGTTTGCGCTGCTGCACGTCGCCCTGTTCAGGAATTACGAAAACATCTTTTATCAGCACGCCCAGGGCGCCATCGACGATCACGTCTGGGAGGGCTGGGCCTACCGGATGCGGGCCACCTTTGTACTGCCGGGCGTACGTGCCTGGTGGACGCCGCAGCGAGACTCCTACAGCGATGCCTTCCGCGATTTCCTGGAAGCCAACCCCCTCGCCACCACCAATGCGCCATCCCATCTGGCCATGCAGGCGCACGCCAGCAAGGAAAAGCCGGCAGATTCCTCGGCACCGGAGGCATAGCAGGTAAACTTGCTCCGATTCCCGGATGAGCAACGAGGCTCTGTGCGGTTGCCGCGCGCGACGGACGTCCAGAACGAGTATCCAGGATCAATTTCCCGGAACGATGCCCAGACCCAACCCGGAATGGCCATGACCAACCGATCACCCCCCAGCTCCGCAGCATCCGTCGTCCATCAACCCGGACGCCACCGCTTCCTGTGTCTGGTAGACGGGCAGGAGGCGGTGTTGGACTACCGCCAGGCAGGCGCCGGACAGGTGGATTTCTGCCACACCTATGTGCCGGAAGCGCTGCGCGGCCGTGGCATTGCCGAGGCGCTCGTGCACGCCGGGCTGGCCTGGGCCCGATCCGAGGGGCTGGATACTCGGGCGAGCTGCTGGTACGTGGCGCGCTGGCTGCACCGCTGACCGGCGGCTCCCGCGATCCCGATGCCCAGCGAAGAAACATCCCGTCTCGACCGGCTGCTGTCGAATCTCGGCTACTGCTCGCGCAGCGAGGCGGCCGCAGCCTGCCGCGCCGGCCGGGTGACACTGCACGGCATCGCAGTGTCGGACTGCACGCAACGGATCGCCGTTGCCGAAGTGCGCGCCGGCGCACTGCGCCTTGATCACGAGGTGGTGGACCCGCCCGCCCCGCTCACCCTGATGCTGCACAAGCCGCTGGGCTATACCTGCTCGCACGACGAGGCCGGCCCGCTGATCTACGACCTCCTGCCAGCACGCTGGCGGCGCCGCAAGCCCAAACTGTCGTCCGTCGGTCGCCTCGACAAGGCCAGCTCCGGCCAGTTGCTGCTCACCGACGATGGCGCCCTGCTGCACCGCATCATCCAGCCCCGCACCCACGCGCCCAAGCACTACCGGGTGAGCGTCCGCGATCCATTGCGCGGTGACGAGGAGGCACTGTTTCGCAGCGGCGGTTTTCTGCTCGACGGCGATCCCAAGCCGTTGCGGCCGGCACTGTGGCAAGCGGAGACGGCGCACAACGGGGTGATGATCCTCACCGAGGGTCGCTACCACCAGATCCGGCGGATGTTTGCTGCGCTCGGCAACGAGGTCGTCGCCCTGCACCGCTTCCAGACTGGCGGGTTGGCGCTCGGCGATATCGCAGCGGGGCGTTACCGGATCTTGAACGACGCTGCCATCGCGGCAATTTTCGCCGCCACCAGCGCCGGGCGTTGAGGCGCGAGCGACAAGCCTGGAGGTCGCGACAAGCCTGGAAGTAGCGACAAGCCAGTAAGGAGCGACAAGCCTGGAAGGAGCGACAAGCCTGGAAGATTGGTGCCCGAGGCCGGGATCGAACCGGCACGACCTTGCGGTCGAGGGATTTTCGTACCACTTCGGCTTTCGCCGCCGCGCCTGGCGTTCGTGGTCTGGAGCACGCCTTCACCCTGGCTCGCGAACAGCAACGCCCTGCTCGCGAACGGTAGGTGCCCACCGTCTGCTCTCTACACCTTCCCGCCGGGAGGCGGGCTTGGCTCGGCGTTGGCTCGGGCGCGAAACCCAGGGCGTTCACCGACTTTGACGGGCTTCACCCGGCGGGTTTCCCCGGCGGGGCTCAAATTGCTTCAAGTCCCTTGTGTCTACCTGTTCCACCACTCGGGCGTGGCGTCACCGCATGCCGCCGATGACCTGAACACCTTAAGCCAAACCTGGTCGAGGCGCCATTTGCACGGGCGGCGCGCGGCATAGGGGTGGCGGATGCATGGATATGGAGGCTGGAGTCGGAATCGAACCGGCGTACGCGGAGTTGCAGTCCGCTGCATGACCACTCTGCCATCCAGCCCGGATGGGGCGCGCATTGTAACCGAGCCCCGCAGGCGTTAACAGCGACGCCAGCCGTTCCCGCTCACCCCCGGGCGCTGGGATACAATCCCGCCACGCAATTGGTCAGGCAGCTCACCACAGTGGAAGCGCCCTTCCCCGCGCAGCCGCGCGGTATCTGGTTCCGGCCCGGAGTCGGACTCGGTCTCGCCGCCGCGCTGATATCCCGGGTCGCCGATTGGCTACACCCGCAGCTCACCCTGCTCGGCGCCGCCGTCGTAACTCTGGGTTACATCATCGGCAGCGAATGGTGGTTGCGCCACAGCAACACCGAGAGTCGCTTCGATCGGGCGGCAACCCTGGATGCCCTGCTGATGGGTTTGCTGGTTGGCGCACTCGGCTTCCCTGCACTCCTGCTGCTGCCCCTGTTCGCGCTGATCCAGTGCCATCTGCTGATGCGCGACGGGAGCCAGCGCTGGCTGTACGACAACCTGGCGTTCGCCGCGGGAGCCGCAGTGCCCGCCCTGCTCGATCCGCAATGGCAACTGCAACTGAACGCGCCCCTGCACCTGGTTCCCGCAGCTATCTTCGGTCTCACCTTCGTGCTCTACGGCCAACAGCTGCACCGAGAAGGCAAGGTTCTGCACGCGCGCATGGAGAAACTTCAACAGGCGCAGATCGACCTGAAGCTGCGCAATTACCAGCTCGCCAAATATGTATCGCCCAACCTGCGCGAGGCCATCGAATCCGGCCGCGGCGCCAAGCTGTCATCGCAGCGCAAGCGGCTGGTGGTGTTTTTTTCCGACATCGTCGGCTTCAGCGCCATCGCCGATGAAATGGACGAATCCTCGCTGACCCAGATCATCAACCACTATCTCACCGAGATGTCGAAGATCGCCCTCGACCACGGCGGCACCATCGACAAGTTCATCGGCGATGCGATGATGGTGTTCTTCGGCGATCCGCGCACCAATGGACCCAAGGACGACTGTCTCGCCTGCGTCGCCATGGCCCTCGCGATGCGCCAGCGGGTGATCGAGCTGCAAAGCGAATGGCGCAATCTGGGGCTGACCCGGCCACTCGAAATCCGCATGGGGATCAGCACCGGCTTTTGCACGGTGGGCAACTTCGGCACCGAAAACCGCCTGCACTACACCCTGCTGGGCTCCGAGGTGAACCTCGCCAGCCGCCTGGAAACCTCGGCCAGGGCCGGGGAAATCCTGATCTCCCACGCAACCTGGCTGTTCATCCAGGAACAGATCCTGTGCCGCAATCAGGGCGAAATCGAGGTCAAGGGATTCAAACATCCCATCCAGGTGTATTCGGTGGTGGATTACCGCAAGAATCTGGGCAGCGACCATCCGTGCATGGACTATCGCACCGACGGTTTTTCGCTGTTCATGGATCTCGACAAGATTCCCAACTACGACCACAACCGGGTAGTCATCGCGCTGCAGACCGCCTTCCGCGAAATCCAGCGGCGACTGCGCCAGCCACCGCCGTCTTCCTGAACGCCCGTCTTCCTGAACCCCCGCCCTCCCGAGCTACCGCCCCGGACTACTGGCGCGCCAGGCGCCCGCAAGGCATGGCCGCGTCCACCTCGGAACTGCGCCAGGGATTGATTTCGATGCCGCCGCGCCGGGTGTAGCGCGCCGCGACGCCGAGCCGCTCGGGCCGCAGCCGCTGCCACAACGCACAGAAGACCTGCTCCACGCAGTGTTCGTGAAAATCCTGATGATGACGCAGGGAGACGATGTAGCCGAGCAGGCCGGCGCGGTCGATGGGCGGGCCGCGATAATCGACGATCAGCGTCGCCCAGTCCGGCTGGCCGGTGACCGGGCAGTTGGTCTTGAGCAGATCGCTGTAGAGCACTTCCGCCACCGCGGCACCCGGCAGCGCACGCAGCAGCGCGGGGCTCGGCTCGCGCGGAAGATCGTCCAGATCGAGATCGTCCAGGCAGATGCCGGGCGGCAGTACCGGCGGCTGTGCCACATAGTCGCGCAACCCGTGGAGACGCACCGCGACCGCGCTGCCGCAGCACGCCGACAGATCCTGCTCCAGACAGACGCGCAACGCCTCGGCAGAGGCAAACACCGTCTGGTTGAGCGAGTTCAAATAGAGCTTGAGAGACTTGGATTCGATCAGACACGGAGAGCTGCAGGGCACCGCGATTTCCGCAATCGCGACCCGCGGCACGCCACTTTCCGACAACCAGGACAGCTCGTAGGCCACCCAGAGATCCACGCCGCGCATCGCCGGCACACCGCGCCAATCGAGCGCACTGCGCCCCAGGGCGCGCGCGATGGGGTGGAGCAACCCCGGATCGTAGCGCTCGGGATAGGCGGTGATGCGTCCCAGCGGCGTGCCGGACAGATCGGGAATGTCGGCCATGATTCAGCGGCGCAGGCGCTTGCCGTGGGCGAGCAGATACAGGGCATAGAAGTAACCGGCAACGACGAACGCGCCCACCATCGCGAACGCCCACGCGACATCGATGTCGGAAACGCCGAGAAAGCCGTAGCGGAACGCGTTGACCATGTACAGGATCGGATTGGCCAGGGACACCTGCTGCCAGAAGGCGGGCAACAGATCGACCGAATAGAAGATTCCGCCCAGATAGGTCAGCGGCGTCAACACGAAAGTGGGCACGATGGAAATGTCGTCGAAGGATTCGGCAAAGATGGCGTTGATCAGCCCGGCTATGGAAAACAGGATCGCCGTCATCAGCACCATGCCCGCGAGCACGGCAAGGTGATGCAAGCGCAGCTCCGTAAAGAACAGCGACAGCAGCGTGACGATCAGCCCCACAGCCAATCCGCGTGCCACACCACCGAACACGAAGCCCAGCAGGATGATGTAGTTGGGCACCGGGGAGACCAGAATTTCCTCGATGCTGCCCTGGAATTTGTTACCGTAGAAGGAGGACACCACGTTGCTGTAGGAGTTGGTGATCACCGCCATCATGATCAGGCCGGGCACCACGAAATCGATGTAGGAATGGCCTTGCATGACACCGATGCGTGGGCCGATCAGGGTTCCGAAAATCACGAAGTACAGCACGATGGTGATCGCCGGCGGCAACAGGGTCTGCACCCAGATGCGCATGAAGCGGCGCACTTCGCGGGCGAGAATGGTGACGAACGCCACCCATTGCTGGCGCGCCTTCATGGCTGGGCTCCCGCCGCTGCGCCAGAACCCACCAGTGCCACGAACAGCTCCTCCAGGCGATTGGCCTTGTTGCGCATGCTGACCACGTGAATCTGCTGGGCCGCGAGACTTGCGAACAGCTCGTTCAGGGACCGGCTCTTCTCCACCTCGATTTCCAGCGAATGGCTGTCGATCAACTGGCCGGAATAACCGGGCAGGTCGGGGAAGCGCTCCAGCTGCTCGCGGACGTCGAGCACGAACACCTCGGTATTCAGCTTGGCGAGCAGCGCGCGCATGCTGGTGTTCTCGACGATCCGGCCCTGATCAATGATGGCGATGCGGTTGCAGAGGCTTTCCGCCTCCTCCAGATAGTGCGTGGTGAGGATGATGGTGGTGCCGCGCGCATTGAGTTCGCGCAGGAATTGCCAGGTGGAGCGACGCAGCTCGATATCGACGCCCGCCGTAGGTTCGTCGAGGATCAGCAGCCGCGGCTCGTGGACCAGCGCTCGGGCGATCATCAGCCGCCGCTTCATGCCCCCGGAGAGCGTCCGCGCGCGCGCCTCGCGCTTGTCCCACAGACCCAGCAGGCGCAGGTATTTCTCGCTCCGCTCCAGCGCGAGCCGGCGCGGCAATCCGTAGTAGCCCGCCTGGGTCACCAGGATATCCAGCACCTTTTCGAACTGCTGAAAATTGAACTCCTGGGGCACCAGACCAATGTCCTGGCGCGCGCGCGGAAAATCGCGATCGATATCCGTGCCGAATACCCGCACCGTGCCACCGCTCTTGCGCACCAGCGAGCAGAGGATGCCGATGGTGGTGGACTTGCCGGCGCCATTGGGGCCCAGCAGGGCGAAGAAATCGCCTTCGGCGACATCGAGATCGATGCCCTTGAGCGCCTCCAGCCCGTTGTCGTAGACCTTGGTCAGGCCATGGATGGCAAGTGCGCTGGTCGGGGTGCTGGGCATGGTATTCACAGGATCAGGGCGCCTGGCTGGCAGCAGCGGTCATGGGCAACGATCGTGGCAACAGTAGCGATCATGGCAACAGTAATGAGCAAGCGCGCTGGAAGCCATAGGCCGAAACGGCGAGATACAAGACCGGATGCAAAAAAGGCCCAACATCCGGAGGATCTTGGGCCTTCGCAATTTGGAGCGGGAAACCGGGCTCGAACCGGCGACCTCAACCTTGGCAAGGTTGCGCTCTACCAACTGAGCTATTCCCGCCTGCTTCATTCTCTGTCGTTACGGCCGGTCGTGACCGTCTGTCGCGACGACTTTCGATCGACTTTCGATCAACTCTCGCGCTGCGCACCGCTGCTTGCCAAGGCGTTGGTGGCGTCCCGTAGGGGAGTCGAACCCCTGTTACCGCCGTGAAAGGGCGGTGTCCTAGGCCTCTAGACGAACGGGACTCTGGGCTCGCGAGAGTCGCGCATTCTATGGATCGGCCCGCGGGAGTGTCAAGCACGGGCGGGCCTCATTCAGGCGTCTTTCTTCGCTTCGAGCTTGAGCGACAGCGAGTTCACGCAATAGCGCAGCCCGGTCGGCGCGGGACCATCCGGAAACACGTGACCGAGATGGCTGCCGCACTCGGCGCAGAGGATCTCGGTGCGCACCATGCCCCGGGTTAGGTCGGCCTCCTCGGCGATGCGGTCGTCGTCGAGTGCGCGGTAGAAGCTGGGCCAGCCACTGCCGGAATCGTATTTGGCAGCGGAACTGAACAACTCGGTGCCGCAACAGGCACAGACATAGGTGCCGGGCTTCTTTTCGGCGTAGTACTCCCCGGTGAAGGGCCGCTCGGTGCCCTTGCCGCGGCAGACCTCGAACTGTTCCGGGGTCAGCCGGGCACGCCAGTAGGCGTCATCCTTGGTTTTCCATTCACTCATGAAACACCCCATGCAATCAGCAGGATGGCGCCTAATCTACGCTACAATGCGGCGCTTTTTAAGCATTTTCCGAATCCGCCATGGGGCGCTGTCGATCAATGGAGCACTATCAGAAGTCCGCCAAACTCGAGCATGTGTGCTACGACATCCGTGGGCCGGTGCTCGATCACGCCACCCGCCTCGAGGACGAAGGCCACCGCATCCTCAAGCTCAACATCGGCAACCCGGCGGCGTTCGGTTTCGAGGCGCCCGACGAGATCATTCAGGACGTGATCCGCAACCTGGGCGCGGCCCAGGGCTACAGCCCCTCGAAGGGGATCTTCGCCGCGCGCAAGGCGATCATGCAGCGTTGCCAGTTGCAGGGCATCCCCGACGTGGATGTCAACGACATCATCCTCGGCAACGGCGTCAGCGAACTGATCGTGATGGCGATGCAGGCGCTGCTCAATCCCGGCGACGAGATCCTGGTGCCGGCACCCGACTACCCGCTGTGGACCGCGGCGGTGACCCTCGCCGGCGGCACCCCGGTGCACTACCGTTGCGACGAAGCCAACGGCTGGCAGCCGGATCTGGCCGACATCGAAGCCAAGACCAACCCCAATACCCGCGGCATCGTCGTCATCAACCCGAACAACCCCACCGGCGCGGTCTACGGCGAGGCGCTGCTGCGCGCGCTCGCCGAGCACGCCCATCGCCACCGCCTGGTGCTCTTCGCCGACGAAATCTACGACCGCATCACCTACGATGGCGCCGTCCACGTGCCCCTGGCATCGCTCAATCAGGACGTGCTCTGCATCACCTTCAACGGGCTGTCGAAGAACTACCGGCTGGCCGGGTTCCGCTCCGGGTGGCTGATCGCCAGCGGCGCCAAGCACCGTGCGCGCGGCTATCTGCAGGGCATCGAGATGCTCGCCTCGATGCGTCTGTGCGCCAACGTGCCGGCGATGTATGCGATCCAGACCGCGCTCGGCGGCCGCCAGACCATAGAGGATCTGGTCGCGCCGGGCGGCCAGTTCTACGAGCAGCGCACCCTGGCCTGGCAGCGGCTCAATGCCATGCCCGGCGTGAGCTGCGTCAAGCCCATGGGTGCCCTGTATCTGTTCCCGCGCCTCGATCCCGGGATCTACCCAATCGCGGACGATGAACAGTTCGTGCTCGACCTGCTGTTGCAGCAGAAGCTGCTGCTGGTCCAGGGCACCGCCTTCAACTGGTTCGACAAGCAGCATTTCCGCGTCGTCTTCCTGCCCAAGACGGACGAGCTGAACGCGGCCATGGATCGGCTGGAGAGCTTCCTGGAGCGGCTGCGCGCAGGCTGAGGTACGCTCGCGGCTCACCACCGCTCAACCCATCACAGCCCAACCCATCACCGCCCGACCCATCACCGCTCAACCCATCACCGCAAAGCCGAGCAACCGGAGTTCGGCGGCCAGCGCCGGATCGGCTCCGGCCACGCGAAAGTGGCTGAATTCGCGCCGTTCCGGACAGCTGCGGCGCAACGCATCAAAGGCTCGAGCCAGATCATCTCCAGCCGGCGATACCGTCGCCAATGCCGCCACCATGCGGCGATCCTCCTCGCGCACATCGAAAGTGGCCAAGATGGTCTGCGTCAGCCGATCCGCGCCCGGTGGGACCACCAGCGGCTGCATCGCCGCATCCGGCACGGCCGGCGGCGCTGTTCCCGACCAGGCGCAGAACGCCGCATGCACCGCACGGGTGCCATTGTCACGGCCCTCGCGGCTGTAGCCCGCGATATGGGGCGTGCCGACCGTGACCCGGCGCCGCAAGTGGGGATCGAAGCGCGGTTCCCCCTCCCAGACATCGAGCACCGCGGTCAGCGCTGCGCCCGCTTCGAGCCGCGCGCGCAGCGCCCGGTTGTCGACCACCGCACCGCGCGCCGCATTGATCAGCAGACAGCCGGGTTTGAGCAGATCGAGCCGCGCGCCATCGAGGAGATGCAAGGTGGGATGGGCGCCGCCCTGCGTCAACGGCACATGCAAGGTCAGGATGTCGGCGCCAGCGAGCACGGCATGGAGTGGAACCCGCTCGGGAATTGCCTCGTCCGGCAGCAGCGGGTCGTGGACCAGGCAGCGCACGCCCAGCGCCCGCAGCAGCCGATACAGCCGACCGCCGACCGCGCCAGCGCCGACGATGCCGATCACCAGCTCCCGCCACCGCGGGCGCAGCGCGCAGCAGGCCGACAGCACGTATTGCACCACCGCGTCGGCATTGCAGCCGGGCGCATGGGCGAAATGGATACCGGCACCCGCCAGCCACCGCTGATCGACGTGGTCACAGCCGCTGGTGGCGGAACCCACGAAGCGCACCGCGCTGCCGGCGAGCAGGGTGGCATCCACCCGGGTCACCGAGCGCACCAGCAACACCGCTGCATCCCGCACCGCGGCGGCGTCGATGGCGCGCCCCGGCAGTGCCACCACTTCCCCATGCGGCCCGAACAACTCGGCGAGCAGCGGCATGTTGGCATCGGCGACGATCTTCATCGCGTCGACTCCAGTCCATAGCGCCCTGGGTCACGCCAGTCGCCAGTGCCGTAGGTGTGCGCGAGAGCATCCGCAAACCGCGCGGCGCGGGACGGCACCCCGACAGCGAGATACCGCGCCAGCGCCGCGCGAATGCCCTGCGCTAAACGCACCGTGCCGCACTGTCCGCCTCCCAGGTTGTCGGCGCTGGGCCGAAATGGATAGCCCGCTGCCACGGAAAAAATCCATTCCAGTGCCTGCGGCCTGGCCTCGACCGCTTCGAAGGCTCGCTGCGCCGCAGCAGTGCGGCCATCGGGCTCATACCAGTAGCCGAAATCGATGCATTGCCGCCGCGCCGGCCCGGCGATGCACCAGTGCGCGGTCTCGTGCAGCGCGCTGGCAAAATAATCCGCACGGTAGCAAAGCCGGTGCGGCTCACCGGCACCACCCGGCATGTACAGGGGTTCGCCGGCACCACCTTCGAGACGGGTATGCCAGTCCCGCCAGAAACAGGCAGCGAACAGAGCCTCCACATCGGCACTGCGATGCCCGCTGACGGGCCGGTCGGCATTGGCTTGAATGCTGTTCATTTCACCCCGGCTCATTTCACCCCGGCTCATTTCACCTCGGCTCATTTCACCCCGGCCACATTCGTCCCGGTCACATCCACCCCAGTTACATTCGCTCCAGTCAGATCCACCTCAGCCACATGCGCCCCAGTCACTATTGTGGTCCCCCGGATTCGCGGTTACTTTAGCCTGCGATGGTTGTGATCCTGTCCTTCACAGCTAGTCGAGCCGAGCGGTCCTGCCGACGGCTTTGCCGCGAACCATCGAAGGAGTGAATCATGCGCGTTCCCGAGCACTCTGCACCCAGCTCCGCCAACGTCATCGACCTCTTCACCCGCCAGCTTTACCAGGATCCCTTTCACCACCGCTTCATCCGCCTCTCCCCCGAACTCGACGGCCTGGAGATGCTGTACTCCAACGAGAGCCATCCCGAGCGCCTGTTCAGCATCAAGATCCTCGGCTGGGGATTGCGTGCCGACGGCGAGATCGTCGGCCTGGTGCCCTGGCTCGACAGCCTGACGCCCTGCCCGGAGATCTGCGATCCGCGCAACGGCCGCTGGGAGGGCTATTTCGATCCCGGCATCGACGAGATCTTCGATACCCCCCCGCTGCACAAGGTGATGGAACTGGAAGCCGCCGCCGAGTACTACGATTACGAGTGCGACGACGCCACCGAGCCAGTCCAGGAAATTCCCGACACCATCGGCACCCATGCGGTGCTGTCCGGCGACGGCTTCAAGACCCTGAGCCTGCGCGAAGTGGTGAGCTGGCGGCTGCTGTTCGACGGCACCATCCAGGGCATGATCGTCGATCCCGAAAAGGTGCGCGCGACCCCGGTGTTGCCCGGCGACGCCAGCCTGTTCGCCGCGGAGAAACACGGCGAATTCCGTTACTACTTCCAGCATCACATCGCCAACAAGATCAAGGCGTGCGACCCAGAGGCCATGGAGGCCATCGCCTGGCTCGCCGATTCCTGACCTGCCGCCACCCGCCGCCGCGCCTGGCGCGGCGGTGCTTCATCCACCAGGCCGGCGGTGCCTGATCCGCCACGGCGGCGGTGCCTCATCCACCTGGGCGGTGGTGCCTCATCCACCTGGGCGGCGGTGCCTCATCCGCCACGGCGGATGAAATAGCAGTACCAGTCCTCGCGCACCAGGGTCGCCACCAGTTCGTGGCCGAGGTAGGTGCAGAAGCGGGGAATGTCCCATTGGGTGCTGGGATCGGTGGCCACCAGCTTGATCACCTCGCCAACGGCGGCCTTGCGGATCGCACCGTGCAGCAGCATCACCGGCTCGGGACAGCGCAGGCCACTGGCGTCGAGCAGCACCGCAAACGCAGGCTCCCCGCTTTCGGCCACGCTCACCGCATGCCTCCTCAACTCGTCGCGGCGAGGCGCCCGCGAATGCGTTCCAACCGGGTCAGCAGATAGATGGCGCCGACGATATTGCCGACCACGAACAGGGCCACGCCCCACAGCAATGCCGCGCGCGCCGAACCCTCGATGAAATAGATCAGCCAGGTCAGCAGCAGACAGCCAAAGGCGAAATCCAGCGTCACCACCAGACCCCAGGGCTCGCGCAATACGGCGACAAACCCCGCCAGCGTGGGATCGGCAGCCACCGCCCAGGCAAATACCCCGATAAACCCCAACAGATACAGAGCGATGGTCAATTTCGGCGCTTGCATCATCATTTCCTCGTTTATGGTTATTGGCACCGCCTATCCTCGACCGCGACCGCAACCGCTGTCAAAGCGTCCCACGGTGGTCACAGGCCGCCACGCGGCTTCACCCGCAGCTTCGCAGTCTGGCGCGCCATGGCCACCAGGCGGTTTTCGCTGTCCCACAGCCAGCCGTCTTCATCGACCAGGCCGGCGGTGATGAGCGGCGTCTCGAACCGGCAGCGGATCGGCCCCGGCGCCGGATGCGCGTGCAATTGCACGGTGAGTTCCAGGGTCGGCACCCAGCCTTCGGAGCCATGGAGCGCAAAGGCCGGCGGCGGCATGGCATCGGCGAACAGCAGCAGTGCGAACAGATCGATCGGCGCGCCGTCGGCGAAGGCCGTCCAGCCGAGCCACTGGGCCGCAGCCTGCGGCTTGCCCTCGAGGGCGCCGACATTCGCCGCCGTCATGCGCTGGATGAGCTGCCGGCGCAGGGCGATGTTGGCGGCCACCGGGGTGTCGAGGCACTGCTCGTAGTCCGGCATCTCGGGAATCGCCACGGCGTTGTGACTCACCCCGCGCGCGGCAGTGAGGTCGGTACAGGTGCCGAGCAACTGGATCACCGTCTCGCCACCCTGGACCATGCGCACCATGGCGGACGACGTCGCCTTGCCGGTGCGCAGTACCTCGACTTCACAGCGCACCGGGCCGGGAGCCGGCCGCGACAGATAATAGGCGGTGACCACCATGGGATCGGGGTGCGGCAGGGCCGCCACCAAGGCACGGGCGCCGACCGCCATGGCGTAACCACCGTTGGGTGCCTGGCCGATGTTCCATGCCGGGGCGAACTCGCCTTCCCATACACCTTCACCGATGCGCCGCACCTCGGTGTCGCGCGCAAAGCGGCCCGTTGCCGTTCCCGTCGAATGATCCAAAGCCACCAGCCACCTTCCCGCTACGGTTTGCCGGGCATTATCCCGCAATGCCTTGGCGCGCGCCCATGGCCGACTGGTTTGCATTAGACTCGGGAAAAAATGCAGGAGGGGAAAATGGCGGCTCTCGGCCAGTATCCGGATCTCGGCGTCGAACTCGGCGATCGGGTGGCGACCATCACCATCCAGCGACCGCCGTTCAATTATTTCGACGTCGCGCTGATCAACGCCATCGCCGACGCCTTCACCGATCTCGACGCCCTGCCGGAATGCCGGGCGCTGGTGCTGACCGCGGCGGGCAAGGCCTTCTGCGCCGGCGCCGACTTCGGTCGCGGCGAACGCCTGGAACAGGACAACGCCGCCGCGACCAGCGGCGATTCGGCGTTCAAGAAACGCTCCGGGCGCCTCTATCAGGAGGCGGTGCGCCTGTTTCGCAATAAAAAGCCCGTGGTCTGCGCCGTGCAAGGCGCGGCGATTGGCGGCGGCCTAGGCTTGGCCCTGGTCGGCGACTTCCGTGTCACCTGCCCGGAAGCGCGCTTCAGCGCCAATTTTTCCCGACTCGGCTTCCATCCCGGCTTCGGCCTGACCCACACCTTGCCGGCACTGATCGGGCAGCAGAAGGCGCACCTGATGTTCTATACCGGGCGCCGGGTGCCGGGCGAGGAAGCCCACGCCTGGGGACTCGCCGACCTGCTGGTGCCCCAGGATCAAGTGGTCGCCCGGGCCCAGGAGCTGGCGCGCGAAATTGCCGGCTCGGCGCCGCTCGCGGTGCAATCGATCCGCGCGACGGTGCGCATGGGACTTGCCGAGCGCGTCCAGGCCGCCACCGACCGCGAACTCGGCGAACAGGAGTGGCTGCTGAAAACCGAGGATGCGAAAGAGGGCATCCGCGCCACCGCCGAGCGCCGCGAACCCGACTTCCTGGGCCGCTAGCAAAACGACGGAGCCAAGCCATGTTCGACATGTCCCTGGGCGAAGACCTCGGCCTGATCCAGGACCAGGTCCGCCACTTCAGCACCAGCGTGCTGCGCGAGCGCCATCGGGAGTTCGAGGAACGCCACGAGGTTCCTGAAGCGGTACTCGCGGAATTCGCCGCCCTCGGCCTCGGCGGGCTGGAACTGCCGGAAACCCTGGGTGGCGCCGGCCTCGGCGCGCTGACCAAGGTGCTGGTGCTAGAAGAACTGGGCGCCGGCGACCCCGGCGCCGCACTCGCCCTCGACGGCATCGGCGCGGCGCTCTATCCCCTCGCCGAGCTGGGTGGCGAAGCCGCGCTGGAAGCCTACGCCGTGCCGCTGCTCGACAAGCCCGCAGCCCGCGCCCTGCTGGTGTGGGGCGACGGCGAACGGCCGGGCGGCAGCCGCAAGCCCCTATGTGGCGCGCGCACCTGCGACGGCATCATTCCCTGGGTGCCCGCGCAGCACGCCGATCTGGTCGTGGTGCTGGATCGCGAGGGCGCGGCGGTGATTGATTCCGGCTTTCGCTTTACCCCGCTCAAGGGCAGCGGCCTGCGCGCGGCGGGCGCCGCCCAGCTCGATTTCATCGCTGCGCCCATCCGCGAGCGCTGGCAGGACCGCACAGGCGCCGCCCGCGCCCTGGCACGCTGGCAGCTCCATGCCGCGGCACTGCTGGTCGGGCTGATGCACACCGCCGCCGAGACCTCGCGCGAATACGCGATGCAGCGGGTCGCCTTCGGCAAGCCCATCGCCCACCACCAGGCACTGGCCTTTCTGATCGCCGACATGCGCAGCGCGGTGGACGCCACCCGCATCCTGGTTCAGGAAGCGGCCTGGCGCGCCGACCGCGGCCTGGCCTTCACCGGGGCCGCCGCAGCCGCCTTCGTCGAAGCCGTCGAGGCCAGCATGTTCGTCACTCCCAATGCCCTGCAGATCTTCGGTGGCCAGGGGTTCATGCAGGATCTGCCACTGGAGAAACATATGCGCGAGGCGCGCACGCTCGGCCTGCTGGCGGGCGGCGTCGATCTGGCCCGCGAGATCGCCGGCGCCGAGGTCGTGGCCAGCGCCGGCGGCTTTGCCCTGTCGCCCATCCTGGCGGAGGAACCCTGACCATGGATTTCTCCATCGACGCCGCCACCGCGCACCGCCTCGCCACCTTCGACCGGCTCGGCCGCGAGCAGATGCGCCCGCTCGGCCTCGAGGCCGACCGCCTCGGTCGGCCCACGCCGCCCGACCACCCCTATTTCCAGACCCTGATCGACATGGGCTTCGGCCGCACCCGCTGGCGGCCGAGCCGGGGGGAGCGGGAACGATCCGCGGATACCGGCGACAAGGTCGGCAACAGCCGCGCCACCCTGCTGCTGTCGGAACAGCTCTCCTACTGGGATCGCGGCGTGGCGGTGTCCGCGCCCGGCCCGGGGCTCGGCGAGGGCGCCATAATTTCGATGGGCACCGAGGACCAGAAGCAGCGCTATCTGACACCCTTCATCGATCCGGACAAACCGCGCTGGGGCGCCTTCGCCATGACCGAACCCGGCGCCGGCTCCGACGTCGCCGCGATCCAGACCCGCGCCATCCGCGATGGCAGCGACTGGGTGCTGATCGGCAACAAGTCGTTCTCGGGCAATTCCAGCCGCGCCGATTTCATCCTGGTGTGGGCGACGGTGGATCCGAGCCTGGGCCGCGCCGGCCACCGCGCCTTCCTGGTCGAGCACGGCATGCCCGGCCTCCAGGACTTCCACATCGAACGCAAGATGGGCCTCAAGGCCTACGAATCGACGTCGTTTCGCCTGGAGGAATGCCGGGTGCCTGGCGCCAACCTGCTCGGCGGCGAAGCGCACTATGAGAAACGCGCCGGGTTCAAGGGCGCCATGGACACCTTCAACTCGACCCGACCCATGGTCGCCGCCATGGCGGTGGGCATCGGTCGCTCGGCCCTGGACGAGGCCATCGCCTTCGCCCGCGCCGCAGGCATGACCGACGACCCGCGCATCCGCGACCGCCTGGAACGGGTGGCGCGCAAGCTGCGCGCGGCGCGCCTGCTGAGCCTCAAGGCCGCCTGGCTCGCCGATCATCGGCAGCCCAACATCGTCGAGGCGTCCATGTCGAAAGCGCTCGCACCCACCGCCGCCTTCGAGGCCGCCAGCCTGGGCATGGAGCTGCTGGGCGTGGTCGGCGCGCGCGGTGATCACCTGATCGAGAAACTGTTTCGCGACGTCAAGGCGATGGACATCGTCGAGGGCACCGGCCAGATCCAGCGCGTGGTGATGGCGCGCAAGCTGGTGGATCTGCCGCAGTCCTGAGCCCGAATTCAACCGCTTCCGGTTGGCGTTTTTTCAAGGAGCCTGCTGTGAACACGCAAAGACATCGGCGATCCGGACTGGCGCTGGCCCTGCTCGCCGCAGCGCTGGGCGGCTGTGGCGACGACGCCGGCACCGAGAGCAAGGGCCTGCTCGACGCCGAGGGCACCAGCGAACCCTGGCTGGTGCAGTACCTGGTGCCGGGCGCCGACTTTCTCGGTATCCACGGCCTGACCTTCGACCGCGACGACAACCTCTACGTCGGCAGCGTGATCGGCCAGGCGATCTACCGGGTCGATACCCGCAGCGGCGAATCCTCGGTCTTTGTCGGCCCGCCCGAAGGCATGGCCGACGATCTCGAATTCGGCCCCGACGGCACGCTGGTGTGGACCTCGATCCTCACCGGCAAGGTCCATGCACGCAGCCCCGACGGCAGCATCCGGGTGCTCGCCGACAACCTGCCCGGCATCAATTCGGTCGCCTTCGACAACGACGGCCGCCTGTTCGTGACCCAGGTGCTGTGGGGCGATGCCCTCTGGGAACTGGATCTCGCCGGAAAACGCGCGCCGCGCCGGGTGATCGCCGATCAGGGTCACCTCAACGGCTTCGATTTCGACCGCGACGGCAAGCTGTACGGCCCCCTGCTCTACAAGGGCAAGGTCGTCAAGGTGGACGTGGACAGCGGCGGGCTGGAGACCGTGGCGACCGGCCTGCGCATCCCGGTAGCGGTCAATCTCGACCGCCGCGAAAACCTCTATGTGCCCGATACCGCGCTGGGCCGCATCCTGCGCGTGGACATCGACAGCGGCGAGAAGACACTGGTCGCCACGGTGCGCGAGGGCATCGACAACCTGGCGCTGAATTCCCGCGACGAGCTGTACATCACCAACATGGTCGACAACGCGGTGCTCCGGATCAACACCGCCACCGGCGCCGCTCGCACCGTCGTGTCCAGTGCGCTCGCGGTGCCGGGCGGACTCGCCGTGGCCCAGGAAAACGGCGTCGACCAGGTCTATCTGGGCGATCTGTTCTCGTTCAAGAAAATCGATGGCAAGAGCGGTGCGGTGACCGAGCTCAAGCGCGGTCTGCGCGATCGCATGGAAATGCCGATGACGGTGAACCTGCGCGGTGGCCGCGCGACCACCTCGAGCTGGTTCACCAATGCGGTGGAGGTGATCGACCTCGCCAGCAATCAATCTGTGGCCACCTACCACCAACTGCGCCACCCCGTCGATGCGCTGGAGCTGGAACCTGGCGTGGTGCTGGTGGCCGAACAGGGCAGCGGCACGCTGCTGCGCATTTCAGGAGACCGGGGCGAAGAGCGCGAGGTGATCGCCGAAGAACTGCCCGGCATGGCCGCCTTGCGGGCGCTGCCGCGCAAGGATGCCGAGGATCCGGTGCGCCAGGTGTATCTCACCGACGCGGTAAAGGGCGAACTGCTGCGCATCGACGTGAAAGATGGCCGCAGCCGGATCGTGGTCGACGGTCTGCAACAACCGGAAGGCTTCGATCTGCTGCCGGACGGTAGCATCGTGCTCGCCGAAGTGGGTCGCCAGCGGCTGATCCATATCGATCCCGACTCCGGCGCAGTCACCGAGATGGCGCGCAATCTGGCGATCGGCTACCCGGCCGCGGAACAGACCCCGCCGAGCTATGTGCAGACCGGGGTTGCGGCCTCGCCCTCGGGCGCGATCTACGTCTCCGCCGACCGCGCCACGGCGCTGTACAAGATCGTTCCGCAGCAGGCGAGCGGCGGGCACTGAGGCAGCGCTACCGTCCGCGCCGCGCTACTGCAAGGGACTACAGCGAACCCAGCCGCGCATCGGGCACGGCGGCCCAGGCACGGCGCTCTGCCTCCAGGGGCTTCTCCAGCAGCCGCCGGCTGGCGCCGAGCACTGCGGTAAGGCGCTGGCGCGGTTCATAGCCCGGCCAGCCCGGGTCGCCCTCGTGGGCGAAGCGCACCCAGGCATCCATGGTCATCGCCGCCAGCTCGTCGGCCCCCGCCACGCCGCCGCCGTAGAACTTCTGCGCCCCGGGTTTGGTGTGGGTGCCGAACACATAGGCCAGTTCGATGGCGTGGGCAGCGCCCAGCCGGCCGCCCAGCGCCGGTGAGGTCCAGTCGAACAGATAGTTGAACACCCGCGGCTCGTGAGACGCCTGGGCCTCCAGCAGGCGCAGCGCCGGGATGCGGAAGATGCGATCGGTCTGTATCGCCATGAACAGTTCGGGAATGCCGGGTTCCCCGCCCCGCGCCGGCAAGGCCTCCCGGTAGGCGGCGACCAGCCCGGGAGCGTGCTCGGCCCCCACCAGATAACCCAGACGCTTGTAGAGACCATCTTCGTCGAGCTGCTGGATGGCCTTGGCCGGGGCGCCGAACAGATTCCACTCATCCAGCGTACTGCCGGCCAGCACCGGGATACCCGCGGCAACGCCCGCGGCCACCGCGGCGATCGGCTTGCGCGGCATGACGCCGCCATCGACCACCGGCATGAAGGGCAGGCTGCCGATCCGCGTCAACGGATAGCCTTCGACCCGCCCTCCCTCGATCAGCCGCTGGGCGCGCAACAGATCCGTCCAGGAGGCGCGCATCAGACCCTCGGCATCCAACCCGGTGGCAGCGAGGATCGCCTCACCGCGCAGCGCGCCGACTTCGGCATCGGCGCAGGTGTGACAGGCCCCGGACTGGGGAATGGCGCGGTGAAAGAGCCCGTGCGCCACCGGCATGGCGAGTAGGCTGCCGACACTCATGCCACCCGCGGATTCACCGAAGATGGTCACCCGCTGCGGATCGCCGCCAAAGCCCGCGATGTTGTCGCGCACCCAGGCCAGCGCCTGCACCTGATCGAGCAGGCCCTCGTTGCCGGTGGCCGGAATGTGGCCCCCGGTGACGCCGGCGAGCGAGGCGAAACCGAGGATGCCGAGCCGGTAGTTGATGGTCACCACCACCACGTCGCCGTGGGCGGCCAGGGTGGCGCCCTCGTAGATGCCCTGGGCGCCGGAGCCGATGGTGAAGCCGCCACCGTGAATCCACACCATCACCGGCCGCTTGCCGGCAAGCCCTGGGGTCCAGATATTGAGAGTGAGGCAGTCCTCGGATTGTGCGCCGGTCTCGGCACCCATGACGTCGTCGAGAGCGCCCTTGTTCTGCGGCGCCCAGTGGCCGAACTCGGTGGCGTCGCGCACCCCGCTCCAGGATTGCGGTGGCGCGGGCGGCCGCCAGCGCAGCTCGCCCACCGGCGGCGCCGCGTAGGGGATGCCCTTGAAAGTCAGCACGCCATGGCGCGAGGCACTGCCGGACACGCGGCCGGCCTGGGTATCAACGATGGGATTGCTCATGGGTGGGTCGTCCTCATCAACCTGGGAACTCTGCGGCAACCCGACTCAGCCGAGCGGGAAAAATACTCCGGCGCTGGTGACGCCGTGGCGCTCGCCAGCGGCCGCCGGCTCGGCCAGCTCCACTAGCTCCACCAACTGGTAATACACCGGGCGACTGAGCAGGCCATCGAGATTGCGCCGCACCCGCAGGTAGGGCGTGGGCTGGCCGGTCTGCGGATCGATTTCGATGCGCAGCGGATGTCCGGCGTCGGCGCACACCGGGTCGCCGAGGTTGGTGGTGAAGACCAGCTGGCGCAGTCCCTGTCCATCCAGACGCACGTCCAGCGCAATCAGGACGAAGGGCACGGCCTCGACCTGGATACGCCACTTCTCCGCCGGAGTCACCAGAAAATAATCGCCGCCCTCGTATTTCAGCAGGCTGGCAAACAGGCGCACCAGGGCAAGGCGTTCGAACGGCGTACCCTCGTGATACCAGGTGCCATCGCGCGCGATGCGGATGTCGATGTCTCCCGACAGGGGCGGATCCCACTGTTCCACGGCCGGCAAGTGATCGCCGCTGGCCGCGCGTTCGATGCCTGCGCGAATGTCGTCCAGCGACAACTGGAGCATGGGTCAGTCGTCGCCCCGCAACTGCCCCTTGTTGCCCATGGTGACGCCGATGCCGGTGATGAAACGAAGCAGCGCGCCCTTGTCTTCGAACTGGTCGGCAAAGCCCTTGTTGAAGCAGACGTCCACCGCACCCTGGGCGAGCGCCCAGCAGGCCAGATAGTGGTAGTGCGGGGGAACGTCCTCCAGCACGCCGCGCTCGATCAGCCGCTGGACCATCGCGCCGATGCGATCGGTGGTGGCGCGGCGCTGCTGGTGCAGCTCCAGCATCTGGCTTTCCACCAGCGGATCGTTCTGAATCCGCTCTTCCAGCTGCTGCACCAGGCGATCCAGTTCGGGATTCGAGAGTCGGGACTGGAAATACGCCTTGACCATGGCGCCCGGATTGCCCGCCTCGGCGTCCTCGATGCCGCGGTCCATGTTGGTGCCGATGCGCTTTTCGTAATCGATGAGGATGCGCGCGAGAATTTCCGATTTGCTCTGAAAGTGCTTGTAGACGGTCCCCTTGCCGATGCCGGCTTCCTCGGCGATCTCAGCCACGGTTACCTGGTCTATGCCATCGCGCAGCAGACATTCCAGCGCCTTGTCCACGATGCGCCGTTCACGGGCGAGAAACTGCCTCTTCTTCTCGCGGATCTTGTCGGTACTGGATGAAGTCATCGAACCCATGGCTGCCTGTATGCCCTCTGGTGGCCGGCATGTAGATCTTATGCTCGCTGTCGCGATGCCGCCCCGGCCCCTATGCTAAGAGCGCGACTTGAGGATGTAAACGCGGGCTTGCTGCGCCGATTTACAGCCTCGGGCCCGGTGCTATAATGCGCGGCCCGCACTTGCGGGCCAGCGCGGAGAGTAGCTCAGACTGGTAGAGCACTGCCTTCGGGAGGCAGGGGTCGCAGGTTCAAATCCTGTCTCTCCGACCAATATCTCGCTCTAGCCCGACATGCCAAAGCGCGGCTTTCAGCTTTCGCTCCGCCGCCACGAAACCCCTCCTCCGCGCCAACGAAACCTCACCCTCCCCCGAAACCTGTCTGCTCCCACGAAACCTCTCCGCTCCCACAAAGCCTGTCCGCGCCAACGAAACTCCGTTTGCAGCCGAACATTCGGGCAAGACACCAGCTTCGCTCAAGCCGCCACGCCCCGTCTGCCGAGGCGTGACGGCGGGGATCAGGCCGCCTTGGCGCGAGGGTCGCACACCGGATCGCGGCGCCCGCTCTTGGGCAGCTTGCGGGAACCGGGACGCACTTCGTCCGGCCCGGGCAGATCCAGTTCCTTGGCCCATTCACGCATCTTGGGCAACACGTGATCCGCAAGCAGCTTCATGCTGCGCTTGGATTGCTTGTGCGTGGTCGAGCCGCCCTCGATGTGCCAGATCGAGAAGATGCCCGGGCGCAGGGTTTCAAGAATGTGGCGGATCTTGGGCAGCACCGTTTCCGGCGTGCCGGCAATCACCTGGCGATTGCGCTGGAGATTGCCGTAGAGCACTTCGTTGTTGTACTTGCGCGTGGCGGCGATATCGACGCCACTGCTGCTGTGCTTGCCGGAGACCACGGCCTCGTTGGTCTCGGGATCGGACAGCGCATAGGCCAATCGCTTGGTTGCCGCCTTGGAGTTGTAGCCTGCCGGGAACATCCACTCCGGACGTGCGAACGCCGGCTGACCGCCACCGTAGACGTAGTTCCGGCCAAGTTTCTGCGCTTCCTCGTCGGTGTCGGCACAGACGATCTTCTGCAAGTAGCCAAAGCACTCGGGCCCGGCCTGATAGCCCTCCGCCGCCGCCGTGTCGGCATACAGGTTCCACATTTCCATGGTCGGCGGCAGAAAGGTGGCCAGCGCCATGTAGCTGTAGCGGTTCCTGGCCGCAAACACGGCGGTCTCGGGGCTGACGAGACTGGGAATCCAGGTCTGCGGAAAGGGTTTCTGGATCGGCTTCACCCAGGGGTTCACGTGGCGGTACTCGTAGTGCTTGCCTTCGTAGCGCCACGGACCCTCCTTGCTCCAGGCTTGCAGGATGAAGTCGTGTGCCTCGTCGAAGCGCTCCCGGTTGTAGGTGGGGTTGACGTTGTTGGCGATCTGCTCGCAGCCCGCGCCACGCACCCAGCCGGTGACGAGACGACCACCGGAAATCATGTCGATGGTGGCCAGCTCCTCGGCCAGGCGCAGCGGATCGGCCACGGGGAGCGGATTGCCCATCAGCGAAATCTTCACCCGCTTGGTGATGCGCGCCAGGATCGCGGCTTCGACATCCATGACCGCGCCCAGGGTGAAGGGGTTGGCGTGGTGTTCGTTGAGCATCACGCCATCGAAGCCAAGCTCCTCGGCGTAAAGTTTTTCATCCAGATAGCGGTTGAACAGCGCACCCGCCTTGACCGGGTCGAGAAACTTGTTGGAAACCCCGAAAAAGCTCGCGTTCTTGATCACTTCCTCTTCGGGAACAGGTCCGTAGGGGCGTTCGGTGAAGGTTGCGATGTGCATGGTGATTCCTCCGGTAACCGCGCGGCAGTGCGCCGTCAGGACAGGTGATTGTTGAGTTTGGCCAGGAATTTCGCCGGCTGCTCGATCTCGGGGCGATGCCCGCATCCCTTGAACAGCGCCACCTTCGCGCCGCGAATCGCCGCGCGGAACTGCGCCGCAACGCTCGCCGGAACGATGGCATCATCCTCGCCCCAGACGATCAGGGTGGGCAAATCGCGCACCAGGCCCAGGCGGTGCGCCAGCGCGGGATTGTTCATGTAGGGCTGCCACGCCAACCGCCCCGCCTCGGCGGTGGCATCCTGGAAGTGCTCGAATTGCGCGGGCGTCATCGCACCACCGAACAGGCCACCAAATTCAGCCGTGGCCGTCGGACTTTTCACGCTGGCGGCTATGTAATCCTCGGTCGGCGCCTCGAACAGATCGCGGATCATGCCCTGCTGCGGCTTCATCCCCAGCGGGGCCACCAGGGTCAGGGTGGCGAATTGCGCCGGATTCTGCGCCGCCATTTCCGCCGCGATCCAGCCACCGAACGAAAAGCCGATGACGTCCGCGCCCACCCAGCTGCGCTGGGCCAGCACCTGGGCGTAGAAATTGGCCAGATCACCCACGCTGCGCACCCAGTCGATGCGCGGTGACACGCCAAAACCCGGGTGCAGGGGGACGATCACCTCGCGGGTTTCCGCCAGGCGGCGCTGCCAGGCGAACCAGCCCGGATTGCCCAATTCCTCGTGCAGCACCAGCACCGGCTTGCCCTTGCCGGCCCTGAGATAGCTCAGCTCGGTGCCACAGACCTTGATGGTTTTTTGTTGCCAATCTGCTCTTGCCAAGACATCCCCCGTTATTTTTCGTTGTTGATTGATGGGTGCTTTCGTTCGCGATCGATGCATCGGTTGCCAATCGGACTGCGGCGGCGTCCGCGGTTTTCACCGTCTCCGCTGGCCCTCGCTGGCCGGCGCCTGCTGCGCTGCCGTCATCTGAGCGCCGCAACATCGAGATGCGCGGTAACGTTGGTTGCCGCCGCAACCTACCCGGTGGTAACCAGCGCGTCAACTGTGCTCTGCCATCTGCCATCTGCCATCTGCCATCTGCCATCTGCCATCTGCCCTCTGCCATCGGGTCATCTGCCATCGGTCAATTTGTCATCGGTCAATTTGGGAGACTTGGCGGCTTGCAGCAGAAGCGGGTATAACCCCAAACCGGATTGCCCAGCGAGACGGCCACTCATGCTGCAACAGACCCAGATCGAACTGACGCGTCGCACCTTCGCCCATATCGATGCCGGCACCACGGATCTCGCCGCCGAGGTCGCCCGCCACCCGGTCGCTCCCTACATCGATCCCGGCTGGCTGGAGCGCGAGAAGGCAACCCTGTTCCGGCGCTACCCGCTGTTCATGGGGCTGTCGGGGCGGATCGCGCAAGCCGGAGACTTCCTGGCCGAAAATCTCGCCGGCCTGCCGGTACTGCTGGTGCGCGGCGACGACGGCGTGGCGCGTGCCTTCGTCAACCAATGCCGGCATCGCGGTGCCCCGGTGGCCAAGGGCTGCGGGCGGACGCGCGGCTTCAGCTGTCCGTACCACGCCTGGCGCTACGATCGCGCCGGCCGCCTGCTGGTAATTCCGGATCAGCGCTCGTTTCGCGGGGTCGACTGCGCGGATCACGGCCTGGTGCCGCTACCGCTGCTGGAACGTCACGGCCTGCTCTGGGTTCTGCCCGACCCCCAGGGCCACCTCGACGACGCCACGCTCGACGCCCATCTGTGCGGCCTGGAGGCAGATTTCGCGCCGCTGCGCCTGGCTGGCTACAGCCATTACGAATCGCGCGTGCTGGAACGCGCCGCCAACTGGAAGATGCCCATCGACACCTTCCTCGAGCCCTATCACTTCGCCACCCTGCACCGCGATACCGTGGCGCCGATCTTCTTCCCCAACCTCTGCCTGTTCGACGCCTTCGGCCTCAACCATCGCGAAGCGGTAATCCGCCGCAGCATTGAAAAATTGCGCGAGCAACCCGAAACGGAATGGGACTTCGTGCGCCACACCGCGATTTCCTATCAGCTGTTTCCGAACACGGTGTTCGTGGTGCAGGCCGACCACGTCGAGACCTGGCGGCTGTATCCCGCCGGCGACCGACCGGATCGGTGCGTGGTGCACTTCGACTGCTATGTGCCGGAACTGCCGACCACCGACAAGGCGCGCAGCTACTGGGATGCCAACGTCGATCTCGCCATCCGCACCGTGGACGACGAGGACATCGCCATGCAGGTCGAAATGGAAACCGGCTATCTCGCCGGCACCATGGGCGAAGTGCTCATTGGCCGCAACGAACCCGCACTGGCGCACTTCCAGCGCGCCATTCAGCGCGCGGTTGCAGAGGGCTGAACCCGGCGCGTCAATCGCGCAACCGCGGGTCGCGAAAGCCGTACCAGCTGAGCGCCAGCGCGAGCAGACACAGCAGCGCGGCCACCTCGAATACCAGCGGCGCGCCAAACCGCCACAGCTGTCCCGCCAGCCAGGAGCCCAGGGCACCGCCCAGGCCAAAGCTGACCGCGCCATAGAGCGCCTGGCCGCCCGCCTGTCCCGCGTTCGCGAACAGGCGCCGCACCGTCTCGACCCCGGCCGCGTGATAGGTGCCAAAGGTGAAGGCGTGCAACGTCTGGGCACAGACCAGCACCACGAGCGAGGCGCTGTAATGGCCGATCAGCCACCAGCGCAGCGCCGCCAGCGCCAGGCTGGTCAGCAGCAGCGTGCGCACGCCATAGCGCAGCAGCACGCGATGCATCACCGCGAAGATCAGCACTTCGGCGACCACCCCCACCGACCACAACAGGCCGATCGCGGTGCGCCCGTAGCCCAGATTCTGCAAGTGCAGGCTGAAAAAGCTGTAGTAGGCACCATGCGCCGCCTGCAACAGCGCTCCGGCGCCGAGAAAGGCGAGCACCACCGGCTGGCGCACCACCGCCAACATCGGCTCGCGATGGCGCGCAGCAGGCACCGCGACGGGTCGCGGAATCAGCAGACTGCTGAGCAGAATCGCCACCAGCAGGCTGAACCCCACGACTGGAAACAGCGCGATGCCACGCGTCTCGAAGGCATATCCGGCAGCGCCCACCGCGGCAATGAAACCCACCGAGCCCCACAGCCGGATGGCGCTGTAGCGCTCCGGTCGCGCGCCGAGAAAGCCGAGCGTGATGACCTCGTGCTGGGGCAGCACCGCGTTCCAGAAAAAACTGTAGCCGACCATCACCAGCACCAGTCCGGGCAGGTCGTCGACAAGGAAAATACCGGCAAAGCACATCGTGGCGAGTATTGCGCCCAGGCGGATGATGCCCAGCCGCCAGCCGCTGGCATCGGCGAGCCAGCTCCACAGATTCGGCGCGAAGACCTTGGTGACCAGGGGGATGGCAAGCACGGCGCCGATCTGCTCGGCGCTCAGGCCACGGTCGTCGAGATACAGCGACCAGTAGGGAAACAGCCCGCCGAGCAGTGCAAAGTAGAAAAAATAGAAGCCCGACAGCCGCCAGTAGGGCAGCGCGCCGGAGGCCGTCCGCGATCCCAATCAGGAACCGGCGCCGAGCGGCGCCAGCCCCGTCGCCACGTCGGCGTTCTGGCCACGGTGGCGCAGCGCGTGGTCCATCAGCACCAGGGCGAGCATAGCCTCGGCGATGGGCGCGGCGCGAATGCCCACGCAGGGATCGTGGCGGCCGGTGGTCACCACCTCGACCTCCGCGCCCGCAACGTCGATGCCGCGACCCGGCAGGCGCAGGCTGGAGGTGGGCTTGAGTGCCAGGCGAACGGTGATGTCCTGGCCACTGGAGATGCCGCCCAATACGCCACCGGCGTGGTTGGACAGAAAGCCCGTGGCCGCCATCTCGTCGCGGTGTTCACTGCCACGCTGTTCGACCACCTCGAAGCCGTCGCCGATGGCCACCGCCTTGACCGCGTTGATGCCCATCATCGCCGCGGCGATGTCGGCGTCGAGCTTGTCGAACACCGGCTCGCCCCAGCCCGGCGGTACCCCGGTGGCCTGCACCAGGATCTCGGCGCCGATGGAGTCGCCAGCCTTGATCAGCTCCTGCATGAAGTTTTCGAGCTGCGGTACCAGCGCGGCATCCGGGCAGAAGAACGGGTTGCGCGCGACCTCCGCCCAATCCTGCGAGCGCGCCGTGAACGGCCCCAGGCGGCGCAGGCAGCCGCGGATTTCCACGCCATAGCGCTCGCGCAGGTACTTGCGCGCGATGCCGCCGGCAGCGACCCGCGCCGCGGTCTCGCGCGCCGACGAACGGCCGCCACCGCGATAGTCACGGGTGCCGTATTTCTGCCAGTAGGTGTAATCGGCGTGGGCCGGACGGAACGTGCGCGCGATGTTGCCGTAATCCTTCGAGCGCTGGTCGGTGTTCTCGATCAGCAGCCCGATGGGCGTGCCGGTGGTGACACCCTCGAAGACGCCGGAGAGGATGCGCACCCGATCGTCCTCGCGGCGCTGGGTGGTGTAGCGCGACTGGCCCGGCTTGCGGCGATCGAGATCGCCCTGCAGGTCGGCTTCGCCGAGCGCAAGCCCGGGGGGGCAGCCATCCACGATGCACCCCAGGGCGGGGCCGTGACTCTCGCCGAACGTGGTCACGGTGAACAGCTTGCCGAAGGTATTGCCAGCCACGAGAGACTCCCGCGCGAAGGGAGCCGCATTATAAGTGCCCGGCCCTGCCAGCCAACAGAAAGTCCCGGTCAACAGAATCCGCTGGCCCACAGAATGTGCCGGTCAACAGAATGTGCCGGTCAACAGAATTCGCCGGTCAACAGAACGCGTCGACCAAGGGAACGCGCCGGCCGCTGGCCGGTTTCAGTCCAGCAGATCCTGAATCGCCAGCAGTTCCTCGCGGCTGAACACGAAGATGCCGTCACCGCCGCGCTCCAGCTCCACCCAGGTGAAGCCGATGTCGGGAAAGCGTTCTTCGAGCGCCACCGCTGAGTTGCCGACCTCCACGAACAGCACCCCTTCGTCGTTCAGCCAATCCGCCGCATCGCGCAGCACGCGGCGCACCACGTCGAGGCCATCGAAACCCGCGGCGAGCGCCAGCTCGGGCTCGCAGCGGTATTCGTCGGGCAGCTCGGCGTAATCGTCGGCATCGACATAGGGCGGGTTGCAGACGATGAGGTCGTAGGCCTCATCCAGTTCCTCGAACAGATCGGATTCGACCGTGCGCACGCGCCGCTCGACGCGATGCGCGGCGATGTTCACCTCGGCAATTTCGAGCGCAGCGGCGGAGACATCCACCAGATCGACCTCGGCATCGGGAAAGGTCAGCGCGCTGGCGATGCCGATGCACCCGGAGCCGGTGCACAGATCCAGGATCCGCTCCGGCGTGCGGGTGAGCCAGGGGCCGAATTCGCCCTGGATCAGCTCGGCAAAGGGCGAGCGCGGCACCAGCACGCGCTCGTCGACCACGAAACGCAGCCCGGCGAACCAGGCCTCGCCGGTGAGGTAGGGCGCCGGCACCCGCTCGGTCACGCGGCGCTCCAGGTACTCGAGCACGACTTGCTTCTCGCGGCCAGTGAGCCGTGCATCCAGCGCCCGCGCGCCGGTGTCGAGTGGCAGGTGCAGCGCCGCGCAGACCAGTACCACGGCCTCGTCCCAGGCGTTGTCGGTGCCGTGGCCGAACCAGAGCCGGGCCTCGGTGAACCGGCTTGCACCCCAGCGCACGAAATCCCGCACGCTGTGCAGCTCGTCCAGCACGTTGTCTTCTTCCATTTCCATGGGGTCTCCCCGCGCGCTGCCCTGGGCCGCTCGCCAATCGCTGCTCAGGAGTCGAGACGCTCGATGATGGTGGCATTCGCCGTGCCGCCACCCTCGCAGATGGCCAGCAGCCCGTAGCGGCCCTTGCGGCGCTCCAGTTCGTTGAGCAGCGTGGTCATCAGCTTGGCGCCGGTGCAACCCAGTGGGTGACCATTGGCCTGGGCGCCGCCGTTGACGTTGAGCTTGGCCGGATCGGCGCCGACCGCCTTGGCCCAGGCCAGCGGCACCGAGCCGAAGGCTTCGTTGACCTCGTAGAGATCGATGTCGTCGATGGTCAGACCGGCGCGCTCCAGCGCCTTGCGGGTGGCCGGGATCGGGCCTTCGAGCATGATCACCGGATCGGAGCCCACCACCGCCAGCGTATGGATGCGGGCGCGCGGCTTGAGCCCCAGGCGCTTCACCGCATCGCCGTTGGCCAGCATCACCGCGGCGGCGCCGTCGCTGATCTGGCTGGCGCTGCCAGCGGTGATCACGCCGCCGGGGGCCAGGGGTTCGAGCGTCTTCATGGCGTCCAGGCTGGCGTTGGGGCGGATGCCTTCGTCGGCGTCGTGGACGATCACCCGGCCATCCTCGGTGACCAGCTCCAGGGGCAGGATTTCCTGGCGAAACTTGCCGCTCTCGGTGGCCGCGGTGGCCTTCATGTGGCTCTGGAAGCCGAATTCGTCGAGTTGCTCGCGGGTGATTTCATACTTCTTGGCGAGCAGCTCGGCGCCCATGAACTGACTGAACTCGACGCCGGGATAGCGCTCCTCCAGGCGGTCGCTCTTGGGCTTGCCGCGGCCCTTCTCGGCGGCGTCGTCCACCGCGGAGAACATGGGCACCTGGGACATCGACTCCACGCCACCGGCAATCACCACGTCCTGGGTGCCGGACATCACCGCCTGGGCGGCGAAGTGGATGGCCTGCTGCGCCGAGCCGCACTGGCGGTCGACGGTGGTGCCGGGCACCACCTCGCCCAGCTTCGAGGCCAGGGCGACGTTGCGCGCCACGTTGCCGGTCTGGGCGCCGTACTGGGAGACGCACCCGAGCACCAGGTCGTCGACCGCCAGGGGGTCGATACCAACCTGCTCCAGGAGACCATCCACCAGCATGGCGCCGAGATCGACGGGGTGGATCTTGCTCAGGCGACCGCGGTTGCGGCCGGTTGCGGTGCGCAGGGCGCCGACGATGAATGCGTCTGCCATGGATATCTCCTTGGGACAGGGGTGGTTGGATAGCACGGGATGGAACTCGAACCGGCATTGTAAGCGCTGCCGGATCCGGGCGTCGGGCCAAGCCCGAGCGTCCCGGCAGAAGTCGGTTCAGCGCTGTTCTCGCCGCCAGGCCATCAGGCCGCTGAGCGCCAGCAGCACCAGCGCCACCGCCAGCGCATCCATCAGCCAGACGCCGCGGCTGCCGAGCAGGCGCCCGCTGTGCAGATCCAGCACCAGGCGCTCCAGGGTGAGCTCGTCGCCGGCGGCATGGGGGGCCAACACGGCGACCAGCGCTGGCGGCAGTGGCGCGGCCCGTGACCAGGCAACGCCAGCGTCCCGCCGCGGCTGGAATTGCGGGGTTTCCAGATCCACCCCAAACACCTGCCCCTGCGCGCGCAGTACCAGCTTCCCGGCATCCGTACCCAGGGCCGCGACCGGCACCGGCAGCCGATAGGTGGCATCGATGCGATCGAGCAGCAGTCCTTCGGTACTGAACGACAGCAGTTCGCGGGCACAGGCCGCGACCAGCTCCTCACCCAGGGCGACCGCGCCGACCAGCTCGCTGCGGCAATCCGCCAGCGGCTGGCCATCGAGAAACAGCCGCTCCCCGACCCGGCTGACCCAGCGCTCACCGACGGCAAAGCCGGAAAGGGTTTCTGGCAGCACGACGCCATACCAGCCGAGCACGGTGGGCGAACGGATCGCCAGGCGGTCGAGCTGCAGCGCGGCGGCATGGTTGAGCGCGAACCCGGTGAAGGCCACGAAGATCACCAGCAGCGCCGCCAGCACGCCGATGCGGCGATGCCAGCGTTTGAGCGCGGCGACGTCGCGCTTCCCGGCCGTCGGCCCGTTACCGGCTGTCGACTGGTTATCGGCTAACGGCTCGTTCCCTGCTGCCCGCTGGCTCCCTGCTGCCGGTTCGTTGCCTTCTGCGCGCTGATTCACTGTTCGCCTCCGGAAATCGCCGCGCCGTGCAACAGCAGCGCCAGCCGTGCCACCTTGCGCATCGCCCACACCGACAGGGTGGCGCCGCTGATGCCGTCGATGTCGCGGTCGAGCTGCAATTCGCGATCCCGGGTCAGGCCCACGCCGCGGAACTGTGCGGTGAAAAAGTCGTGGCGCACTTCGTCGCCACGGGATTCGCGAAATTCGAGCACCCGGATCGCAGCGATGGCGCCGCGCTCCACCGCCACGCCAAAGGTGATGGGATGCGTCTTGCCGATCTCGTCGAGAACCCAGGCGGTGCGGTCGCCGGCGCGCCAGTAGCGCACGCGCAGCTGTACCGGGGCATGGCCGAGGATCACCGCGGCCTGCCGCTTGAGCTCGGCGGACAGCCACAGCGTCTGCGGCTCGGGCGCGGCCCCGGCGAACGCCTCACCGAGAAATTCGTCGGCGTCGAGGTAGACCCCGCGCGCCATGCCGGCCAGCGGCCACCACGCGCACAGGGCCGCGAGCAGGATCGCCCACGGCCCCAGCGGTTTCGCTGCCGGTAGAGAACGCAAGGATCAGAAGCTCCAGCCCACGCCGAGATTGAAGCCGTCGCCGGTGCCGTTCTGCTGATCGCTCCAGTCGGCCTTGAGCACCACGTTCTCCACCAGCCAGTAGTTGAAACCGAGGTCGAATTGTTCCACTTCGCTGTCAAGGCTGTCACCGGCCTGGGTGTCCCACTTGCTGTAGCGGGTGAACAGACCCAGTTTCGGCGTCAGCCGCCAGGAGGGCTCCACATACCAGCCCTCCTGCTCGTCGCGGCCGATGGCTTCCGCCTGATCGCCGTCGATATCCCACAGCGCATACAGCGCGCGCAAGCCAAACGGCCCGGCCTGGTAGACGGCGTGGGTCTCGTAGAGCAGGCCGCTGGCCGCGTCGGCGCCGGTCACCTGGCCTTGCAGCAGATCCTCCTGGTAATCGACCGTGGCCGCCAGCTCCAGGCCGGCGATGCCGGTGTATTTCAGGCGGCCGGTGTAGGCGAACTCCTCGGCGGTCGCGCTGGCGGATTTCTGGCGGCCGGCGCGGATGTCGAACATCTCCGTCTCGAGGCCGCTGTGCACGCCGACGTCATAGCGCAGCCCCGGCGCGATGTCGCCGCCCAGCATCACCCCGGATTCCCACCAGGTCGAGGGGATGATGCGGCTCTCGACGCTGTTGCGCTCGACACCGTAGAAGGTCTCCGGCTCGTGGGTCTCGTTGATGATGCCCACGGGAACCAGGAACAGGCCGAACCTGGCGTCGTGGTGATCGGCGTAATCCCACTCGACATAGGCCTGCTCGAGTTCCACCTCGCCGGGCTTGCCTTCCCCGGCCAGCGAGTGTTCCAGTTCGACCTCGGAAAAGAACCGTACCCGGTCGCTGAAGTCGTGGGCGAGATACATGACGAACCGGTGCGCGTCGATCTCGTCGGTCCTGCCGTTTTCCTTGTTGTTGTAGTGGATCTCGCCATAGCCGCCGATCTGGGTGCGCTCGGCCCAGTCGGCCACCTTGGCGTAGGTCTCGTTGCGCTGGCTGGCGGTCTCGACGGCGCTGGCGGTGGCCTCCACCGCAGTCGCCGTCTGTTCCACCTTGGCCGCGGTTGTCTCGACCTTGGTATCGGTTGCGCTCAGCCTGGCCTTCAGCGCCTCGATTTCCGCCTGCTGTTGCTTCAGCAGTTGCAGCACTTCCGCCATGGTCGGTTCCGTGGTCGGCGCGGCGTGCAGCAGCGGCGCCGACAGGGTCGCCGCGACCGCGGCTGCAAGCAGGGATTGCTTCATGATCGATCCTCCAAGATTAGGGATATAAAGTGAGCGCGGCCCATCGTTGCGATGGCCCATCACGTCAGCCAGTCTGGAAGCGAGTCTAGTGACGCCCAAACGCAAATGCAACTAATTATCATTTGATGCAGATCAACCACCCCTCTACAATCACCTCTCTACAATGCGCCACCCGGATCCATGCACCACGGAATCACGCCTCAGCCACCGCGGATCGACCCGATGAAATCCCTGCTCCCGATGTTGTTTCTGGTCACTGCCCTGCCCCTGGCTGCCACGGCCGGCCAGGTACGCGAGTACTGGGTGGCGGCCGAGCCGGTGATCTGGAACTACGCGCCCTCGGGCAAGAATCTGCTCCATCCCGGCCACGACATGGGGCCCTGGGGCGAGCGGCTGGAGTACGCCAAGTACCGCTATGTGGGCTACACGGACAGCAGCTACAAGACGCCCATCCCCCAACCCGAGTGGCGCGGCATCCTCGGCCCCGAGCTGCTCGCCGAAGTGGGCGACACCCTGAAGGTGCACTTCCGGAACAATTCCGACCGACCGTTCTCGATGCACCCCCACGGGTTGCGCTACGACGAGGACAACGATGGCGCCGACCACCGCGGTGCCGGCGCCAGCGTCGCCCCGGGCGCCACCTTCACCTACACCTGGAAGGTGGACGAGGACGCCGGTCCCGGGCCGGCCGACCCCTCCTCCATCGTCTGGCTGTACCACTCCCACGTCGGCCACGTGGACGACATCTATCAGGGCCTGATCGGCACCCTCGTGGTCACCCGCAAGGGCATGGCCAGGTCGCCCGCCGATCCCCGGCCACGCGACGTGGACCGCGACTTCACCACCCTGTTCATGGTGTTCGACGAGGAAAATGGCGAGGAAGGCGGCCTCAAGCACGCCATGAACGGCTACATCTTCGGCAATCTGCGCGGCCTCGAAGCCATCGCGGGCGAGCGGGTGCGCTGGCACCTGACGGCGCTGGGCTCCGAAGTGGACCTGCACACCGCCCACTGGCACGGCAAGACGGTGCTCGACCATGGCCGCCGCACCGACGTGGTGGAGCTGCTGCCCGCCTCCATGGTGTCGGTGGACATGGTGGCCGACAACCCGGGCACCTGGCTCTACCACTGCCACGTCGGCGACCACATGACCGCCGGCATGATGACCCGCTGGACCATCAAACCGCGGCCGCCGCAGCGGCACTGAACCCGGTTCACGCCACTACTCGGGCACGATACCCGGGGACAAATTGCCCCGGCGCCGGGCCTTGGTTATAGTCCCGCGGCCTAACGCCCGGGGATCGCCATGAACACGCTTTTCAAGAGCCTCAACTTCGACCTCGGCGCCGACATCGACCAGCTCCGCGATGCCGTCCACCGCTTCGCACAGGCGGAAATCGCGCCGCGCGCCGAAGCCATCGACCACGCCAACGATTTCCCCCGCGACCTGTGGCGCAAGTTCGGCGATCTGGGCCTCCTGGGCATCACGGTCGAGGAAGAATTCGGCGGCACCGGCCTGGGTTATCTGGCCCATGTGGTGGCGATGGAGGAGATCTCCCGTGCCTCGGCCGCGGTGGGGCTGTCCTACGGCGCCCACTCCAACCTGTGCGTCAACCAGATCCGCAAGAACGGCACCCCCGAACAGAAGGCGAAATACCTGCCCCGGCTGTGCAGCGGCGAACACATCGGCGCGCTCGCGATGAGCGAGCCGGGCGCGGGCTCCGACGTGGTGAGCATGAAACTGCGCGCCGAGCGCAAGGGCGACCGCTTCGTGCTCAACGGCAACAAGATGTGGATCACCAATGGCCCGGACGCCGACGTCTACGTGATCTACGCCAAGACCCGGCCCGATGCCGGCTCGAAAGGTATCACCGCGTTCCTCGTGGAGCGCAATTTCCCCGGCTTCTCCCGCGCCCAGAAGCTGGACAAGCTGGGCATGCGCGGCTCCAACACCGGCGAGCTGGTGTTCGCAGACTGCGAGGTGCCGGCGGAGAACATCCTCGGCCGCGAGAACGAAGGCGTGCGCGTGCTGATGTCCGGGCTCGACTACGAGCGCACCGTGCTCTCCGGCGGCCCGGTCGGGCTGATGCAGGCCTGCCTGGACATCGTGCTGCCCTACCTGCACGAGCGCCGCCAGTTCGACCAGCCGATCGGCGAATTCCAGCTCATGCAGGGCAAGCTCGCCGACATGTACGTCGATATCAACACTTCGCGCGCCTACCTGTACGCCGTCGCCAAGGCCTGCGACCGCGGCGAGGATTCGCGCAAGGACGCCGCCGCGGTGATCCTCTACACCGCCGAGCGCGCCACCCAGATGGCGTTGCAGGCGATCCAGTGCCTGGGCGGCAACGGCTACATCAACGACTACCCCACCGGGCGCCTGCTGCGCGACGCCAAGCTCTACGAGATCGGCGCCGGCACCTCGGAGATCCGCCGCATGCTGGTGGGCCGGGAGCTGTTCGCGGAAACCCGCTGACGATCATTGACCGGTGCGACACCCCGCGGTGTAGCGCCTGACCCGGCACCAGCGCCGTCCGGGTCGATAACCACAACAAGACGCGGATCACTCGCGAGGGAAGACAGCCCATGCCCTACAACTCGGTGTTCAAACCCGGCCTCTTTGCCGGCAAGACCATGCTGGTCACCGGCGCCGGCAGCGGTTTCGGCCGCTGCATCGCCCACGAACTCGCGGCGCTCGGCGCACGGGTGCTGATGATCGGCCGCACCGACACCAAGCTGGCCACGGTGAAGGCGGAGATCGAGGGCGACAATCCCGGCGCGGTGTGCGATTACGGCTGCGCCGACATCCGCGAGGATGCCGCGGTGAACGCGGTGGTCGAGCGCTTAGTCGCCGACCACGGCCCCATTCACGGGCTGGTCAACAACGCTGGCGGCCAGTTTCCCTCCGATCTCGAAAAGATCAGTGCCAACGGCTTTCTCGCCGTGGTACGCACCAACCTGCTCGGCGGATTCCTGGTTTCCAAGGCGGTATTTCTGCGCTCGATGAAGGAGCACGGCGGCAATATCGTCAACATCACCGCCGACTACTTCGGCGGCATGCCGCGCATGGCGCACTCGGGCGCGGCCCGCGCCGGCATGGAGAACCTCACCATGACCATGGCCGTGGAATGGGCCTATGCCGGGGTGCGGGTGAACGCGGTGGCGCCGGGCTATCTCGCGTCCTCCGGGCTCGACACCTACGAGGATCCGGAGATGCTCGAGTGCATCCCCCACTTCCCCGAGTCGGTGCCGCTGAACCGTGTGGGCACCGAGTCCGAGGTCAGTTCCGCGGTCTGCTTCCTGCTCTCCGAAGGCGCCAGCTACGTCAATGGCACCACCATCCGGGTGGATGGCGGCAGCTCGCTGTGCCTGAGCTCGCCGCTCGGGCGCAAGATCCAGCGCGCGCAGCGCAACAACGCGGCCTACGACGGCTTTCACCGCGCTACCTTCCCCCGGATCCTGCAACAAAAAACCCTGCAACCGAAAAGCTGACGCCCATGCCTGTCATCCAGTCGAAACTCAACGTCCGCGGCGAGGACTTCCAGGAAAACCGCCGCCACATGCAGGAATTGCTCGCGGATCTGCGCGCCAAGGTCGAGCTGATCAAGCAGGGCGGCGGGGAAAAATCCCGCGAGCGCCACGTGGCCCGCGGCAAGCTGCTGCCCCGCGACCGGGTACAGGCGCTGCTCGATCCGGGCGCGCCCTTTCTGGAGTTCTCCCAGCTCGCCGCCTGGGAGGTGTACGACGACTTCGTCCCCGGCGCGGGCATCGTCACCGGCATCGGCCGGGTGTCCGGCCAGGAGTGCGTGATCATCTGCAACGATGCCACCGTCAAGGGCGGCACCTATTACCCGATGACCGTCACCAAGCAGTTGCGCGCCCAGACCATCGCCGAGGAAAACCACCTGCCCTGCATCTACCTGGTGGATTCCGGCGGCGCCTTCCTGCCGATGCAGGCGCAGGTGTTCCCGGATCGCAACCACTTCGGCCGCAGCTTCTACAACGAGGCGGTGATGTCGTCCAAGGGCATCCCGCAGATCGCGGTGGTGATGGGCTCCTGCACCGCCGGCGGCGCCTACCTGCCGGCGATGGCCGATGAATCCATCATCGTGCGCCAGCAGGGCACCATCTTCCTCGGCGGGCCGCCGCTGGTGCGTGCCGCCACCGGCGAGATCGTCAGCGCCGAGGACCTGGGCGGTGCCGACGTGCACTGCCGCACCTCGGGCGTCACCGACCACTACGCCCGCGACGACCGCCACGCGCTGCAGCTCGCGCGCCAGGCAGTGGCGCGACTCAACCGGGTCAAGCCCGTCAGGATGGATCTGCGTCCGCCGGCACCGCCGCGCTACGATCCCGCTGAGATCCACGGCATCGTGCCGCGCGATCCGCGCCAGCCCTATGACGTGCGCGAGGTAATCGCGCGCATCGTCGACGATTCCGAGTTCGACGAATTCAAGGCCCTGTTCGGCACCACGCTGATCTGCGGCTTCGCGCGCATCCACGGCTACCCCGTGGGCATCCTCGGCAACAACGGCATCCTGTTCAGCGAATCGGCGCAGAAGGGCGCGCACTTCATCGAGCTGTGTGCGCAGCGCAAGATTCCGCTGGTGTTCTTGCAGAACATCACCGGCTTCATGGTCGGCCGCCAGTACGAGGCCGGCGGCATCGCCAAGCACGGCGCCAAGATGGTGACCGCGGTGTCCTGCGCCCAGGTGCCCAAGTTCACCCTGATCATCGGCGGCTCCTTCGGCGCCGGCAACTACGGCATGTGCGGCCGCTCCTACGA
>DASUDS010000041.1:0-13941 GCA_036275455.1 Porticoccaceae bacterium
AGCGGATCGACGCGAGCGCCATCCGCCGCGAGCCCTTTCCGCATCTGGTGGTCCCGGATGCACTGCCCGCCGCGCTCTACGCGGAGCTCGAAGCCAGCTGGCCGACGCTGGAGCAGGTCGCCGGCCCGGGGCCGCTCGACAACAACCGGCTGTACAAGCTTGCCGCGCCCGAAGTGGCGGGCAATGCGGTGATCGCCGAGCCCTGGCGGGCGTTTTTCGCCTGGCACACGTCGGCGGATTTTCTGCGCCGGGTCGCCGCAGTCTGGACCGAGGAACTGGAGCTGGTACATCCGGATTTCCGCAAGGCGTTTGGCCGACCGCTGGCCGAGCTGCGTGCATCGCCCCGCCAGCCCGGCAAGCGCGGCAACGCCGCCAATCGCAGCGCCGAGGTCATGCTCGACTGTCAGTTCGGCATGAACAGCCCGGTCCGCGAACCCACCGCGGTGCGTGGGCCGCATCTCGACAACCCGGCCAAGCTGTTCGCCGGGCTGCTGTATTTTCGCGCCCGCGGCGACGATTCCACCGGCGGTGATCTGGAGCTGTATCGGCCGCGCACCGGACAGCGGGTGCGCACCTCCGGCTCGCGGGTGGAGGCGGGATCGGTGGAAATCGCCACCACTGTCACCTATGCGCCCAATACGCTGGTGATGTGGCTCAATTCGCCGCTGGCCGTCCATGGCGTTTCGCCGCGCTCGGTAACCGGGATTCCCCGGCGTTACGTCAATCTGCTGGGCGAGTGCTACGGGCGGGGAGTATCCTTCACCGGCGCGACCGGCGTGCGGCCGCGTTTCTGGCAACTGGCGCGCCACTGGCGGCGGTGATTCCGTCGGCGCACCACACCAACATCCCCTCGGCAACGACGCCGTGGCGGCTCACCGAGGTGGGCTGCCCGCCGATCCGTGGCCGGGATTTTGCGCAGCAAGAACGAGGTAGTGCCGTGGACAAGACCCGAGTGACCGTGATTCCTGGCGATGGCATCGGCCCCGATATCGTCGAGGTGACCCTGCAGGTGCTGGATCGGCTGGATGTCGGCCTCGACTACGACCTCGCCAGTGCCGGACAGGCCGCCCTCGATCAGGGCCTCGACCTGGTTCCGGAAGAGACCATCGCCCTGCTGGCGGCCAATCGGGCGGCGCTCAAGGGGCCGATCACCACGCCGATCGGCAAGGGTTTCTCGTCGGTCAACGTGTCCCTGCGACGGCGCTTCGAGCTGTTCGCCAACGTCCGCCCGACGCTGTCGATCCCCGGCGTGCCGTCGCGCTACAGCGACATCGATCTGATCATCGTGCGCGAGAACATGGAGGGCATCTATTCCGGCCAGGGGCAGACGCTCAGTGCCGACGGCGAGCGCGCCGAGCTGACCAGCGTGGTCACCCGCAGCGGCTCCGAGCGGGTGCTGCGCCATGCCTACGACATGGCCCGCCGCCTGGGCCGGCGCAAGGTGACCGTGGTCCACAAGGCCAACATCATGAAGAGCACCTCGGGGCTGTTTCTGGAGGTGGCGCGCAATCTGGCGCGCGAGTACCCCGAGCTGACCCACGAGGAACTGATCATCGACAACTGTGCCATGCAGCTGGTGATCAACCCCAACAAGTTCGACGTGATCGTCACCACCAACCTGTTCGGCGACATCCTCTCCGACCTCTGCGCCGGGCTGGTCGGCGGGCTGGGGCTCGCGCCCGGCGCCAACATCGGCGCCGACAAGGGCATCTTCGAAGCCGTGCACGGCAGCGCGCCGGACATCGCCGGCCGCAACATCGCCAACCCCACCGCCCTGCTGCTCGCCGCGGCGATGATGCTCGACTACCTCGGTCGCATCGAAGCGGCGCAGCGGCTGCGCGGCGCGATCCGCACCGTGATCGGCGCCGGCCGGGAGCTGACGCCGGATCTGGGCGGCTCGGGAACTACCACGGGCTATGCCGCTGCGTTGCTGCGGGCGCTATAAGCCCGCCGAGATTCGGCGTTCGCGGGGAGTGGGGCACGGGGTTCCCGTGGGTGACTTGAGTCGGTCATGGCGCCGGCATAGACTCGCCGTGCGCCAGCGGTGGGCAGGGAAGCAAGCGCACGGCGGCGCCCCTCTCCTGACACCCTGATTGCCCCGGTTTCCCCCGGGCTCGGCACGGGCTGCCGGTGTCGGTTTCGACATCGGTATCGACAAGACAAAAGGAGAGGTCCCATGTCGCCACGCAGCACGCAGCACGCAGCACGCAGCACGCAGCACGCAGCACGCAGCACGCAGCTTGGGCGCTCTGCGGCCGGTCAATACCACCCAGAGCGGTGCCTATGTTTCGGTGGGCACCACGATTACCAGTACGCGATTTTTCCGTGGGTAACGCCCGCCATGCCCACGGTGGCGCCCAAGGCTCAAGTCTGGCTGTTCACCACACCGGAGAACCCCAAGAGCGCGTCGATTCCGTTGGTGCCGCTCTACCGGTTAAGCTGGAAGTGTAGCGATCCCGCTTCGGTGCCGCCGACGATCTGCTCCAGCAATTCGAACCATATGGACGTCACCTATACGGCGGATACGGCCGGGTTCTCTGCGTTCCAGAGCGTGGGCTACAAGCTGGACGGCATCGAGGGTTACCTCTATCCCAAGACCATGACCCAGCCCGCGGGAACGGTACGGCTGATGCGCAAGTACAACCCGGCGCGCGACGACCACGCCATTTTTCCCGAGAGCCAGATCAGCGCCATGTCCGCCTAGGGCTACACCCAGAACTCGGGCAGCGACTGGATCGGTTACGTGTACCCCAACACCAACGGCAATGTGCCGGCAATCAATTGACGGAGATGCCGGCAGCGGCCCGCGCTGGTGCCGGCATGGATGGAGGAAATTTCCCATGAAAATGCTACAGCGCGGTATACGTGGTTTCTTGTTGTTGATGATCTCCGGCAGCTTGTTGGGGGTTGCGGCAGCAAGTCATGCCCAGGCTGTGACCACGACTCCAGCAGCCCCTAATGCCTATGAACCTTTTGTGCTGACGTTTTTGGCTTGTGGAATAGACAAGCCGGTCGACGTTTATGTCTTCGCAGATTCGCTTCTGGTAAAGGCTAATGAAGCAGATGGCTTTCTGTGCGGAGCAGTGGAAAAAACTGCAAGCATTGAAGGGCTGCCAAGTGGGACTTATAGCGTTGGCCTAAGCGAGTACCTGACACCGGGGGGTGACTATCTTGAGGATAGTACCCCCCGTGCTCTTGGCAGCGTAACGGTTGCTCCTGCGCCTGCAACCGTAAGGGTCTTCGCATTTTACAACCTGAGCATTGGTCACTACTTCATCACCGCTGGTACCGCCGAGAAGGATTCGCTAGTGAGTAGTGGCGCTGGCGGCTGGTCTATGGTGGATGCGGGCTTCCGTGCCTGGCCGGCGGCTGGCCCGGCGCCGGCCGCCGCCAAACCTGTGTGCCGGTTCTATTCTTTCACCGTGAACTCGCACTTCTACACCGCCGGACCCAACGAGTGCGAGCTGCTCAAGCAACCGGGTTCGGGCTGGACCTACGAGGGCATCGCCTTCCGCGCGCTGGTCCCTACCAAGGGTTCCTGCTATCCCGGCACCACGCCGGTATGGCGGCTGTACAACGACCGCTTCGCCCAGAGCGACAGCAACCACCGCTTCGTGACCAGCGCCGACACCTACCGGCACATGATCGCCAATGGCTGGGTCGGCGAGGGCGTGGCGTTCTGCTCGCCGCCGGCCTGACCAAACCCGAGCTTTGATCCGCCCCGGCTGTTTCTCGCTCTCCCGGGGCGGATCATGGCGACGGTGGGCGCGGCGCGGACTGTGCAGCCGGCAGGTCATTTGAGTATCCTTGCGCCCCTCTCCCCGTCGGTGTAGCGCCCGCTGCATGTTCAGCGCCCTCGAATTGCGGTCCCTGCTGGGGCTGGTGTTTCTCTATGCCACGCGGATGCTCGGGCTGTTCATGGTGCTGCCGGTGCTGGCGCTGCATGCGCCCGACTACGCCGGGGCCACGGCGCTGACCATCGGCCTGAGCCTGGGGATCTACGGGCTCTCCCAGGGCCTGTTGCAAATCCCCTTCGGGCTGGCCTCCGACCATTGGGGCCGCAAGCGCATGATCGCGCTCGGCATCGCGCTGTTCGTGGCCGGCTCGGCGGTGGCGGCCAGCGCCGACGATGTCTACTGGTTGATGCTCGGCCGTGCGTTGCAGGGTGCCGGCGCGGTGTCCGGGGTGATCATGGCGCTGCTCGCCGACCTGACCCGGGAACAGGTGCGCACCCGCGCCATGGCCGCGGTGGGCGGCAGCATCGGGTTGTCGTTCGCCGTCGCCATGGCGTTGGGCCCGTTGATCGCCGCGCACTGGGGCATGGCCGCGGTGTTCTGGGTGACCGCCGCGCTCGGGGCACTGGGTTTGCCGGTGCTGCTGGCGATCCCCACCCCGGCCGCGGCTGCCGGCCGCGAACTGGCGCCGGTACCGGAATTGTTGGGGCGCGTGTTGCGCGACCGCGAGCTGCTGCGCCTCGACCTGGGCATTTTCGCGCTCCACTTCGCCCAGATGGCGACCTGGGTATCGGTGCCGGTGCTGTTGGAGCAAGTGGTGGGCTTCCCGCGCGAGCAGCACTGGTATCTGTATCTGGGCACCATGGCCGGTGGCTTCGTGCTGATGATTCCCTTCGTCTGGTACGGCGAGACCCGGCGGCGCCTGAAGCCGGTATTCGTCGGCGCCATTGCCCTGCTGCTGGTGGCGGAGCTGGTGATCGCCCAGGCCGGCGCCAGTTTCACCGTGCTCGTGGCGGGGCTGCTGCTGTTCTTCATGGCCTTCAATCTGCTGGAGGCGACCCTGCCGTCGCTGGTCAGCAAGCTGGCCCCCGCGGGGATCAAGGGCACCGCGCTGGGCGTCTATTCCACCAGCCAGTTTCTCGGCGCCTTTGCCGGTGGCGCGGCCGGTGGTCTGGCGGCGCAGCAGTTCGGTTGGAGCGGGGTGTTCTGGCTGGCGGCCGGCGCCGCCCTGGTCTGGTTGCTCGCGGCCAGCTCCATGCAGCCGCCGCGACGTCTGCGCAGCCTGGTGGTGGACACCTCCGCCCGCCCACTGCGTCACGATGAGCTGGTGGGCGTGGTCCGGGGCGTGGAGGGCGTGATCCATATCCCGAGCCGTGGCCTGACCTACATTCAGGTCGACGACGATCTGCTCGACAGCGGTCATCTGGAGCGGCTGCTGGGTCAGCCGTTGGGCTCCTGAGCGGTGTCGCGATCGGTGGCGAAACGATTCCCGTACAAGGGGTAACCGCGCGGCTCCCGTCATTGGCGGAGCACTGGGCGGACGGTTACACTGCGGCCTTTCGAAGCATTTCCCAAGAGGACTACGGCCATGGCCCGCGGCGTCAACAAGGTCATCCTGATCGGCAATCTGGGCAACGATCCCGAAACCCGCTACCTGCCCAGCGGCGGCGCGGTGACCAACATCACGCTGGCGACCTCGGAGAACTGGCGCGACAAGCAGACCAACGAGCAGAAAGAGCGCACCGAATGGCACCGGGTGGTGTTCTTCAACAAGCTCGCTGAAATCGCCGGGGAATACCTCAAGAAGGGTTCCAAGGTCTACGTCGAGGGTTCGCTGCGCACGCGCAAGTGGCAGGGGCAGGACGGCCAGGACCGCTACACCACCGAGATCGTCGCCAGCGAGATGCAGATGCTGGACAGCCGCGGCGCCGGGATGGGCGGCGCCGAGCCGGCGCGGAGCATGCCTTCACGCGCCGCCGCGGGCGCGGCGCCGATGGATGCCGGGATGGAGCCCGCCGGGTTCGACAATTTCGACGATGACATCCCGTTCTGAGCTGGAAACATTCGGCTCTGAACTGTAAGCACTCGGTTCTGCACTGTAAGCACTCGGTTCTGCACTGTGAGCACTCGGTTCTGAACTGGAGGCGTTCGGCTCTGAATTCGAAGCATGCCGCTCTGCGCTTGCCGAACACTCGTCCCGAGGCGCTCACTTACCGCCACTGACCGCCATAAACTGACCGTCATCCAGAGGTTCCCGATTGAACACCAATCTGACTTGGCATCAGGCCCAGGTATCCAAGGCGGAGCGCGCGCAGCAGAAACACCAGCGGCCGTGCGTGATCTGGTTCACCGGGTTGAGCGGGGCGGGCAAATCGACGCTGGCCAACGCCCTGGAGCGGGCACTCCAGATGCGCGGCCACCATTCCTATCTGCTCGATGGCGACAATGTGCGCCACGGCCTCAACCGCGATCTGGGCTTCAGCGATGCCGACCGGGTGGAAAACATCCGCCGCATCGCCGAGGTGGCCAAGCTGTTCGTCGACGCCGGCCTGATCGTGATGACGGCGTTCATCTCGCCGTTTCGCGCCGATCGCCAATTGGCGCGGGATCTGGTCGAAGCCGAAGAATTCATCGAGGTGCACGTTGCCACGCCGCTCTCTGTCTGCGAGGAGCGCGATCCGAAGGGGCTTTATCGCAAGGCCCGTGCCGGTGAAATTCGCCAGTTCACTGGCATCGATTCAGCGTATGAAGCTCCCGAGGCGCCGGAGCTGGTGGTGGACACCGCGGCCAACGATCTCGCCGGCTGCGTGGAATTGACGCTGAATTACCTGGAGCGCCGAGGCGTCATCCAGCGGGCAGTTTGAACAACTGCCCGCCCCCGTTGCCTGGCTGGCTCAGCCCCGGTAGCGTTCGAACACCAGGCACGCATTGGTGCCGCCGAAGCCGAAGCTGTTCGACATCACCCGTTCCAGCTGCACGCCATCGCGCCGGCGGGTGACGATGTCGGCTCCCGCCACTTCCGGATCCAGATTGTCCACGTTCGCGGATGCGGAGATGAAGCCCTGCTCCATCATCAGCAGGCTGTAGATCGCCTCGTGGACGCCGGCGGCGCCGAGTGAGTGGCCGGACAGGGACTTGGTGGAACTGATCGGTGGCGTGGTGGCGCCGAATACCTCGCGAATGGCGCCGATTTCCTTGACGTCGCCGACCGGGGTACTGGTGCCGTGGGTGTTGATGTAGTCGATGGAGCCGTTCACCGTCGCCAATGCCTGGCGCATGCAGCGCACCGCGCCCTCACCCGACGGGGCGACCATGTCGTAGCCATCGGAGGTGGCGCCGTAGCCGACGATCTCGGCATAGATCTTCGCGCCGCGCGCGCGCGCGTGCTCCAGCTCCTCGACCACAAAGCAGCCGCCGCCGCAGGACATCACAAAGCCGTCGCGGTCGCGATCGTAGGGGCGCGAGGCGCGCTCGGGGGTGTCGTTGAAATTGGTCGAGAGCGCGCCCATGGCGTCGAACATGCTGACCATGGACCAGTGCTCTTCTTCGGCGCCGCCGGCAAAGAGAATGTCCTGCTTGCCGAGCTGGATCTGCTCGACGGCCGCGCCGATGCAGTGGGCGCTGGTGGCGCAGGCCGAGGAAATGCTGATGTTGAGGCCCTTGATGTGGAAGGGTGTCGCCAGGCAGGCGGACACCGTGCTGCTCATGATCTGGGTCACCCGGTAGGGCCCCATGCGCCGCACGCCCTTTTCCCGCAGGGTATCGACCGATTCGACGAACTTCTCTCCGGAGATGCCACCGGAGCCCATGATGATGCCGGTGCGCGGGTTGGAGACCTGGCTTTCACCGAGTCCGGAATCGGCGATGGCCTGCTGCATGGCCACATAGCCATAGACTGCGGCGGTGCTCATGAAGCGCAGATGCTTGCGGTCGATCAGCGCGGCGGGATCGATGTCGATCTGGCCGGCGATCTGGCTCTTCATGCCCATTTCCCGGTAGATCGGCATCGCGCGGATGCCCGAGCGCCCATCGCGCAGTGCCGCGGTGACGGTGCCGACATCGTTGCCCAAGCAGGAAACGATGCCCATGCCGGTGATGACTGCTCGTCTCATGGTTCCAGTCTCTCGGGTGGGTTAGGGCCGGGAAGAGTGGCCGGCATTGTACGGGAAGCCCCAGGTGGCTAAAAGTTGCCAAGCCGAGGTTGCCGAACAAGCTTGCCAAGCCGGGATTGCCAAAAAAGGCTGCGAAACACGGTTGCGAAACACGGTTGCCGAGCGAGGCTAGAAATTCGTCGACTGGAAGATGCCGACGCGCAGATCCTTGGCGGTGTAGATCTCCCGGCCATCGACGGATACCGAACCATCGGCGATGGCCATCACCAGCTTGCGCTCCACCAGTCGGGAAATGTCGAGCCGGTAGGTGACCTTGCTGGCATCCGGGCATACCTGACCAAAAAACTTCACTTCGCCCGCGCCTAGCGCCCGACCGTGACCGTCGTTGCCGCGCCAGGTCAGAAAGAATCCGGTCAGTTGCCAGAGCGCGTCGAGGCCCAGGCAACCGGGCATCACCGGATCGCCGACGAAGTGGCAGCCGAAAAACCACAGCTCCGGGCGAATATCGAGTTCGGCGACGACTTCGCCCTTGCCGTGGCTGCCCCCGGTCGCATCGATCCGGGTGATGCGGTCGACCATCAGCATCTGGCCGTCGGGCAGGCGCGCGGCGCGGTCGCCGAACAGGCGGCCCTGAGCGCAGGCGAGTAGCTCTTCGCGGCTGAACTGGTTCTGGCGGCTGCGGATCGTGGCGGTCGCCAGCTGGTCCCGGGGGTTGGAAGGGGGCACTGCGGACATGGCATTTCCGGGATGGGAGAAAGTGCGCATTCTACGTGACAAGCCGGATGGTCGCAGCTTTGACGACGCGCATGGACTACCACATGAACTACCGCATCAACTACCGATATCGACGCCGCACATGGCGCCCGGTAAGGTAGCGCCGCTTGCCGTGCCGCGGCATCTCGCGGTGCGTGGCGAGGTCATTCAGTACCTGCTACAGGGAGTCCCCATGCTCAAGAAATGCCTGTTTCCGGTGGCCGGTTATGGCACCCGCTTCCTGCCCGCCACCAAGGCGATGCCCAAGGAAATGCTGCCGGTGGTCAACAAGCCGCTGGTCCAGTATGGCGTCGAGGAGGCGCTCGCCGCCGGGCTTGAGGAGATTTGCTTCGTGACCGGGCGTGGCAAGCGCGCGATCCACGACCACTTCGACATCAGCTATGAACTGGAGCACCAGATTGCCGGCTCCGACAAGGAACGCTATCTGGTGGAGATCCGCGAGATCATGCAACGCGGCCGCTTTGCCTCCACCCGGCAGCTGGAAATGAAGGGCCTGGGCCACGCCATCCTCACCGGCGAACTGCTGATCGGCAGCCAGCCCTTCGGCGTGATCCTGGCGGATGACCTGTGCTTCAACGACGGCCCCGGCGTGATGGCGCAACTGGTGGAGATCTACCGCCGCACCGGCTGCACGGTGATCGCCATCGAGGAGGTGGCCGACGAGGAAGTGAGCAAGTTCGGCATCATCAGTGGTGTCGAGGAAGGACCGGGCCTGTATCGCGTCACCGACATGGTGGAAAAGCCCCAGCCCGGACAGGCGCCGAGCAATCTCGCCATCATCGGTCGCTATGTGCTGTCGCCGCTCATCTTCGAATTGCTGCGTCATACCCCGCCGGGCAAGAACGGCGAGATCCAGCTCACCGACGCGCTCTGCACCCTCGCCAGAACCACCAAGGTGCTGGCCTACCGGTTCCAGGGCCGGCGCTTCGATTGCGGCAGTGTGGGCGGCTTTGTCGAGGCCACCAATCACGTCTACCAGAACATCTATCAGCGGAGCGACTCTCCGGTGGGAGGCAAGTGATGGCCGGACGCATCGACTGTTTCAAGGCCTACGACGTTCGTGGCCGGGTGCCCGATCAGCTCGACGAAGACGTCGCCTACCGCATCGGCCGCGCTTTCGCCACCTGGCGGCGGGCGCGCAGCATCGCGGTCGGGCACGACATCCGCCTCACCAGCCCGGCGCTGTGCGCGGCGGCGATCGAGGGCATCCGCGACGCCGGCAGTGCCGCGGTGTACATCGGCCAGTGCGGCACCGAGGAGATCTACTTCGCCACCTTCCACGGTGGCCACGACGGCGGTCTGGTGGTCACCGCGAGCCACAATCCCAAGGACTTCAACGGCATGAAGTTTGTCCGCGAGGGTGCCCGGCCGGTGAGTGGCGATGCCGGTCTGCCCGAGATCCAGGCGCTGGCGGAAGCCGGTTTCGGCGCGCCCGTCGCAGAGCGCGGCGCCTTGCACCACGCGCCCGACAAGAGCGCCTACATTGCCCATCTGCTGGCCTATGTCGATCCGGCCGCGCTGCGCCCCCTCAAGGTGGTGGTCAATGCGGGCAACGGCGGCGCCGGCTTGGTGGTGGATCTGCTCGAACCCCATCTGCCGCTGGAGTTCATCAAGCTCCAGCATCAGGCCGATGGCCATTTCCCCAACGGGGTGCCCAATCCGCTGCTCGAGGAAAACCGCCAGATCACCGCCGACGCCGTGCGTGCCCAGGGCGCCGATCTCGGTATCGCCTGGGACGGCGATTTCGATCGCTGCTTCTTCTTCGATGAGCGCGGCGAATTCGTCGAGGGCTACTACGTGGTGGGCCTGCTCGCCGAGGCGTTTCTGCGCAGGCACGGAAGTGGCGCCATCGTTCACGACCCCCGGCTGCTGTGGAACACCCAGGACATCGTCGCCCGCTTCGGCGGCCGCGCCGTGCAGAGCCGCACCGGCCACGCCTTCATCAAGCAGGTGATGCGGGACCACGACGCGCTCTATGGCGGTGAGATGAGCGCGCACCACTATTTCCGCGAGTTCGCCTACTGCGACAGCGGCATGATTCCCTGGCTGTTGGTCGTGGAGTTGCTGTCCCGGCGCGGACAACCGCTGTCGGAACTGCTCGCCGAGCGCCAGCGTGCCTATCCGGTGAGTGGCGAGATCAACCGCGAGGTCGCCGATCCCGCCGCGGCCATTGCCGCGGCGGCGGCGCGTTACGGCGCCCTGGGCGGGGAGATCGACCGCACCGACGGCATCGGCATCAGCTTCGCGGACTGGCGCTTCAACCTGCGCATGTCCAACACCGAGCCGCTGGTGCGGCTGAACGTCGAGACCCGCGGCGATCCGGCGTTGCTGGCGGCCAAGACCGCCGAGCTGCTGGCGCTGCTCGACGGCGGCCCCTGAACCGGCCGCGGGCATGCCCGCGGCCGGCCGGCGTCGTCAGGCGACGTTGAGTGCGGCGGTGATGTCGATCACCGCCTTCTTGCCGTCGCCGAACACCATCAGGCAGTTGTCGAGTGCGAACAGCGGGTTGGGCAGTCCGGCAAAACCGGAGCCCAGCGAGCGCTTGACCACCACCACGGTTCTGGCCTTGTCGACATTGAGGATCGGCATGCCGTAGATGGGGCTGCCCTTGTCCTCGCGCGCCATGGGATTGGTAACGTCGTTGGCGCCGATCACGATGGCGACATCGGTCTGCTCGAAGGTGGGGTTGATGCGGTCCATCTCGACCAGCTTGTCGTAGGGCACTTCGGCCTCGGCGAGCAGCACGTTCATGTGCCCCGGCATGCGTCCGGCGACCGGGTGGATGGCGAACTCCACCTCCGTGCCGCGCTCTTCGAGCACGTCCATCAGTTCGCGCACTGCGTGCTGGGCCTGGGACATCGCCATGCCGAAACCGGGCACGATCACCACCCGGCGCGCGGTCTCCAGGATCATGGCGATCTCCTCGGCCTGGGCGCTCTTCACCTTGCCGGCGTAGATGGCGTCGGCATCGATCATGGCGCCGCCTGGCGCCATCACGCCGAACAGCACATTGGTCAGCGAACGGTTCATCGCCCGGCACATGATCTGGGTGAGGATGATGCCCGATGCCCCGACCAGGGAGCCGGACACGATCAGCACGGTGTTTTCCAAAATGAATCCGGAGGTCGCCGCAGCGATTCCCGAGTAGGAGTTGAGCAGCGCGATCACCACTGGCATGTCGGCGCCGCCGATGGGCAGGACCAGGGTGATGCCAAGCAGCAGCGTGATCGCGACGAGTGCCCAGAACAGGGCATCGTTGCCCGGGTTCAGGCACAGCAGGGCGGTCGCGCCGAGCGCGGTGGCAAACAGCGCGGCGTTGAGGAACTTCATGCCGGCAAAGCCGATCGGCTGCCCAGAGATCAGTTCCTGGAGCTTGGCAAAGGCCACCAGGCTGCCGGTCAGGGTGACGGCGCCGACCAGGACGGTCGCCATCACGAACAGCACCGCGATCATGCCGGCGCCCCCCGCTGCATAACCGGTCCCGTCCAGCGTCATGATCTGGCTGGCGATGGCGAGCGCCAGCGAGGCGCCGCCGCCGAACCCGTTGAGCAGCGCCACCATCTGCGGCATCGCGGTCATGCGCACGCGCAGCGCCAGCACGGCGCCCGCCAGGGTGCCGGCCACCACTCCGGCAGCAATGTATTCGTAGCGGACGATGCCGCGATCGAGCAGGGTTACCACCACGGCGAGCAGCATGCCCACCGCCGACAGCAGATTGCCCTGCACCGCGGTCTTCGGCCGGGTCATGGCCTTGATGCCGACGATGAACAGGACCGCGGCTATCAGATAGATCAATTCCACCCAGACAGTCATCCAGAGGTCTCCGTCACTTGCGCTTGAACATGGCGAGCATGCGATTGGTCACCAGGTAGCCGCCGACCACGTTGATGGTGGCGGTGAATACCGCGGTGAAGCCGAGTGCATGGACCACCCAGGATTGGGTTTCGGCACCGGCGGCGAGCACCGCGCCCACCAGCGTGATCCCGGAAATGGCGTTGGTGCCGGACATCAGCGGGGTGTGCAGCGTCGGGGGCACCTTGGTGATCAGTTCGATTCCCAGGAACAGGGAGATCACGAACAGCGCCAACAGCAGCATCAGGGTTTCCATCAGGCGGGCTCCGGGTCGGTGGTCGTGGCGGCGAGTGGCGCCAGGCCCAGGCGCTCGCGCAGGCCGCGGTGCGGAATCTCGCCGGCGTGGGCGATCACGGTCTCGTAGACGATTTCGTCGCTGAAATCGAGGTGCAGGCCACCGTCCGCGCCGATGAGATGGGACAGCAGGGTCTCCATGTTCTTGCCGTACATCTGGCTGCCGTGGACGGGTACGCTGGCAGCGAGATTTTCCGGGCCCAGGATGGTGACGCCCTGGGCGACGACGGTTCTGCCCAGCTCGGTCAGCTCGCAGTTGCCGCCGCGCTCGGCGGCCAGATCGACGATCACGGTACCGGGCTTCATCGCCGCGACCATGGCCGCGGTGATCAGGATCGGCGATTTCGCGCCCGGCACCGCCGCGGTGGTGATCACCAGATCCTGGCGCGCCAGCACTTCGGTCATCGCCTCCTGCTGGCGGCGGATGAACTCGGCGCTCTGTTCCCGGGCATAGCCGCCGCTGCCCTCGGCAGCCTCGGTTTCCAGGGCCAGCTCGACGGGCTTGGCGCCTACCGAAAGTATCTGGTCGCGTGCGGCGGGGCGTACATCGTAGGCCTCGACGACTGCGCCCAGGCGCTTGGCGGTGGCGCAGGCCTGCAGGCCGGCCACCCCGGCGCCCATCACGAACACCCGCATGGGTTGCAGGGTGCCGGCCGCGGTCATCAGCATGGGCATTATGCGCGGCGCTGTTGCGGCACCCAGCAGCACGGCCTTGTAGCCGGCCAGCGTGGCCATCGACGACAGCACGTCCATGCTCTGGGCGCGGCTGATGCGTGGCACCAGTTCCATGGCGATGGCGGTGACGCCGGCCTGCGCGAATTGCTCCGCGATCGCCGGGGTGCCCAGGGGGTCCATCATTCCGGCGATGAGCTGCCCGCTGCGCAGCCGCGCCAGGTCGTCCGCGCCGTTGACCGTATTGGCGCCGGGCGCCTGTACCTGGAGCAGGACATCGGCGCGGGCGAAGACGGCGTCGCGGTCCACCAGTCGGGCGCCGGCGGCTTCATAGTCGGCGTCGCTGGCTCCGGCGGGCAGTCCGGCGCCGGGTTCGACCAGAACCTCGATGCCCTTGGCCGTCCAGGTCGCGATGTTGGCGGGCAGCATCGCGACGCGGGATTCGCCCGGCCGCAGTTCCCGCGGGATTCCGATGATCAATGGCTTACCCCTCGATGAATTGT
>DASUDS010000042.1:0-6975 GCA_036275455.1 Porticoccaceae bacterium
TGGCCTTGGCGGCGGAAGCCCCGATGGCGGCAGCCGCAATTTTTCGGGAGCTTTCCGAGGACGCGCTGGCGGACATGCGTGGCAAGTTTGTCGTCGGCAATCAGGTGCAGTACTTCGGCATGTCGGTCACCACGCAATGGACGCGCGCCGAAGCCTTGGCGGACAATGCTCGTGGAGCGGACAGGGCTCGTGGAGCGGACAGTGCTCGCGGAATCGATCAAGCCGCAACCACGCAATCAAATGACGACATGAGTCATTCGCGCAGCACTACGACAACCGCGCTGGCAAATGGCGATGTCGGCTACGCCGGTAGCGAGAACCACGGTCTGCCCAATACGCCAGAAACCCACCAGGTCAATCTCAAATTCGAGCTTGATAACTCCGGGCCAGAGACGAAAGTCGCTTTCTCCGTCGGCGGTACTCTGGGGTCCGAGGTTCAGAATGCTCCCGCACCACCCGCCAACGCCGCATTGAGGCAGATCGATGGCGCAGTGCAGGCCATTCAGGTTGAAGGTTCGGACAATATTGTCCGCAATAATGTCGGCTATGCGGTGATACCACAGGGAGCCGCGCCCAGCCTTTCTGATGCACAGGTGGCAAACGCGACCCCCGTCGATCAGACGTTTGTCAACGGCGATATGGTTACTCATGTCACGGCAAGCAATGGTCTCGGGTTTACCATCACTTCACAGGGTAACCAGGTGACGCAACAGCTGGGCATGAATCCCGTTACCAATAACAGTCAACTGCTACAAGCGGTGCAGTTGAATGGCAATGGCCAACAGATCGTCAATAATCTGATGCTTCAGGTGGCCTTCGACAACGCGATTGCGCAACGCGATAGCCTGCGTTTCAGAGCCGACCGGATAGTCAATCTGCTATGACTCCAGGCGTAGGTTTAATCACGCCTGGAATTGATCCCAACGCGAGTCGCTGGCATGCTGCCGCGGCTCGCTTTCGTATTGGTCAATAGGGAATCCGGTATGAGCACAGGGAAACTGATTGCCACTCCTTGGATCGTGGCTGCGCTGCTTGCCAGCGAGGCAGCCTTCGCGCAGAGCCCGTCACCGCAAGTCAAGACGCCCGCCGTGTTACAGCCCGGGAGCGACATGCGGGCAGAACTCGAAGAGCTCAAGCGCATCAATCGCCAGCTGATGCGTCGCGTTCAGGTGCTGGAGAACCGGGTGGGCGCCGCGGCGCCACCGGCGTCCAGGCCGGCGGCGGGGGCAACGCAAGGCGTGCCAAAGGCTGCTGTGCCCTCGGGATCGCCAGCTCCCGCCGGAGCTTCTGCCCAGGCTGCGGTTGCAAGTGCTGGAGCTGCCGAGCCGCCAGCCAGGAAGAGTCCCGGTGCGAGTCGCGGTGTAGAAGACCTGCTGCTGGAAGAACATACATTTTTTGACCAGAAGTTTTCCGCGGAAGTTGGCTTCGAGTTGGCGCATTTCGATCGTAGCCAGCTGGTGCTCAATGGATTTCTGGCTCTCGATGCCATTTTTCTCGGTGACATCGGCATCGATGAAATCGACTCCGATATTTTCACAACCAATTTCACTGGGCGCTGGACGGTCACCGACCGACTGCAGTTGAGCATGAACCTGCCCTTCGTGTACCGGGAGACCACCACGAGATCGGGTGGGCAGGAGCTGTCTTCGATTCTGAAGTCCGAGAAGACGGTGGATGACAGCGATATTGGAGATATCACGTTCGGGGTGAGTTATCGGGTGTTTCCAGAGACCCCGACCAGACCGGATATTGTGTGGAATACCAGTGTGATAGCGCCGACGGGAAAAGATCCCTATGGCATCGACTTCCTCGAAGATCCGCTCAATACCAATCTGGAATATCCGGAAAAACTGCCAACCGGTGGTGGTCTGTGGGGAGTGCAGACCGGACTGTCCTTTCTGAAGACCGTCGATCCGGCGATTTTGTTCGCCAGTGTTTCCGTGCGGCACTATCTGGAGGATGGTTTCGATGACTTGGGCAGCAACCCGGAGGCATTGCCTTCGCCCGGTGATGTGCAGCTTGGTGACCAATATCAGTTTTCCCTCGGGATCGCCTTTGCACTCAATGAGCGCACCAGTTTCAGTACGGCGTTTACCCAGCGCTTCATCAGTGAGACGGAGATCTCCCGGGATGGTCTGGGAACCGAATCCGTAGTGGGTTCGGATACCACCACCGGAACCTTCGATATCGGGGTGACCTATGCGCTGACTGATCGTCTGTCTGCGGTGACAAATCTCGGTATGGGGCTCACCAACGATGCGTCAGATTATACGTTTGCGGTGAAATTCCCCTATCGATTCTGATGCCTGGTGGGCATTCATCCTAGATTCGGATGAGCGCAGTGGAGTTGGTGATGAGACGTATTCTGTGGGTGTTGGTTGGCGTGGTGGCGGCATTCTCCGCGAGTGTTTTCGCTGCGGAGCAGGTGACACTGGATCTGGACGGGTTGCGGCGCAACGCCGAGGCTGGTGACCGCGTGGCACAGTACAACCTGGGTGTCATTTATGAATCGGGGCGGTTCGGCGTGCCCATGGACAAGGGCAAGGCAGCTGCCCTGTATCGCCAGGCCGCCGATCAGGGGTACGTCAATGCCCAGTACAATCTGGGTGTGCTCCACTTGCGTGGAGAGGGAGTAAAGGCAGATCAGCAGGCAGCCCTGCATTGGTTGCGGCTGGCCGCGGCGCAACAGCATTCGCCAGCGTTGGCGGCCTTGAAGAAGCTCGGCGTGCCGACACCCGAGGCAAGCGCCGGTAAGTGACGGGCGCGGAGTTTGCGCAGCGGCAGGTTCACTTGATCTTCCCGCTTGCCTATTGCGGCAGGAATCCAGTTTCCTGATCGATCAGGCCGTGTGCCGGTCGGCTGTTGCCGCTACGAAATGCTGCAGGCGGGGCGGTTTACCGATCAATTCCGCGATCCCCAGCTCGGCGGCGCGGTCTCCGCCCGTGAGGCGTTCCCGCTGCCGCAGATAATCGAGCCAGGAGCCGACCAGAAATGCCTCGCGCAGCACCCCGGGTTGATCCGGGGCATCGAATACCTCCCAGAACCAGGCGCCACTGCGCTGGCGAATCGACCGCAGGTTGCGCAGGTGGCCGAGTACCTCGGTTCGATTCTCGGCGGAGACGCTGTAATCCAGGGTGACCATCACCGGCCCGCGGCCATGGTCCAGTTCTGTGTGTGGTTGGGGCAGGGGTGATGGCGCCGTCATGCTCAGATCGCGGTGGCCTTCCTGGGCAATGGGATAGCGGCGCCCCAGCAGCAGCGAGGCCAGCAGGCCGCAGACGGCGATGGAAATGCTTACCTTGATGCTGAATACATCCGACAGCCAACCCCAGAGCGCGCTGCCCGCGGCGACGCTGGCACCGTAGACCAGCATCACCAGTGCCAGCACGCGCGCCATCACCCAGGAGGGAGCGGTGGACTGGGAAGCCACCACGATCGACGAAAACAGCATGATCCAGCACACACCGACCACCAGGGTCAGGATACTGAGCAGCGCATAGTTGCGGGTCCAGGCGATGGCGAGCAGGGTCAGGCCAAACACCAGCGAGGCGCCGCCGAATACCTGGTTGCGGGTCAGCCGGCGCAGTAGCAGGGGCAGCAGGTAGGCGCCGATGAGCGAGCCAATGCCGGTCGCGCCCACCAGCAGGCCATAGGTTTGGGGAGCGGCGCCCATCTCGCGCAGTACGATCACCGGCAGCATCGACCAGAACACGCTGATGAACAGGAAGCTTGCCAGGCAGCGCATCAGTACCGCCAGCAGTTCGGGATCGTGGCGGGTATAGCGCAGGCCGCCGCACAGCGCGCCGACGAAGGATTCGGCCGGCAGACGGGTATCGACGTGAAAGGTACGCGGGTGGTGGAAGATCAGGGTGCCCAGAACGAACACGAAGCTGACCGCGTTGAGCGCGAACACCGCCACCGGCCCCGCGGCGGCCACCAGGACGCCGCCAATCGCCGGGCCTGCGGCCTTGCTGAGATTGGTGCTCAGCGAATTCAGGGTGATGGCGTTGGCAAGCTCAGTGCGCGGCGCGAAGGACGGAATGTTGGCCGTCCACGACGGCCGCATCATGGCGTTGCCGGCACCCAGGCAGAAGGTGAGCAGCAGCAGCCACCATTCGGTGGTGAGTTCGCGGTAGCAGAGCAGGGTTAGCGCTACCGCGGAGACCAGCAGCCAGACGTGGAGCGCGATCAGCACGGTGCGCCGGTTGCAGATGTCGCCCATTACCCCCGCCGGATAGGAGAGCAGGAAGAACGGCAGCGTGGTCGCGGTCTGGATCAGCGCCACCATCAGGTTCGACGGCGCCATGCTGGCCATCAGCCAGGTTACGCCGACCTCGTTCATCCAGGTGCCGAGATTGGAAACCGTCATGCCCAGCCACATCACCCGGAACAGCGGGTGCTTCATGGGCGACCAGATCGAGCGCGAGAGGGGTAGCGGCTGGCCCATGGGCTGACTTCAGGGTGGTGCCGGTTGCGGCGGAATCGGGGTAGGGCGGTGCTGTCACCAAACGGTCACAGTATAGCGACAGCGCCGGCCCCGGAGCCTTGCCGCCGGGGTCGGCACCATGGGACGGCTTCAGCCGCTTGCGGCGGGAATCGGCACCGTCTCGGTATCACGGCCGGAATGCAGCACCAGCCCCGGGCGCTGCCCGGTGAGCTGGTTGTCGCGCACGATCACGGTACCGTTGACCATCACCTGGTGGATGCCCTCGGCCTCGCAATAGAGGCGCCCGGCGCCGCCGGGCAGGTCGAAGCGCATGTCCATCCTGCCCTTGCCGACGCGCTCCGGATCGAACACCACCAGATCGGCGTGCCAGCCCTGGGCGATACGGCCACGTTCCTTCAGGCCCATGAAGCGCGCAGGCAGATCGGTGATCTGGTGCACGCCCTCCTCCAGGGTCAGCAGTCCGCGCTTGCGCACGCCGTCGCCCAGTACCGTGGTGCTGAAGGCGAAGGTATCGATCATGTCGAGATGGGCGCCGGCGTCGGAGGCGCCGACGAGGGTCCGGGGATCCTTCCACATCGCGCCGCGCAGCGCCCAGCTCTCCGCGTCGTCGCCGCCGAGTCGGGGCAGGAAGCAGGTCCGCAGTTCGTCCGCGAGCGCGATGTCGAAAAAGGCGTCCGCGGCGCTCTGGCCGCGCTCGGCGGCGACCTCGGCGAGCGCACGGCCCTGATAGGCCTTGGTTGCCGGCGCGAACGTCTGCTCGATGGTCATGGCGCTGAAGTTGCCCATGGCGCGCAACAGTACCGGCACATCCGGATGGGCCGCGCTCTCGATCATCCTGGCGCGGGTGGCGGGGTCGGCCAGCGCGCGCATCCGTTCGGGTACCGGCAACCCCAGCACCGCGGCCCAGCCCGGCAGGGCGTCGAGGCCGAAGCCGGAGAGCAGGTTGAGGCGCAGGCTTACCGGCTGCGCGAAGGTCAGGGCACGGATGGTGGCACCGCGGGCCGCGGCGTAGTCTGCTGCCTGAATCTGGTTTTCGAAGATGGCGCGGGCACCGGTGTTGACGATCAGCACATTCCAGTTCAGCGAACGCTGCGCCGCCAGCGACATGTCGGTCATCAGCTGCATGTGCTTTTCTTCGAACGGGCCCACCGTGGGAATGAATTCGAGCAGGGTGCCCGGGTGATCCCTGAGGCAGCTGCTCAGGGCGATCAGCTCGCCGCCATCGGCGGCGCGCGAGGGCACCGGATGGCCGCCACCATCGTTGTGGGTCGGCGCCTGAGAGGACGAAAAGCCCATCCCGCCTTCTGCCAGCGACTGGTGCAACAGCTGCTGCATGGCGGCGAGCTGTTGCGGAGTGGCGGGCTGATCCACGGCCGCGGCGCCCATCACCGCCCGACGCAGCGCCGAATGCCCAACCAGGAAGCCGATGTTGACCGCCGGTTGCTGCTCCTGCACGCGCTCCAGGTAGCTGCCGAACGAGGTCCAGTTCCAGGGTACGCCGTCGCGCAGGCTCTGTAGCGGCATGCCCTCGACGCGGGCCAGCATGCGCATCAGATAATCGCTGCCCTCGGCGGTGAGCGGCGCCACCGAGAACCCGCAGTTGCCGGCGAACATGCTGGTCACGCCGTGGTAGCACGAAGGGCTGAGTGCCGGATCCCAGAACACCTGGGCGTCGTAGTGGGTGTGGATGTCGACGAAACCGGGCGCTACCACCAGCCCGCTGGCGTCGATGGTCTCCTTGGCCGCCTGGTCGACGTTGCCCACTGCGGTGATGCGGCCGTCCTTGATGCCGACGTCGCCCCGATAGCGCGCGGCGCCGGTGCCATCGACGATGGTGCCGCCCTTGATCAGATAGTCCAACATGATTCACCCCCGTGATTGTTTTGGATTGAGCAAGCGCTGGATTGGGCAAGCGCTGGATTAAAAAATACTGGGTCTAAAAAGTACTGTTTCTTAAAAGTACTGTGTCTTAAAAGTACTGGGCCTAAAAAGTACTGGATTGAAAGTGCTTGATTGAAAGTATTGAATTGAAAAATCTTGGGATCTCGACCGCCTTGAATCAGCAACCTGGCCGGACAGATCGGCCTCGCCCCAGCATAGACCCGACGATCGGTGCGGGGAAGCTTCCTTCCGGCGGCAGATCAACCGGTCTGCAACTTTGAGCGAGCGCGGGCAAAGACGCCGGCACCTGAAGACACTGGCAGCCGAAGGGGTGGGGGTGTGGCGGGGGGGCTTCCCGGGCGATACCCTTGTGGTGGATAGGGCGCGCAATCGCTCGTGGTCAGTCGTCGCCTACCGCGAAATCGAGCGGCCCAGCCCAGATCGCCAGCACCAGGCAACCGTCGTCGCTGATCACGGCGTGGCGGCTGCCCGCCGGGCTCACCAGTAGCGTGCCGGTCGTATAGACGCCGTTCTCGTCGCGCTGCGATCCGGCCAACACCAGAATGTGCTCGCTGCCGCCGTGCCGGTGCGCGGGCACGCGCGCGCCCGGCGCGTAGCGCAGCAGCGCCGCCGCCGGGCCCTGCCCC
>DASUDS010000043.1:0-6804 GCA_036275455.1 Porticoccaceae bacterium
GAAACCCTGGTGGTGCTGGGTGCCGCCGGCGGCACCGGCATCGGCGCGGTGCAGATCGGCAAGGCCATCGGCGCGCGAGTGATCGCGGTCTGTTCCAGCGACGAGAAGATCGAATTCGCCAAGGCGCAGGGCGCCGACCTGGGCATCAACTACAGCCGCGAGGATCTCAACCAGGCGATCAAGGCGCACACCAACGGCCGTGGCGCCGATGTGGTGTATGACGCGGTCGGTGGCGATGCCTTCGATGCCTGCTCCCGCGCCATGGCCTGGGACGGGCGGCTGCTGATCGTGGGCTTCGCCTCCGGCCGCATTCCCACGCTGCCGGTGAATCTGACCCTGGTGAAGGGTTATTCCGTGGTGGGCGTGTTCTGGGGCGAGTTCACCCGCAGGGAACCGGAGGCGCACGCCGCCAACATGCGCGAGCTGCTGGCCTGGGTCGAACAGGGCAAGGTGCGGCCCGTCATCGACCGCGAGTTCCGGCTGGCCGACGGCATCCAGGCGATCCAGTACGTCACCGGGCGCAATGTCCGCGGCAAGGTGGTGGTGAAACCCTGAGGGCCTGGCGATGAGGACATGGCGATTGAGGACATGGCGATTGAGGACATGGCGATGAGCGCGAACTTCGATCTGCACGGCCGGGTGGCGCTGGTTACCGGTGCCTCCAGCGGCTTTGGCGAACATTTCGTCCGCGTCCTGGCCGGAGCCGGGGCAAGCGTGGTGGCCGGCGCCCGCCGCGAAGACCGCCTGCACCAACTGGTGGCGGAAGTCGGCCCCGAGCGGACGCTGGCGGTGGCCATGGACGTCACCGATGCGGGCAGTGTCGCCGCCGCCTTCGCCGCCGCCGAGGCGCGCTTCGGCACTGTCGATCTGCTGGTCAACAATGCCGGGGTCGCCGCGCCGGGCCTGGTCCACAAGGCCAGCGAGGCCGACTGGGACTGGGTGCTGGACACCAACCTCAAGGGCGCCTGGCTGGTCGCTTCCGAAGCGGCGCGGCGCCTGCTCGCCGCTAGCAAGGGCGGTGCCATCGTCAACATCGCCTCGGTGCTGGGCATGGCGACCAGCCGCGGCCACGGCATCTACTCCGCGACCAAGGCCGGGGTGATCCAGCTCACCAAACACATGGCGCTGGAACTGGCCGGCAAGGGTATCCGCGTCAATGCCATCTGCCCGGGCTACTTCAAGACCGAGATGAACGACGCATACTTCGACAGCCCCGCCGGACAGCAGTACATCGCCGCCACGCCCGGTGGCCGCCTGGGCCGCATGGAGGAGATGGACGGCCCGCTGCTGCTGCTCGCCAGCGACGCCGGCTCCTTCATCAACGGTGCCCTGCTGCCGGTCGACGGCGGGCATCTGGTCATGTCGATCTGAGGAGAAACCCAAGATGGCAACCCAACTATTCGACCTGAGCGGCCGGGTGGCGCTGGTCTCCGGCGCCAGCCGCGGCATCGGCGAGGCGATCGCGAAACTGCTCGCCGAACAGGGCGCGCACGTCATCGTCACCAGCCGCAAGCTGGAGGGCTGCGAGCACGTGGCCGAGGCGATCCGCGCCGCCGGTGGCAGCGCCGAGGCCATGGCCTGCCACATCGGCGAGCTGGAGCAGATCGAGGCGACCTTCGCGAAGGTGAAAGCCCAACACGGCCGGCTCGACATCCTGGTCAACAACGCGGCCGCCAATCCCTATTTTGGCCATGTCGTCGATACCGACCTCGGCGCCTTTCAGAAGACGCTGGACGTGAACGTGCGTGGCTATTTCTACATGTCGGTGGGCGCCATCCGGCTGATGCGCGAGGGTGGCCGCGGCGCCGTCGTCAACGTCGGCTCGGTGAACGGCATCACGCCGGGGCCGTTGCAGGGGATCTACTCGATCTCCAAGGCGGCGATCATCAGCATGACCAAGACCTTCGCCAAGGAGTGCGCGCTGGAAAATATCCGCGTCAACGCGCTGCTACCGGGACTCACCCGGACCAGGTTCGCCGGCGCCCTGTTCACCAACGAGGAGGTCCACAAGGAGATCATGGCCGGCATCCCCATGGGCCGCCATGCCGAACCCGAGGAAATGGCCGGCGCGGTGCTGTATCTGGCATCGGATGCGGCGAGCTATACCACCGGCGTCTGTCTCGCCGTCGATGGCGGGATTACCATTTGAGCCGATCACCGGCAGCGAGGCCATCCATGCGCACCCGCTACGACTTCACCGATCAGGTGGTGCTGATCACCGGCGCCGGTTCCGGCTTTGGCCGGCTGGCGGCCGAGTGCTTCGCCGCGGCTGGCGCCCGGTTGGCGCTGTGCGACATCAACGCCGATGCAGTGCAGGCCACCGCGCGCGGCATTGGCGGTGCCGGGGTGCTCGCGCAGGCCTGCGATGTCGGCGATCCGGAGCAGATCGCGGCCCTGTTCGCGGCCATCGACGAGCGCTACGAACGCCTCGACGTGGCGATCAACAACGCCGGCGTCTCCCACGCCAAGCTGCGGCTCCACGAGACCGATCTCGCCATGTGGGAACGGGTGATGGGCGCCAACCTGCGCGGCGTCTACCTGTGCATGCAGCAGGAGCTGGCGCGCATGGTGGTGCGCAACAGCGGTGCCGTGCTCAATGTCAGTTCCGCTGCGGGCCTCATGGGCGCCCCCTTTCTCAGTCTCTACAGCGCCAGCAAGCACGGCGTCATCGGCCTGACCAAGTCGGCGGCGCTCGAGTACGGCCGTCGGGGCATCCGCGTCAACGCCCTGTGCCCGGCGTTCACGCTCACGCCCATGGTGCAGGCGAGCCTGGACGCCGCCGGTGGCAAGAGCCGCGAAAACCTCGAGGCGGGCAATCCGATGCGGCGCCTGGGCGCCATGGACGAGGTGGTGCAGGCCATGCTCTGGGCCTGTTGCGACGACAACAGTTTCATGAACGGCGCCGTGATTCCCATCGACGGCGGCCTGGCGGCGAGCTGAGTGCCGCCGAGCCGAGCCCCGACAAGCCCAGTGCCGACAAGCCCAGTGCCGACAAGCTGAGTCCAGACGAGCTGAGCCCCGACAAGCCGAGTGCCGAGATGGCCATCGATTTCGCCCGCCGCGAATACCGCTACGGCACCCTCACCCGGGAGTCGCTGAATGACTCGCCGTTCGCGCAGTTCCGGCGCTGGCTCGACGACGCGCTGGCCTCTCCGCTCAAGGATCCCACCGCAATGACGGTGGCCACGGTCGACGGCGCGGGCCGGCCCTGGCAGCGCGCGGTGCTGCTCAAGGGCTTCGATGACGATGGTTTCGTGTTCTACACCAACCTGGGCAGTCGCAAGGCCGCGCAGATCGCCGCGCATGCCCAGATCAGCCTGCATTTTCCCTGGTTTCTGCTCGATCGCCAGGTGAGCGTGCAGGGCAGCGCCAGCCCGGTCACCCGCGCCGAGGTGGCGCGCTATTTCGCCACCCGGCCCAGGGACAGCCAGCTGGCCGCCTGGGCCTCCCGCCAGAGCGCGGAGCTCGAATCCCGTGAGGTGCTGGAGGCGGATTTCCTGCGCTGCGGCGAGCGCTTCGCGGACGCCGAGGTGCCGGCACCCGAATTCTGGGGCGGCTTTCGGGTGACGCCCGCACGTTTCGAATTCTGGCAGGGTGGCGAGATGCGCTTGCACGATCGCTTCGACTACCTTCCCGATGCCACGCGCGGCGGCTGGCGCATCCGCCGGCTGGCACCCTGAACGACGGACGCCATACGGACGAAACTCCCATGCAGTTGCATCTCATCCGCCACGGTGAAACCGGCTGGAATGCCGAGGGACGGGTTCAGGGCCATGCCGACAACCCCCTGAACGAGGTTGGCCGGGAACAGGCCCGCGCCCTGGCCGAACGCCTCGCGCATCTGCGCCCGGCGCGCATCTACTCCAGCACCAGTCGCCGCGCGCGGGAGACCGCCGAACTGGCCTTCGGGCATCTGGGCCTGGAGGAGCGGGTGTCCGACCGCTTGCGCGAGATCGGGCTCGGCGACTGGGAGGGGCTGCTCTACCGGGATCTCGAGCAGAGTCATCCGGAGGAGGTCCGCCACTTCCGCGAGGAACCGCACCGCTTCCGCTACCCCGGGGCCGAGACCTTCGCCGAGCTCCAGGCGCGGGGACTGGCGGCCCTTGCGGACATCGTCGCTGCCGAAACCCTGGGCAGCGACATCGTGGTGGTCAGCCACGGCGCCATGATCCGCACCCTGTTGAGCCACTACCTCGAACGCCCCCTGAGCCGGTTGTGGGAGCCGCCGCGGATGCACAACTGTGCACACAGCATCATCGAATTTCCCCGCCATGGCCGCCCCCGCGTGCTGCGCTATGCCGATCGCGATGCGGGCTTCTGAGCCCCGCTCCGGAGCTCGGGCCGCCCCGATTCCGGGCATTTCCGCGAACCCGGCGGTCGGTGGTAATTGATTGATTGGCAACAGATAAGCCTTGAATTTTTGTTGACAATGCCGATGTCGCTCGGGATCATCCCGGCCCACTGTTTTCCATTCAGTATTCCATTCACGCGAATTGCACCATTCACGCGAATTGCACCATTCACACGCGTTACACCATTCACGTGCACTAGACCATTCACACGCATTACACCATTCACACGCACTACAAAGGGGGTTCGATCATGGGTGTCAGCGAGAGCGACAAGATTCTGCAACGGTTGGCAGCGGGCAAGCGCAAGCCGCGGGTGATCGTGATCGGCACGGGCTTGTCCGGCATCTGCATGGGCATGCGGCTGATGGCCGCGGGCTACGACGATCTGGTGCTGCTCGAACAGGCCGATCGCTGCGGCGGTACCTGGCACTACAACCAGTATCCCGGCCTGCGCTGCGACGTGCCCTCGCACTATTACCAGTACAGCTTCGAACCCAGCGCCGAATGGAGTCAGCGCTTCTGCGGCGGCGCGGAGATCCGCGAGTATTTCGAGGCCATGGCGCGCAAGTATCACGTCTTCGAGCGCATCCGCTTCAACACCGCATCCAAGCATGCCGAGTGGACCGGCAGCGAATGGCGGGTCGATATTGAAACGGCCGATGGCGGACGCGAACAACTGCGTTGCGACATCCTGATCGCCTCCTGCGGCATCCTGGTGCGGCCCAACTACCCCGATATCCCCGGCCTCGACAGCTTTGCCGGCGAGGTGATCCATTCCGCGCGCTGGGATCACAGCGTCGATCTGACCGGCAAGCGGGTCGGCGTGATCGGCAATGGCTCCACCGGCATCCAGATGATCAAGCCGCTCACCGACATCTGCGCCAAGGTGGTGTCCTTCCAGCGCACCCCACAGTGGGTGCTGCCGATCCCGAACCGCAAGTACGGCGACAGAGGCCGCAACCTGGCGCGGCGCTTCCCGATCATCTCCAAGTTCTATTACGTGGCCTTCCGCTTCGCAATGGAGCAGTTGATGGGCCGTGGCATCATCAAGGATGGCTGGTCGCGGCGGATGGTCGGCAAGTTCTGCAAGCAGAATCTGGAAACGGTGGCGGATCCGGTGCTGCGCGCCAAGCTGACCCCGGATTACACCCCGATGTGCAAGCGGCTGGTGATGTCATCGGATTTCTACCCGGCGATCCAGCGCCCCAACGCCGAGCTGGAACGGGCCGCGATCGACCACGTGGAACCCAAGGGTATTGTCACCAAGGAGGGCAAGCTGCACGAACTGGATGTCATTGCGCTGGCCACCGGCTACCACGCCAACGAATACATGCTGCCGATGACCATGACCGGCGAAAACGGCGTCACCCTGGACGAGGTGTGGAAGAACGGCCCGCGCGGCTATCGCACCGTCGCCCTGCCCGGGTTTCCCAACTTCTTCATGGTGATGGGACCGCACAGCCCGGTGGGCAATTTCTCGCTGGCCTCGATCGCGGAGACCCAGAGCGCCTACATCATGCGCTTCATCGACATGTGGGCCGAGCGCAAGTTCGAGAAGGTGTCTCCGCGCGAGGACGCCACCGACCGCTTCAATGCCGAGATGCTGGCCAACATGAAGAACACCGTGTGGACCACGGGCTGCAAGAGCTGGTACCTCGACGACAAGGGCGTGCCGGGTTCCTGGCCCTGGACCGCGACCCGGTTCCGCGGCGATCTCCAGGATCCCCGCTTGCAGGAATACGTGATCTCTTGAAAGATGAGGCCCTGGAAGAAATTCCAGGGCCTTTTGGTACGGGAGTGGTGATCGCTCCCGCGTCCGGAGCACGACCGGCGCCGATGGGCGCAACTGACCTCAACATAATCCAACCCCACGCAACTCACAAACCGGAGAACACCAGATGCCAGGGACCGCTCCCTACCGTAAATCCACTTCCACCAGTGCGCTGACCGCAGGGGCGCTCGCCGTGCTGCTGGCCGTCGGCGGCTGCAACGCCACCACGCCCACGCTGGGCGGCGGCAAGAACACGGCGACCGGCGCCGCTGCGGGCGGTACCAGCGCGGGTGCCAACCCGCAGCTGGAGCATTGCGATACCACCCTGGGCACCATGGCTGTGGACGAAGACCGTGACGCGCCCTGGTACTACCGGCTGACCACCGAATACAAGCTCGATTCGACGGTGCCGGTGCTGCGGACGCTGATCCAGCAGTCCAACTGTTTCGTGGTGGTGGAGCGCGGTGCCGCGCTGAACAACATGATGATGGAGCGCGATCTCGCGGCCTCCGGTGAAATGCGGCAGGGCAGCAAGATGGGCAAGGGCCAGATGGTCGCCGCCGATTACACCATGAGCCCGACCATCAACTTCAGCGAGAAGGGCACCGGCGCCGTTGGGGGCCTGCTCGGCGGCGCGCTGGGTGGCGTGGCCGGTGTCGTGGCGGGAGGCCTGAAGGCGAA
>DASUDS010000044.1:0-2929 GCA_036275455.1 Porticoccaceae bacterium
CGGCTGGATGGTGCCGCCGCTGCCGCTGCACTGGTGCACATTGACCTCGTGGCAATGGTAGTAGGTGTCGAGGATGGCGATGTCGAGGTGCTGGCCCTGGCCGGTGCGCTGGCGGTTGAGGATGGCCGCGGCGATGGCGAAGGCGCCGTGCACGCCGGAGCTGACGTCGCCGATGCCCGCCAGCGGGATATGGGGCGGCTGGTCGGGCTCGCCGATCATCGAGGTGATGCCGGCGTAGGCCTGGGCGATGTAGTCGTAGCCGGGCTTGCGTGCCAGCGGGCCGGTCTGGCCGAGCGCCGAGATCGAGCACAGGATGATGTCGTCCTTCAGCTTGCGCAGTTCCTCGTAGCCCAGCCCCATCTCGGCCATCACCCCGGGCTTGAAGTTCTCCACCACCGCATCGCAGTGGGGCACCAGCTCGCGCACCAGGGCCATGCCCTCGGCGGTGCGCAGGTCCACGCACAGGCTCTTCTTGTTCAGGCTCTGTTGGATGATGTACAGGCTGCGCGGCCCGCGCAGCTGGGAGATGCCGCGCACCATGTCGCCGCGCGGCGCGGCCTCGATCTTGATCACCTCGGCGCCCAGCTCGGCGAACATGCGGGTGCAGCTGGGACCGGCCAGGGCGCGGGTCAGGTCGAGCATGCGGATGCCGGTGAGCAGGTGTTCGGCGGGTGCGGCCATGGGGGGATCCTCTGCTTGTCGTTATGGGGATGCCGGCCATGCTGGCCGAAAGCCGGCGGCCAAGGCAAGGCGCGCAGCGAGGGCGCTAGTTCAGGATCCGCCGTGCGCCGCGATAGCTGCGCTGCCAGTAGCGCTCGCTCAGGGGTTCGACCCGCACCCGGCCGCCGCTGCTGGGCGCATGCACGAACGCGCCATCGCCCACGTAGATGCCGGTGTGATCGATGCGGCGGCCGCGCTTGATCGAGAACAGCACCACGTCGCCGGGTTGCAGTGCGCTCGCGGCCGGGGCGGGCGTGCGCAGCGCGCCCAGTTCGGCGGAGGTGCGCGGCAGCAGGATGCCGGCCGCATCCCGATAGACGTAGTGGACCAGGCCGCTGCAATCGAAGCCGGTCGTCGGGGAACTGCCCCCCGCGCGGTAGGGTGTGCCCACCAGATCCAGCGCCCGCGCCACCACCGCCTCCCCGCTGGGTTCCGGCGCTCGCGCGGGGATCCCCGGAGCGGAGATGCGCGCGCAGCCGGCGAGCAGCAGCAGCGCGGCCAGCGCCAGCAGGCCGGCGCTGGCAAGCGCGGGGCGATGTCGGGGTGCGGATGGCACGGGGTTACAGCCCGGTTCGACGGTGCGCAAACGTTACGGCGATCCGCTGCCCCCGCCAACCCCCGCAGCGGACGCGCCGGCAAGTTGCGCCGACTGCCCCGCCGGCGGAGTGCCGGGGCAGTCCGTTTACAGCCACCCGGCGCTGTTCTAGCATGCGCCCGCCGATCCTGGAGCGGGAGCGCCGCCGATGTCTGCCGAACCCACCCCCCGCCTGGGCCCGCTGCCGGCGTTGATCTTTTCCTCGCGCTGGCTCCAGCTGCCGCTCTACCTGGGCCTGATCGCCGCCCAGGGCGTCTACGTGATCCTGTTCCTCAAGGAGCTCTGGCACCTGGTGCACGGCGCCATGGAGCTCAACGAGCAGCAGGTGATGCTGATCGTGCTGGCGCTGATCGACGTGGTGATGATCTCCAACCTGCTGGTGATGGTCATCGTGGGCGGCTACGAGACCTTCGTGTCGCGGCTGCGCCTCGAAGGCCATCCGGATCAGCCGGAGTGGCTGTCGCACGTCAACGCCTCGGTGCTCAAGGTGAAGCTGGCGATGGCGATCATCGGCATCTCCTCCATCCACCTGCTCAAGACCTTCATCGAGGCCGGCGCCCTGGGCGCCCTGCCGGTGTGCGCGGTGGTCGAACCCGGCACCCGCTGCACCACCACCACCGAGGCCGGGGTGATGTGGCAGACCATCATTCACATGGCCTTCATCGTCTCCGCCCTGGGCATCGCCTGGACCGACAAGGTGATGGAAGCGGGCATCACCCGGGCGCGACACGCGAACGGACATTGATGTCCGGCCGCTGCCGTGCCCGGCACCTCAGCGGCGATGCTTCAACGACGATTGTGCTTCTTGCGATAGATGTTGCCGCTGGCGTGATCCTGGCGGTGATGGAGCACGGCGCGCTCCTTGCGGGTGACCACGCCATCGGATTTGGCGCGGTCCTCGGCGCGTTGCAGATGCTCCTGCTGGGCATCCAGGCGCACCGCTTCGCGTTCGGTCAGGGCGCCGGAAGTCGCGCCCTGGTCGATGCGCTGTTGCTGATTCTCTTGCCGTTGATCGAAACGCGGGGTCGCGGGTGGTTCGTCGGCCAGTGCCGCGCCGGCACACAAGCCGAGCAGGAGGACGAGCAACAACTGCTTCATGGCGGATTCTCCTGTGGGGATGGACGCCGGCGCGGGTTGGCGCCGACCCGGCAATCAACGGCCTGCCCGGATCGAGGTTGACCGCGCCGGTCGGCTTCAGGCCAGTGTCGCCAGACTGCGCCGGAAGCGCGCCAGCGCCAGGATGAAGAGCAGGGTGCCGATCCCGGCCAGGGCCAGGAACTGGGGCCAGACGATGCCGAAGCCGGCGCCGCGGTAGAGGATGCCCTGGGCGAGCATCACGAACTGGGTGTTGGGCGCCGCCAGCATCAGCACCTGGACGATCTCGGGCATGCTCTCGCGGGGCGTGGTGGCGCCGGAGAGCATCTGCAGGGGCAGCAGCACCAGCATCAGCAGCAGGCCGAACTGCGGCATCGAGCGGGCGATGGTGCCGAGGAAGATGCCCATCGAGGTGGTGGCGAACAGGTGCACCGCGCTGCCGGCGACGAACAGCGCCAGCGAACCCTGCAGCGGCACCTGCAGCCACTCGCCGACCACGAACACCAGCGACAGGGTCGC
>DASUDS010000045.1:0-4219 GCA_036275455.1 Porticoccaceae bacterium
CAGCACCTGATCCCCGGCCTGGTGGCCATGGGTGTCGTTGATTTTCTTGAAGTGATCCATATCCAGCAGCACCAGCGCCAGCGCCTGCCCGCCGGCGTGGGCGATATCCGCGTAGCTGGCCAGCGCCACGTCGAAGGCCCCACGGTTGTAGACCCGCGTCAACGGATCGACCTGCATCTTCTCCCGGGCATCGTCGAGAGCTTCGCGCAACTCGGCGAGGTTGTGCTGCAACTGCACGGCCACGGTCTCCGATTCGGCCTGCGCCCGCTCGGCCTGCTTGACGCGATCGCGCAACTCCGCGAGCTGGCGATCGACCGCCTCGCGCTGCGCGGCGATCTCCTCGCGCAACTGGGTTGCCAACTGCATGAACCCGGCCCGCACACGCTGGATGTCCCCGGTGGCAATCAGTTCCTGAACCTGGAGGAGACCTTGATCCACCGCGGCGGCCGACTGGCCCGCACTGAACCCGGCGTCGCGCAGGCCGCTGAGCAGATCCCCGGCCAGAGTGGTCAACTCCCGTTCGCGCTGGCGCGCGCAGGCGCGCTCGCCCTGGCGCAGGGTACGCAATGCCAGGCGTGCCTGATTCCACTGGCGCCGCTCGGTATCGCCATCCTTCGCCACCCCCGGTGCCGCGCAACCCACCAGAAAATGCATTGCCCAGGAATCGCAATCGCCATACAGAGCATCCACCCCTTCGCGCGGCACCACCGGCTCGGCGCCAAGGACGCGGAACACCTCGGCCAAGGTCTCTCTGGCCTGTTCCAATTCGAGTTCTAGTGGTTCAGACACACAAGGGTTTCCTTGAGGTATTTGGAAGGGCCCGGGTAACTGCCCTGCTTTGTGGCAGACCCACCAGCTTTGCGGCAGACCCACCAGCTTTACGGCGGACCTGCCGATTCTTAGCGTTCTCGCCGCGCAATTCCAGCCACGACGACCGGATTTCAGGGCAACTCGATTTCAGGACAACCGGATTTCAGGACAACCGGATTTCAGGACAACGGGATTTCAGGACAACGGGATTTCAGGGCAGCGGACAGTTTTGGCTACCATGGCCGCAGTCCCCGGGAGCGCCAAGCATGCGCAAGATCGTCAAACGCTACCATCCGCCCGGCACCCCGCCGGGAACGCTGCGACCCATCGCCGAGGGCGGCGCTCCCGCCCACATTCGTCTGCTGGAGTACGACGCCCAGCATTGCCGGGAAATACCCCTGCGCTCACTGGACGAGTGCGAAGCCCATCTGCGCTCTACTTCCACTACCTGGATTCACATCCAGGGCACCCCGGAACCTGCCCAGCTCAAGCAGATCGGCCAGCGCTTCGGGCTCCATCCGCTCGCCCTCGAAGACGTGCAGAATACTGGCCAGCGGCCCAAGTTCGATCCTCTTCCCGAACATTATTTTCTGATCGCGGCCCTGCCCCACCTGGAAGGCCCCCAAATCCAGCTCGACCAGATCAGCCTCTTTCTCGGTCCGACCTTCGTGGTCACCATCTCCAGCGGTACAACCGATCCCTTCGAGCCGATTCGCAAACGCCTGCTGGCGGAATCCAGCCTGATCCGCGGCTACCCGCCCGGTTATCTGCTCTACGCCATCCTCGATCTGGTCATCGACGCGGGCTTTCCGGTGCTGGAACAGCTGGGCGAACGCATCGAACAGCTCGAGCAGGCGGTACTCGACAAGCCCGACAATTCGATAGTCGCCGCCATCCACGACTTGCGCCGCGACCTGCTGGTACTGCGCCGCATGCTGTGGCCACAGCGCGACCTGGTCAGCGCCCTGCTGCGCGAGGAAAACGGCTTCATCGATCCACACACCGCCATCTACCTGCGCGACTGCCACGATCATTCCATCCAGGTCATGGACTTGCTGGAAAATTACCGCGACATGGTCACCAGCCTGATGGACATCTATCTGTCGAGCCTGAGCTACCGCATGAACGACGTGATGCGCATCCTCACCGTCATCGCCACCATCTTCATGCCGCTGACCTTCATCGCGGGCCTCTACGGCATGAATTTCGGCAATGGCAACCCGGATGCAAGCCCCTTCGCGATGCCGGAGCTGAACTGGTATCTGGGTTATCCGTTCGCGCTGCTGGTGATGGCCGCCATCGCCGGTGCCATGGTGCTGTACTTCAAGCGCAAGGGCTGGTTCTGAGCGGCCGCCATCGGCCATTTTCTCCGATGCAAAAGGACGACGTTCTCCAACTCAAAGAACTGAGTTCTCCAACGCAAAGACCTGAGTTCTCCAACGCAAAGAACGACGTTTTCCACGTCAAAGAACGGCGTTCCCCAATTCAAAGGACGACGTCGAAACACTCCAGTTGCGGCGGCCCCAGGTACAGGCTGCGGTTGGCTCCACCAGCGTTGGCGTGGGCCTTGCGGAAGGCTTCGGAGCGCGTCCAGTCCTCGAACACCGCACGCGAATCCCACACCGAGTGGGAAGCGAACAGCGTGTGCTCGGCGGTGCTGGCGCCACGCAGCAGATGAAACTCGCGAAACCCCGGCACCCCGGCGAGATGGCTCTCGCGGGCGCGCCATAGCGCCTCGAATTCGGCCTCGTGGCCGGGCGCGATGCGAAAGCGGTTCATGGCGATGAACATGGCTGGCTCCAGAATAGGGAAGGGCCGGGATTATAGGCCGTCACCCAGCAGGTACAGGCCCAGCGCCATGGCAGCGAGCGCGAGAAGCGCACGCGCGCCGGCAACAGCGCAAGCCCGGCTGCGCAATAGCGCCAGCCCGGCACCCAGCAAGCTACCCGCGGCCAGCATCGCAGCCATGACACCGGCTCCGAACGCCAGCAGATAGGCCATGCCCAGCCAGGGGCTGGCGGCCAGTGCCAGGGGCGCCAGGGCGAGCAGCGCGGCGGAGCCGGCGGTGCCGTGGAGCATGCCCACCAGCAACGCGCGGCGGCCGTGGTGTGCCGGCATGCCCGCCACATGGAGGTGGGTTCCGGCCCCACCGTGACGGTGAATCCAGAGCGGCGCCTCGCCGGCCACCAGGGTCCAGAGGCTACCGATGCCGAGCAGGATCAGCACCAGCCCGACCAGCCGTTCGGCCCAGAAGCTGAGCGCGACCGGCACCGCGATCCCGGCGAGGAGCACCAGGGCACCGATGACGCACAGCACGGCGCCATGGCCGAGCGCCCAGCGGCCGCACAGCCGCAGGCCGGCACGGCGCCCGGCGCGGGGATCATCGAGATTGGCGACCGCCAGCACATGATCCGGATCCAGAGCGTGCAGCATGCCGAGACCCAGGCCGCTGGCGAGCAACAGCAGTGTTTCGCTCACGACAATGACCCCTCTCCGGAATTGGTGCCGCCGGTGCCACGGGACCGGCTCCGCGAACCGCGAACCGGAATCATCAGCCGCCCCAGCCGCGGATGATGGCGCGGTGCGAGCCCAGCTTGCCGTGCGCGACCAGCGTGCCCAGCACGTCGACGATGGCGCGGGTGGCGAGCAGCGCGGTGATCTCCGAGTGGTCGTAGGGTGGCGACACCTCGACCACCTCCATGCCGCAGATGCCTTCCTTGGCCACCGCGCCCAGCAGATACAGGATCTCGCGGGGCAGGAAGCCGCCGGGCTCGGGCCACCCGGTGCCGGGCACGAAGCCGCAATCCACCGAGTCGATGTCGAACGACAGATAGACCGCGTCGGTGCCGTCCCACGCGGTTTCGAGGGCGATCTCGGCGGTCTTTTCCAGGCCCAGCTCGGTGACGTCGTTCATGGTCAGGATGGTGGTGTCGCGCTTGCGCGCCTCCTTCACTGCCGGTCGCGGCACCTGCCAGCCGCCGATACCAATCTGCACCAGGTTCTTGGCCGACACGTTGGGCAGGTTGGTGGCGTGGAACCAGGGCGTGGTGTGCATGCGTTCGTCGAGATCCTTCTCCTGGATGTCGGCGTGGCGGTCGAAGTGGATGATGCCGATCTTCTTGTCGGTGTGCTCGGCGATGCCGCGCACGGTCGCGAAGCCGATCGAGTGGTCGCCGCCGAGCACGATGGGCAGCGCGCCGGAGGCGAAGATGTGGCCGATGCCGCGGCTGATCTGGTCGAAGGTCTTCTCGATGTTGGCCGGGATCACGAACACGTCGCCGGCATCGCACAGGTTCATCTGCTCGCGCAGATCGACGCCGAGCTCGTAGTTGTAGGGCGTGTAGAGCGCGCTGATCTTGCGGATGCCCTGCGGCCCGAAACGGGTGCCCGGGCGGTAGGTGGTGCCGCC
>DASUDS010000046.1:0-15125 GCA_036275455.1 Porticoccaceae bacterium
CCTGGAGCGCGCCATCGCCAGTGCCACCGAGCGCCTCCAGCGGCTGGAAAATCAGCTCGCCGGTCTCGACGCCAGCGCCACTCCGGCCCAGCGCAACGCCCTGCGGGCACGCATCGAACAGGCCCGTATCGACCACGAGCAGGCGCAGCGCCGTCTCGCGAGTGCGCCTGCGGCGGACAGCGAAAAAAACTCCTGATGGACACTTTCCCGGCAATCCGCGCGCTCGACTCCGGCCAGGTGATGCAGCAGGTGCTGCTCGCGCTGCTGCCCGGCATCGCGGCGCTGGTCTGGTATTTCGGGGCGAGCGTCCTGGTCCAGATCCTGCTGGCCAGCGCGGCCGCGCTCGGCGCGGAAGCCCTCGCCCTGCGGCTGGGCAAGCAGCCCGCGATGGCGGGACTGCGCGACGGCAGCGCCCTGGTGACCGGCGTATTGCTCGGCATCGCCCTGCCGCCGCTGGCGCCCTGGTGGCTTGCCGCGAGCGGCGGCGCCTTTGCCATGCTGGTGGCCAAGCACCCCTTTGGCGGCCTCGGCAACAACCTGTTCAATCCGGCGATGGCAGCCTACGCCATGCTGCTGGTGTCCTTTCCGGACGCGTTCTTGCACTGGCCTGCGCCCCTGCCACTGTTGCCGGAACACCTGCACTGGCCGGGGTTGTCGACCGCGGTCCAGGCGATCTTTACCCCGGGAACCCTGGATATCGATGCTGTCACCATGGCGACGCCGCTGGCGGCGTTTCGTGACAACCGCGGCCTGCTGGTCGCCCAGTTTCAGGCCGCCCAATCCCTGTTCGCGGCGGGTCAGCTTGCCGCCGTTGGCTGGGAGACGGTGAATCTGGGCTTTCTGCTCGGCGGGGTCTACCTCGCGTACCGCCGTGTCATCGACTGGCGCACCCCAGTGGCGATGCTCGCAACCCTCGCGCTGCTGGCCTGGCTGGGCAACGACGGTGGCAGCTCGGCCAGCCAGGGTCCGCCAAGCCTGCACCTGCTCAGCGGCGCAACCATGCTCGGCGCCTTTTTCATCGTCACCGACCCGACCACCCTCGCCGCCAGCCGGCTCGGCCGCCTGCTCTGTGGTGCGCTGGCCGGCGTTCTGGTGTTCGCCATCCGCGCCTGGGGCGGCTATCCCGACGGCGTCGCCTTCGCCGTGCTGTTGATGAATCTCGCCGTGCCGCTGATCGATCGTGGCACCATCCCCAGCCCGCCGGGAGTACCGGCGCGCACCTGGCCACGGCGTCGGGACTCATGACCGCCGCATTGCGTCAGGCACTGCTGCTGGCGGCACTGGTCGCGGGTTCCATCCTGGTACTGCTGGGACTGGACCGACTCACCAGAGAGCCGGCCACTCGTGCGCGCCAACTGGCGGAGGAAATGTTCCTCGGCGCGATCGTGCCGAAGCTGGCGAGCGACCGCGGTCTGACGCTGGATGCGGTGCCGATCCCACCTCAATACTGGCTCGGTCTCGGACTGGATGCGCCGGAGCCGGTGCGGCGCGTGCGGCACGGCGACCACATTCTCGCGGTGATCGTGCCCACGGTAGCCACACGCGGCTATGGCGGGCCGATTCGCCTGCTGGTGGGCATCGACCGCGATGGCCTGGTCACCGGGGTGCGCGTGGTCGCCGAGCAGGAGACACCCGGCATCGGCGATCGCATCCGCGCCGAGCGCAGCGATTGGCTCCAGATGTTCATTGGCACCTCCCGCAACGCACCACCCGCCTCCGGTTGGCGGGTACGCAGGGAAGGCGGCACCTTCGATGCCATCACCGGAGCCACGATCAGCTCCCGCGCGGTGGTCGGCCAGGTGCGCCGCGTGCTGGATTATTTCCACGAAGACCGCAAGCGGCTGCTGGCGCCAACCGAAAGCGCGATGAGTGCGGAGACCACGCCATGAGGGAGCGAGCCCTGGATTCCGTCTGGCGGCAGAATCCCATGCTCGCGCGTCTGCTCGGCCTGTCGCCACTGCTGGCGGTCAGCCATTCGCTGGTTACCGCGCTGGGGCTTGGGCTCGCCGCCCTGGCGGTAACCGCCAGCAGCGCGCTGCTGCTGATCCCGCTGCGCAGCCGGTTGCCCCCGCCCCTGCTGCTGCCCGCGACGCTGCTGGTGATCGCGACCGCGACCGCCGCCGTGGAGCTGTGCATGCAGGCGTTTTTCGCCCCGCTGCGCGCGGCGCTCGGTCTCTATGTGCCGTTGATTGCGGTCAATGGCGCGGTGCTGCTGCTCGGCATCGAACCTGCGCCGTATCCACCGAGGCAGGCCGTGCTGGACGGCCTGGCCACGGGTCTTGGCATGCTGCTCGCGCTGGCGCTGCTGGGTGCGGCGCGCGAACTGCTCGGCCGTGGCACCCTGTTGCGCGATCTCGATCTCCTGGTGGGGGCGAGCGCGACCGGCTGGGCGCTGCGTCTGTTCCCCAGCGGTTATGCGTTTCCATTCTGGACCCTGCCCGCGGGCGGCTTCGTCGCCGCCGGCTTCCTGCTCGCGCTGCACCGCCGGTTGACCTCCCATCCAACCGAGTCGCTGCCGATCGTGCCGGCAGCGCGCGCCCGGGTCACCGCAGCCGCCGTCATGCCGGATGATCCCCGGTAATCAGGGGTGCGGCCCGAAGCCACCGTGCGCGGCGGTTATCGTCTGGATGCCGGCGTTTCGCCTGGATACCGAGGTTTTTGCCCCTGATCCTGGCTTTTTGCCTTGGGGGAATGCTTTAGGGCACAATGCGCGCGCCTCATCGCAGCCTCCGGGCGCTACAACACACAGAGATCCATGGCCAAAGAAGACGCTATCGAAATGGAAGGGGAAGTCATCGACACCCTTCCCAACACCACCTTCCGGGTAAAACTCGACAACGGTCACGTGGTGATCGCCCATATCTCGGGAAAAATGCGCAAGAACTACATCCGCATCCTCACCGGCGACCGGGTTAAGGTGGAACTGACCCCCTACGACCTCAGCAAGGCGCGCATCACCTACCGCGCACGCTGAACACTCGCGCCCACCGCGCGCCCACAGCACACTGGGGCGCACAGGGCGTGGATTCTTTCCGGCAATCTCGTCGCGCCGTTTCGGCCGCTTTGTCTCGCAGGCCGCTTTGTCTGGCAGGCCGCAGCGGCATCAAATGGCCGCGGTCTCGGCGATCTGCACCACGATCTCGCCATTCTCCAGGGTAACCAGCACCTCGCCACCGGATTTGGCCAGCTCGCCGAACAGCACCGCTTCGGCCAGCGGCTTCTTGATCTTGTCCTGAATCAGCCGCGCCATGGGTCGAGCACCCATCTTCTCGTCGTAGCCGTGTTCGGCCAGCCAGTCGCGTGCGGCTTCGTCGACCTCGAGATGGACTTTCTTGTCGTCGAGCTGGGCCTGGAGCTGGGTGAGGAACTTGTCCACCACGGTCTTGATGGTCGCGCGTTGCAGCGCACCGAACTGCACCACGGCATCTAGCCGGTTGCGGAATTCTGGGCTGAACATGCGCTTGATGGCCTCCATGCCATCGCTGCTGTGATCCTGGTGGGCGAAGCCGATCGAGGCTCGGCTCATCTGTTCGGCACCGGCATTGGTGGTCATGATCAGGATGACGTTGCGGAAATCCGCCTTGCGGCCGTTGTTGTCGGTCAGGGTACCGTGATCCATGACCTGCAACAGCAGATTGAACACATCGGGGTGGGCCTTCTCGATTTCGTCGAGCAGCAGCACGCAGTGGGGATGCTTGGTGACGGCGTCGGTGAGCAGACCACCCTGATCGAAGCCGACATAACCGGGCGGCGCACCGATCAGCCGCGACACCGTGTGCCGCTCCATGTATTCGGACATGTCGAAGCGCAGCAGCTCCACGCCGAGCACCCTGGCGAGTTGCCGCGACACCTCGGTCTTGCCCACCCCGGTGGGGCCGGCGAACAGGAAGCAGCCGATCGGTTTTTCGCCGTCGCGCAGCCCGGCACGGGCCAGCTTGATGGCGGCATCCAGCGTATCGATGGCGTCATCCTGGCCGAACACCACCAGCTTGAGCTGCGCCGCCAGACTGCGTAGCTGTTCGCGATCGGAACTGGATACGCTCTTGGGCGGGATGCGGGCGATCTTGGCGACCACCGCCTCGATCTCCGCCACACCGATCGTCTTTTTTCGCTTGGTCGCGGGCAGCAACTGCTGGTAGGCACCGGCCTCGTCGATCACGTCGATCGCCTTGTCGGGCAGGAAGCGGTCGTTGATGTACTTGGCGGCCAGCTCCGCCGCGGCGCGCAGCGCGCCCTGGGTGAATTTCAGATGGTGGTGATCCTCGAAGCGGCTCTTGAGCCCCTGCAGGATCTGGATGGTCTCCTCGATCGAGGGTTCGGGCACGTCGATCTTCTGGAAGCGACGCGACAACGCGCGGTCCTTCTCGAAGATCCCGCGATATTCCTGATAGGTAGTCGAGCCGATGCAGCGAAACCGCCCCGAGGTGAGCAGCGGCTTGAGCAGATTGGAGGCATCCATCACCCCGCCGGAGGCCGCACCGGCGCCGATGATGGTGTGGATCTCGTCGATGAACAGAATAGCGTTTTCCTTTTCGCCGAGCTCTGCGAGCAGGCTCTTGAAACGCTTTTCGAAATCGCCGCGATACTTGGTGCCGGCGAGCAGCGCACCCATGTCGAGCGAGTACACCACGCTGCCCTTGATGGCATCGGGCACATCGTCTTCCACGATGCGCTTGGCCAGCCCTTCGGCGATGGCGGTCTTGCCCACACCGGACTCCCCGACCAGCAGCGGGTTGTTCTTGCGCCGCCGCACCAGCGTCTGGCAGACCCGCTCCAGTTCCAGCGCGCGACCCACCAGCGGATCGATGTAACCCTTGCGCGCCTGGGCGTTGAGATCGGTGGCGAACTGTTCCAGCGCGCTGCCCTCGCCGCCCGCTGCGGTTCCCGCCTCCCCACCCTGGCTGCCCGGCGCAGTGCCAGTGCCTTCCGCCTGGTCGGCGACCCGCGCCACGCCGTGGGCGATGAAATTGACCACGTCGATGCGCGAGATGTTGCGCATCCGCAGCATGTACACGGCCTGGCTTTCCTGCTCGCTGAAGATCGCCACCAGCACGTTCTCGCCCTGGACTTCATTGCGCCCAGAAGATTGCACATGAAAGATCGCGCGTTGCAGCACGCGCTGGAACGCCAGCGTGGGCTGGACATCCCGCTGCGGGGCGTCGGCGGCGAGCTGGGGGGTGGTGGAATCGATGAATTCGTCGAGCTCGGCGCGCAAGCCCGCGAGGTCGGCACCGCAGGCCTTGAGCACCCGCAGCGCCGACTGGTTGTCGAGCAGCGCCAGCAACAGGTGTTCGACGGTCATGAATTCGTGGCGCTTGGCGGTAGCGTCCTGAAACGCGGCATTGAGGGTCGCTTCCAGTTCTTTGCTGAGCATGGCGGTCACTCCCCGCGGTTGGTGTCGTCGGTGGGCTCGATCAGGCAGAGCAGCGGGTGTTCGTGCTCGCGCGCGGCCCGATTCACTTGCTCCGCCCTGGTTTCGGCGATTTCGCGGGTGAATACGCCGCAAATGCCCTTGCCCTCGGTATGTACCTTGAGCATCACCCGCACCGCCAGTTCATGGTCCATGGCGAAAATCTGCTCGAGGACGGCGACCACGAACTCCATCGGCGTGTAATCGTCGTTGATCAACACCACCTGAAACATCGACGGGCGCTTGAGCTTGGGCTTGGTCTCCTCGACCACCGCGCCACCATCGAAATCCCGCTTCGTACTCATGATGCCAAACTCGCTGACTTCAAACCCACGGACTCCAAACCTGCTGACTTCAAGCCCACTGACGCCAAGCCCACTGACTCCAAACCCGCTGACTTCAAGCCCACTGACGCCAAACCCACCGACCCGAAGACCCGCGATGCCGAAGGCGCGATCTGAAATCCGAATACGGGGATAGCCGTTGGCAGGATGCCCCGCCGAACCTCCGGGTGGCCCAAGAATAGCGCCGAATGCGCTCCGGCGCATCAGCAGTGGCCGGGGATTGTCGACCGCAGGCGTCGCCAACAGTGGCAGGAAAAGCCGGCTGGAAACCGGATCCCGGGCTGTCGCCGACATCCGCGGCCACTCGCTTTTCGTCATCAGCATCTGGCTCGTGACCAGCCGGGTCCCGAGCACTTGGCGCACTTGGGGCACTTGGGTCGCAGGCGCCTGAGCGACGACAGTACAATGCGCGCCCCTGTCGTTCCCGCCCAGACCTCCATGACCGGCGAGCTGCTGCCCATCCCTCCCGCCAATGCCCCCGGCGATCGCCGCCGCTGGAGCGGCTTGCATGGCGCGGCCACCGCGCTCGCCATCGCCGGGGCGGCGCGGTCTTTCGACGGCCTGCTGCTGGTGGTGACCGCAGACCCCGGCGCCGCGCTGCAACTGGAGACAGAGTTGCGGTTTGTCCTCCTCGGTGGCGGTAGCAGTGGCAGCGAAGGCGACGGCGACATTCCCATCCTGCATCTGCCGGACTGGGAGACCCTGCCCTACGACCTGTTTTCTCCCCACCAGGACATCGTTTCCGACCGGCTGCGCGTACTCAGCCAACTGCCGCACACCCGCCGTGGCGTGCTGGTGGCACCGGCGACCATGCTGATGAAACGCTTGCCGCCGCCGGCCTTCATCACCGGCAACACCTTCCGCTTCCAGGTCGGCGACCGTATCGACCGCGAATTGCTGCGCCGCACCCTGGAACGGGCCGGCTATCGCGCCGCCGACACCGTCTATGAACACGGCGAATTCGCGGTGCGCGGTGCGCTCATCGACGTGTTTCCAATGGGTGCGGACCAGCCCCTGCGCCTCGATCTGTTCGACGACGAACTCGAGTCGCTGCGTACCTTCGACCCGGAAACCCAGCGTACCCTCGACAAGATCCCCGCGATCGAACTGCTCCCGGCACGGGAATTCCCCCTCGATCAACGCGCCATCCAGCGCTTCCAGGATGCCTGGCACCAGCGCTTCGATGCCGATCCGCGGCGCAGCCCGCTCTATCACGACGTCAGTCAGGGCCTCGCGCCCGGCGGCATCGAGTATTACCTGCCGCTGTTTTTCGACCAGACCGCCACCCTGTTCGACTATCTGCCCGGCGCCGCCCTGGCCTTTGCCGCGGGCGATATCCAGGCCGCCGCGGAGGAGTTCTGGCACGAAGCAGCCGAGCGCTTTCGCGACCATGGCGTGGACTCCACGCGCCCGCTACTGCCGCCTGCGGAGCTGTTTCTCACCGGCGACCAGCTATTCGCGGCACTGAACGCGCTGCCACGCACCGATCTCCAGGCCGCATCTCTGCCCGCGAAGGCAGGCAGCCATGACTTCGCCAGCACCCCGGTACCGGAAATCGCCGTCGATGCCCGCGCCAAGCGGCCGCTGGGCCGCCTGGAGCAATATCTGACCACGGCGAGCGGCCCGGTGTTGTTCTGCGCCGAATCCGCCGGGCGCCGCGAGGCGATTCTCGATCTGCTCAAGACCATCGGGATCACGCCGCTGGCGGTAGCCGGTTGGGCCGAGGCTCTCGCGGCGACAAGCGGCCAGATGATTGCCGTCCACCCGCTGGAGCGCGGCTTCCGGCTCGCCGACGGACGCTTCACACTGATTTCCGAAACCGAGCTGTTCGGCCACCAGGTATTGCAACGGCGGCGACGCGCGCGCCAGCGCGACAGCGCCGATCAGGCGGTGCGCAGTCTCACCGAGCTGCGCGCGGGCGCTCCGGTGGTGCATATCGACCACGGCGTCGGCCGCTACCTCGGCCTCCAGGTACTCAGCGTCGATGGCGAACAGCAGGAATTTCTCGCCATCGAGTACGCCGAGGGCGCCAAGCTCTATGTGCCGGTGGCCAATCTGCATCTCATCAGCCGCTACAGCGGCGGTGATCCCGACGCCGCGCCCCTGCATCGCCTGGGCGCCGAGCAGTGGCAGAAGGCGAAGGAAAAGGCGGCGCGCGAGATCCGCGATACCGCCGCCGAACTGCTCGACATCCACGCCCGCCGCGCCGCGCGCCAGGGCTTCGCCTATCCCGATCCGGGCGCGGACTACCAGGCCTTCGCGGCCGGCTTTCCCTTCGAGGTCACGCCGGATCAGGAGGACGCCATCGCCGCGGTGCGCGCCGACATGCTGGGCAGCACGCCCATGGATCGGCTGGTGTGCGGCGATGTCGGGTTCGGCAAGACCGAGGTCGCGATGCGCGCCGCCTTCTTCGCGGTGTCAGCCGGTCGCCAGGTCGCGGTGCTGGTGCCCACCACGCTGCTCGCCCAGCAGCATTGGCAGAATTTTCGCGACCGTTTCGCCGACTGGCCGGTGCGCGTCGAAATGGTGTCACGGTTCCGCAGCGCCAAGGAGCAGGAAGCCATCGCCGCGCGTGTCGCCTCCGGCGACGTGGACATCCTGATCGGCACCCACCGGCTGCTCGGCAGCGATCTCCAGTACCGCGATCTGGGCCTGGTGATCGTCGACGAGGAACACCGCTTCGGCGTCCGCCAGAAGGAACGGTTGAAGGAGCTGCGTGCCGAGGTCGACATCCTCACCCTCACCGCGACGCCGATTCCGCGCACCCTGAACATGGCGCTCGGCGGATTGCGTGATCTCTCGGTGATCGCGACTCCGCCGCCGCGCCGGCTGTCGGTGAAAACCTTTGTCCATCAACGCGATGCGCGCCTGATCCGCGAGGCGGTGCTGCGCGAAATCCTGCGCGGGGGGCAGGTCTACTTCCTCCACAACGAGGTCAAGACCATCGAGCGCGCGGCCCGCGAGCTGGCCGAGCTGGTACCGGAAGCCCGCGTCGGCATCGCCCATGGGCAGATGCCGGAAAAGGAGCTGGAGCGGATAATGTCGGAGTTCTATCACCGCCGCTTCAATGTGCTGATGTGCTCGACCATCATCGAGACCGGGATCGACGTGCCCAGCGCCAATACCATTCTCATCGAGCGCGCCGACAAGCTGGGGCTGGCGCAGCTGCACCAGTTGCGCGGGCGCGTGGGCCGCTCCCACCACCAGGCCTATGCCTATCTGCTGACACCGCCGCCGAAGCAGATGACCGACGACGCCCACAAGCGCCTGGAGGCGATCCAGGCCGCCGACCAGCTTGGCGCCGGCTTCACCCTCGCCACCCACGATCTGGAAATCCGCGGTGCCGGCGAGTTGCTGGGCGATGATCAGAGCGGGCACATCGCCGCGATCGGTTTCACGCTCTACATGGAGCTGCTGGAGCGCGCCGTGGCCAGCCTGCGCCGCGGTGGCACCGCGGAAATCGACCTGAGTGCCCGCGCCGATTGCGAGGTGAACATCAATATTCCGGCGCTGATTCCCGAGCACTATGTGCCCGACGTCCACACTCGGCTCCAGCTCTACAAACGTCTCGCCGGCGCCGCCGATGCCGCCGCGCTGCGTGAATTCCAGGTCGAGCTGATCGACCGTTTCGGCCTCCTGCCCGAGGAAGTGCGCCATCTGGTGCGGGTTACGGCGCTGCGCCAGCGCGGCACCGCGCTCGGCATCCTGCGCATCGAGGCTGGCGCCGAGGGCGGCCTGCTGGAGTTTGCCCAGCACACCCACGCCGATCCGCTCGCCATCGTGCAACTGGTACAGCGCCAGGCCGACCGCTACCAGCTGCGCGGCGCCACCATCCTGCGTTTCACCGAAAAGGCACTGGCGGCAGAACAACGCCTGGCGGCCGTGGAAACACTGCTCGACCGGCTGGCGCCGGAAGAAAGCGCGGCCGCTGCGGGTTAAGCACGCATGCCGAGCACCCGCCCGGCGCGCTCGGGTGACGGCAAGCGCCGGTGCTCCGCGAGCAGGGCGTCGATGCGCTCGCGGGTAGTTTGCGGATAGGGCGCGCTGCGCCGGCTGTTCATGTCGACGTGCACCGCCAGGCATTCATTGGTGGCCACCGGTGCCGGATCGTCACCCTGATACATCTGATGGAAATAGCGCATCCGCTTGGCATCGCTGTCGAGCAGTTGGGTGGTAACGCGGAGTTCGTCCCCGGCGAATACCTCGCGCAGGTAATCGACGTTGATGGCCAGCGTGAACATCGAGCTTTGCATGCGTTCGCGATAGGCGATGCCGATGCCGAGCTGGTCGTAGAAGTGATCGGTGGCGCGGTCGAAGGCCAGCACATAAAACGCCAGATTCATGTGGCCGTTGTAATCGACCCAGTCGGGTTCGACCGCCAACCGGGTGGTGGGCAGTTCCGGCCCTTCCATCTCGTTTGCCGCTTCAACCACAGGACACGCCGGTGCCGCGCAATCCGCAGTAACCGGCGGGATTCTTGGCCAGATACTGCTGGTGGTAGAACTCGGCGTAGTAGAACTCCGGCGCCAAGCGGATTTCGGTGGTGACCGGGCCAAGCCCGGCGGCCTTCAACCTGGCCTGATAGGCGTCGCGGCTGGCCAGTCCCTCCTGGAGCTGTTGCTCGCCATGGCAGTAGATCGCCGAGCGGTATTGAGTACCGATGTCGTTGCCCTGGCGCATGCCCTGGGTCGGATCGTGCGCCTCCCAGAACACCTTGAGCAGCGCGGCGAGGCTGGTTGCGGCCGGATCGAAGACCACCAGCACCACCTCGGTGTGCCCGGTCTGGCCGGAACAGACCTCTTCATAGGTGGGGTTGTGCGTACTCCCGCCGGCATAGCCAACCGCGGTGGTGTACACCCCGGGCTGTTGCCACAGACGGCGCTCGGCGCCCCAGAAACAACCCATGCCGAGCTGCACCTGTTGAAGATGCGCCGGAAATGGCCCCACCAGCGGCCTGCCGTTGACGAAGTGCCGGTCCGGGACCTGCATTTTCTCGGCGCGCCCGGGCAGCGCCTCGCCCGGCGACGGAAGCGTGGTTTTGGAATTGCCCATGGCGGATCCCCAATGACAGCGAAGTGGACGGAAATGAAGTGGACGGAAATATAGCACCGCGGCCCGCAATCGCGACGCAATTGCAATGGCCGAACGCGGTTCCTATGATCCGCCCTCGCCAGTCGCCAGCCATCGCGCACCATGACCGATCAGCAGTTCATCGAGCGGGTCCTGGCGTTTCGCGCCAAGCCGGAAAACCAGTCGCCGCACGCCAGATTCCTCGGCCTGGAAATCGTCTCCCTGGAACGCGGCCGCGGCGTGATGCGTATTCCCTATCACGCGGATCTGGCGGGCAATGCCACCTCTGGCGTGCTCCATGGCGGCGTGATCACCACCGTGCTGGACGCCGTCTGCGGGCTCTCGGTGATTGCGGCGCTGGAGCGGCCGGCCACCATTGCCACCCTGGATCTGCGCATCGACTACCTCAAGCCGGCGACCCCGGGCGCTGCCGTAACCGCCGCCGGGCACTGCTACAAGGTCACCCGCAACATCTGCTTTGTCCGCGCCCAGGCCTATCACGAAGATGCCGAAGACCCCATCGCCCATTGCGCGGCAAGCTTCATGATCACCTCCGAGCGCACCGGCGAAGCGCGCGCGGAGGCCACCCGATGAGCATCCTCGAACTGGTCCGCAAGGCCCGGACCGAGGGCGATTTCAGCCTGCTCGGCGAGGGCATTCCCTACATGAAGGCGCTGGACATGCACGTTCATGAAGCGGACGGTTGCCTCACCGTCGAACTGCGCGCAGACAGTCTGCACATCGGCAATCCCTGGCTGCCGGCACTGCACGGCGGCGTCATCGGCGGGGTGCTGGAGACGGTGGCCATCGTCCAGCTGGCCCACGATCAGGATGGCGACAGCCTGCCCAAGCCGATCAACGTGACCATCGACTATTTGCGCTCGGGGCGGATCGAAACCACCTGGGCGCGCGCCCAGGTCACCAAGCACGGCCGCCGCGTCGCCAATGTCCAGGCCAGTTGCTGGCAGGGCGATCCCGACAAGCCCATCGCCACGCTGGTGGGGCATTTTCTGATGAGTTGAGACGGCAGTCACCTCGGCGACCAGCGCGGTTGCGCGGGCAAAAAAGGTCGCCTTATAGTCCGGCCCACGACAACGACTTGGGCCGCGCCCGATCGCCAAGGCGATGGATCGGCCGATTGATAAGAACACACTGAGCAGCTCGGCAACCCGAATCCGGCGTACTGCCACCCGAAACGGCTTGCCATTCCCATTGGACGTGATTGACACCGGAGACCCCCCCATGGCCCTCGACCCCCAGGCCGCCAAGATCCTCGAACTGACCGCCGCCAGCGACGCGCCCGCTCTGGGTGAGGGCACCGTAGCCGAGAGCCGCGCCGGGTTCGCCACCCTGACCGCCATGGTCGGCGTGCAGGCACCCGAGCCGAAGTCCATCCGCGAGATCCAGATTCCGGGCCCCAGTGGTCCGATCCGCGCCCTGGTGATCACGCCGAATACCGAGCGCACCGGGCCACTGCCCGCACTCATCTATTACCACGGCGGCGGCTGGGTGATCGGCAGCCCTGAAAGCCATCAACGCGAGGCCTGCTACTACGCCGCTGCGGGCGAATGCGTGGTGGTCGTGCCGGACTACCGGCTGGCGCCGGAACACCCCTTCCCCGCCGCGCCGCTGGACTGCTATGCGGTGCTGGAGTGGGTCGCCGCCAACGGCGCGCAACTGGGCATCGACGGCCGGCGCATCGCAGTCGGCGGCGACAGCGCCGGCGGCAATCTCTCGGCGGTGGTCAGCCAGATGGCCCGCGACCGCAAGGGACCACGCATCGCCCTGCAACTGCTGGTCTATCCCGCCACCCGCATGGGCGCCGACACTGCCTCCTACCGCGACTGCGGCGACGGCTACTTCCTCACTGCCACCGCAATGAAGTGGTTCTTCGAGCAGGACCTGCGCAAGCCCGAAGACTGGGACGATCCACTGGCCTCGCCGCTGCTGACCAAGGATCTGAGCGGCCTGCCGCCGGCCCTGGTAATGACCGCCGGCTTCGATCCGCTGCGCGACGAGGGTGCGGAGTACGCCGACCGGCTGAGCGCCGCCGGGGTGCCGGTGGAGTACATCTGCTACCGCAACCAGATCCACGGCTTCGTCTCCATGGCCGGAGCCATCGAAGAAGGCCGAGAGTTTCTCGACCGCGCCAGCGCGGCCTTGCGCCGCGCCTGGCAATCCTGAGAATTTGCTGGAAATCATTTACCTTTGATTGTTTCGCTAACCCATTGAGAAAAAATATGTCCCGTCAGCAGCTCGACAAACTTTTGCAGATTTTCGAACGCCAGCCGCCGCTGGGCACCCTGTCTCTCGACGAAGAGCGCCGCAACCTCGATGAAGGCGGCGCCCGCTTCAAGGTGCCGGCGGACGTCACCCTCACCCCGGTCAGCGCCGACGGCGTGCCCGCGGAATGGCTGATCGCCCCCGGCGCCCGTGCCGATCGCGCGGTGCTCTACCTGCACGGCGGCGGCTATGTGATCGGCTCGATCAAGAGCCACCGCTACCTGATGCAGAATGTCTCCCGCCACTCCGGCGCCCGCACCTTGGGCCTCGACTACCGCCTGGCACCCGAGCACCCTTTTCCGTCTGCCATCGAAGACGCCACCAAGGCCTATCGCTGGCTGCTGGCCCAGGGCATCAAGCCCGGTCACATCGCCATCGCCGGCGACTCGGCGGGCGGCGGCCTGACCATGGCCACCCTGCTCAGCCTGCGCGACCAGGGCGTGCCCCTGCCCGCCGCCGGGGTGCTGATCTCGCCCTGGGCCGACCTCACCGGCAGCGCCGGCGCGGTGACCGCCCGCGCGGCCAGCGACCCCATGGTCAAGGGCGATGGCCTGTTCGACCTGGCGGGGAAATACCTGAATGGCGCCGATCCGAAGAACCCGCTGGCCTCGCCGGTTTTCGCCGACCTGACCGGCCTGCCACCGCTGCTGATCCACGTCGGCGGCCGCGAGATCCTCTATGACGATTCCATCACGCTCGCCGCCAATGCGCGCAAGGCCAACGTCCCCGTGGCCCTGGTGGATGAGCCCGAGCTGTTCCACGTCTGGCACGCCTTCGCGCCCATGCTCGACGAGGGTCAGCGCGCCGTCGAGCAGATCGGCGGCTGGCTGCAAGGCCGCTTTCAGCCCTGAACGCCAACCCTGAAAGCCAACCCTGAACGAGGACCGTCCGATGGCCAGCCCCGAGAGCAAGAAGCTGCTGGAATTGCTGTGGAAAAACTACCCCGGCCCGTCCGACTACGAAAAGATGAAGGACAAGGTCGACAAGATGCGCGCCAACTTCGTGCAGGCGACCAAGAACTTCGCCACCCCGCCCGCGGATACCCAGATCGCTCCGGTGGATGTGGATGGCGTCCCTGCCGAATGGGTCTGCGCCCCGGGCGTGGATCAGGACCGGGTACTGCTGTACCTCCACGGCGGCGGCTATGTGATCGGCTCGATCCACACCCACAAGGGGCTGATTGCGGGGCTGTCCCGAGCCGCCAACTGCCGCGCGCTCGCGCTCGACTACCGGCTGGCGCCGGAGCACCGCTACCCGGCGGCGGTCGAGGACGCCACCCGCGCCTACCGCTGGCTGCTCAAGCAGGGCTATGCGCCGAACCGCATCGCCATCGCCGGCGATTCGGCTGGCGGCGGCCTGACGCTGGCGACCCTGGTGGCGCTGCGCGATGCCGGCGATCCCCTGCCCGGCGCCGCCGCGCCGATCTCGCCTTGGACGGACCTCGAAGGCACCGGGGAATCCATGCGCACCAAGGTGGACAAGGACCCCATGGTGGAACCGGGCGGCCTGCTGGGCATGGCGAAAATCTATCTGGGCGACGCCGATCCACGCCAGCCCACCGCCTCGCCGCTGCACGCCGATCTGGGCGGCCTGCCGCCGCTGTTGATCCAGGTCGGGGACCTGGAAACCCTGCTCGACGATGCCACCCGCGTCGCCGCCAGCGCCAAGGCCAAGGGCGTCGAGGTGACCCTGGAAGTGTGGCCCGACATGGTCCACGTCTGGCACCTGTTCGCCCCCATGGTGCCGGAAGGCCGCGAAGCAATCGCCCGCATCGGCGCGTTTTTCAAGCAACATACGGCTTGAATAACTACCGATAACCGACTGAAAAGGAAAATAACATGAGCGGAAAAGTAGCGGATCGAGCAGCAGGTCGAGTAGCAGGCAAGGTCGCCCTGATCACCGGCGGCGGCTCCGGCATCGGCGCGGCGACCGCCCAACGCCTGCAGGAGGAAGGCGCCAAGGTGGTGGTCGTGGACATCAATGGGGCCAGTGCCGAGCGGGTCGCGCGCGAGTTGCGC
>DASUDS010000047.1:0-19681 GCA_036275455.1 Porticoccaceae bacterium
GACCGGGATCTTCCGCGGTCCCGAGGGCTACATCATGATCCTGGCGCTGCTGCACCAGTGGCCGGTGCTGTGCAAGGCCATGGGCCGCGAGGATCTGATCAAGGACGAGCGCTTCAAGACCAACGAACTGCGCGTCGCCAATCTGCAGGAGCTGATTGCGCTGATCGAAGGCTGGTTGCAGGGTTTCCCGACCGATGCCGCGGCCATCGCAGCGTTGCAGGCGGTGCGGGTGCCGGTGGCGCCGATCCTCACCGTGCCCCAGGCCATCGCCCATCCGCACCACCGTGCCCGTGGCACCGTGCGGCGGGTGTCGGATCGCATGCTCGGCGAATTCGACATTCCCGGGATGCCGCTGCGCTTTTCCGGCCACCCGGAACTGCCCGAGCTGCAGGCGCCCTTCCTGGGCGAGCACAACGGCGAGATCCTCGCCGGCCTGCTGGGCTACGACGCGGCGCGGGTGGCGGAACTCGAACGCGCGGGCGTGCTGGTGAGCGCGGCCCACTGACGGCGCCGGGCGCCGGTTTGCCAATCAGGAATCACAGCGATGACACCCAAACACGTACTCGACGGCTACCGCGTGCTGGACATCACCCAGTATCTGGCCGGCCCCGCCGCCACCAACCTGATGGTGCAGATGGGCGCCGAAGTGATCAAGCTGGAGATCGGCCCGCACGGCGAGCCGGTGCGCAACTTTCCCTACTGTCGCGATGGCCGCAGCGGCTATTTCATCCAGCAGAACCGCGGCAAGAAGAGCCTGTGCCTGGACCCCAAGCACCCCGAGGGGCTCGATATCGTCAAGCGCCTGCTCCGGCACTGTGACGTGTTCATCGAGAACTTCGCGCCCGGCGTGATCGGCCGCCTGGGGCTCGACTGGGAGGTGGTGCGCAAGATCAACCCCAACATCGTCATGTGCTCGATCTCGGCCTTCGGTCAGGAAGGGCCGCTCGCCGCGCATCCGGGCTTCGATTACATCGCCCAGGCCTATGCCGCGGTCACCGACCTGATCGGCGAGCCCGACCGCGCGCCCTCGATGCCGATGCTCGCCTTTGGCGATGTCGGCACCGGCGTGCACGCGCTGACCGCGATTGGCTACGCGCTGCTCGACCGGGAGCGCAACGGCGCCGGCGGCCAATGGCTCGATATCTCGCTGCTCGACACCTACTTCCACCACCACGAGGTCAGCGTGCAGGCCTACTCTGCCAGTGGTGGCAAGATCGTCCCGCACCGCAGCGGCGCCCACCACTATGCGGTGGGGCCGAGCGGGATTTTCAAGGCGCGGGAAGGGCACCTGATGATCCTGGCGCTGCTGCACCAGTGGCCGATCCTGTGCCGGGCCATGGGGCGCGAGGAGCTGATCGCGGATCCGCAGTTCGTCGACAACGACGCGCGCATGGTCAACCGCACCGAAATGATCGCCATCATCGAGGCCTGGTTGCAGACGCTGCCCTCCGATGCCGCCGCCCTGGAGCTGCTGGAAAAGGCGCGGATTCCCTGCGCGCCCATCCTCTCGGTGCCCCAGGCCATGGCGCATCCCCACCTGATCGAGCGGCGCACAGTGCGCGAGATCGAGGACCGCCTGCTGGGCAAGTTCAAGATTCCGGGCATGCCGCTGCGCTTTTCGAAGTACGAAGTGGATGAAGACATCCAGGCGCCCCTGCTCGGCGAGCACAACGAGGAGATCCTCAAGCAGCTGCTGCTCTGTCCACCGGAACAGGTACGCGACTGGGAGCGGCGCAAGGTACTGTTTGCCAAGTCCGTGTAGCCGGACAGCGCGCCAAGACCCTCAACATCGGGAGAATCGCCATGCCACAGCACATCATGGAAGGCTACCGGATCCTGGATTTCACCCAGTTTCTCGCCGGCCCTACCACTACCCGTCTGCTCGCCGAAATGGGGGCCGAGGTCATCAAGGTCGAGCTGGCGCCGGCCGGCGATCCCACGCACCAGTTGCCGCATCGCCGCGCCGGGCGCAGCGGCTACTACATCCAGCAGAATCGCGGCAAGAAGAGCGTCTGTGTCGATATCCGCAACCCCAAGGGGCTGGCGCTGATCAAGGAGCTGGTGAAGTCCTGCGACGTGTTGCTGGAAAATTTCTCGCCCGGCGCCATCGGCCGCCTCGGGTTGGGCTGGGACGTGGTCCAGGCCCTCAAGCCGGAGCTGATCATGTGCTCGATCTCGGCGTTCGGCCAGACCGGGCCGCTGGCCGAGCTGCCCGGCTTCGATTACATCGCCATGGCGGTATCCGGAGTGATGGACATGATCGGCGACCCCGATCAGCCGCCTTACTTTCCCATGCTCGGCATCGGTGATGTCAGCGCCGGAGTGCATGCGCTCGCCGCCATCAACGCGGCGCTCCTTTACCGCTACAAGACCGGGCGCGGCCAGTACATCGACATCTCGCTGCTCGACTCCTACTTCCATGCCCACGAGATCAATGTCCAGGCCTATTCCGGCAGCAAGGGCAAGATCCAGCCACGCCGCTCCGGCCACCACCACTATGCCGCGGCACCGCTCGGGCTGTTCAAATGCCGCGATGGCTACCTGTTCATGGTGGTGATGGCGCGCCAGTGGCAGCCGCTGTGCAAGGCCATGGGGCGCGACGATCTGGTGGACAACCCCAATTACGACACCAACATGAAGCGCGTCGAACGGCGCCTGGAAATCGTCGCCATCATCGAGGACTGGCTGCGCAACTACGACCGTGACGAGGCGCTGCGCATCCTGCAGGACATGCACGTCCCGGTGGCGCCGGTGCTGAGCGTGCCCGAGGCCATGGCGCACCCGCACCTGATCGAGCGCCAGGTGGTGCGCACCATCCACGATCGCGGCTACGGCGAGTTGCAGATCCCCGGGATTCCGCTGCGCTTCTCTGAATTCCCCGCGCCGCTCGAGCTCCAGGCACCCTACCTGGGTGAGCACAACCGCGAGATTTTCACCCGGTTCGCGGGCCTGACCGCCGCCGAAGTGGATGCGCTCCAGGCCGAGGGCGTGCTCCATGCCGAAGCGCTGCCGGAGGGCGTCGTCAGCGCGGCAAACGCCTGAGCCGGTTCCCGATCAGGGCGCCTCGTCGAGCAGGAGCGCGGCCAGCGGCCCCTTGCCGGCGCGGATTTCCTCCGCGCTGAGCCCGACCAGCTCGTGGGGAAACACCAGCCAGGCATCGGTTGCGTGGAGGTGGTAGTCCGGCGCCAGCCCGGTGCGGCTGTGGCGCGGCTTGTACCAGGGGCAGGCGGTGCGCAGCTCCGCGGTCGTGCCGGTGCGCAGCACGTCGAGCAGTGTCGCGAGGCTGCGCCCGGTGTCGAGCACGTCGTCCACGATCAACAGACGCCGGTAACGGGCCGCCGCCGCACGCAGTCCGGCCGGGTCGTGGATGGCGACGTGCTCGTCCTGCGCTGAAATTCCCGCATAGGAGCTCACCCGCACCGGCAGATGCGCACAGTCGTGGCCGTGAAAGGCGAGGAATTCGTGCACGGCGACCGCAATGGGTGCGCCGCCGCGCCACACGCCCAGCACCAGATCGGGCCGGTAGCCGCTGGCGTGGACCAGGGCGGCCAGGCGAAAGCTCTCGGCGAGCAGGGTTTCGGCGTCGATGAACTGTTTCGCCATGGCTGGGACTTGAACAGGCGCTGGATGCGGAGTGTAGCGGCTCCACGGTAATAGCGGCTCGACGGTAGTAGCGGTTCCGCGGCGGTTGCCGGGGAGAGGGGTTTTCCCGACAATACCGGCCCCGCTGGGGCGCTCCCCAGGCGACGCCGCAGCCGCCGGGCCGGATTTTTCACAAGGTTTTTCAGGAAGGTTTTCAGGAAGATTTTCAGGAAGCTTTCGAGCGAGTGGTCACGAGATTTTTCACGAGGAATCGATCATGGATCTGCAAGCGAAGGTGGTATTGGTTACCGGCGGGGCCTCGGGACTCGGCAGGGCGACGGTCGAGGCATTTGCAGCGCGCGGCGCGCGGGTGGCGATTTTCGATCTCAATGCCGCGGCTGGCGCCGAAGTGGTGGCCGCACTGGGGGCCGAGCGGGCCATGTTCGAGGTGGTCGATGTGGCTTCGGCCGCGGCGGTGGAAGCGGCGGTGGCCAAGGTGGTGGAGCGCTTTGGTGCCCTGCATGTGCTGATCAACTGCGCGGGCATCGGCCCGGCCAAGAAGATCCTGGATCGCGACAACGCACCGATGCCGCTCGAGGATTTCACCAAGATCATCGGCATCAATCTCACCGGCAGCTTCAACGTGGCGCGCTGTGCCGCCGCCGCGATGGCGAAGAACGAGCTGGACAACGGCGAACGCGGGGTGATCGTCCACACTGCCTCGGTGGCCGCCTACGAGGGCCAAGTCGGGCAGTGCGCCTATTCCGCGAGCAAGGGCGGGGTGGTCGGCATGACCCTGCCGATGGCGCGTGATCTCGCCACCCTCGGCATCCGCGTCAACACCATCGCGCCGGGCATCATGGGCACGCCGCTGCTGATGTCGATGCCCGACAAGGTCAGGGCCTCGCTGGCGGCGAGCGTGCCCAACCCCTCGCGGTTGGGGCAGCCGAGTGAATATGGTGCGCTGGCGGTGCACATCGCCGAGAACGGCTACATCAATGGCGAGACCATCCGGATCGATGGTGCCATCCGCATGCAGCCGCGCTGAGTCGCGGCTTCGAGCGCCGGCGGGCGCGGCGTGACGCCGTGCCCCGCGTGGCCCACTGCCATGCGTGACACACCGCCATGACCGAAATTCTCCTCGTCAACGTTTCCGGGCCGGATCGTCCCGGGATCACCCGCGCGGTATCCCAGGTGCTCGCGGAGCATGGCGCGACCATCCTCGACATCGGTCAGGCGGTGATTCACGACACCCTGAATCTGGGTCTGCTGGCCGGTGTGCCGCGGCCCCAGGAGGTCGCGCCGGCGATGGAGGAACTGCGCACGGCGCTGAATGCACTGGGGCTTGCGGTGCGCTTCGCGCCGGTCTCTGCGGAGGCCTACGGCAGCTGGGTCGGCCAGCAGGGCAAGCCGCGCCATATCGTCACCCTGCTCGCACGCACGATCCTGGCGGAACACATCGCCCGCGTCACCCGGATCATTGCCGACCACGGCCTCAACATCGACAAGATCGCCCGACTCTCCGGGCGGGTGCCCTTGCCGCCCAATGGCGGGCGGGCGAACGCCTGCGTGGAGTTTTCGGTGCGCGGTGAAGCCGCCGACCTCGCCAGTCTGCGCACTTCGCTGCTCGAACTCGCGACCGAACTCGATGTGGATATCGCCTACCAGGAAGACAGCATCTTTCGCCGCCATCGCCGCCTGGTGGCATTCGACATGGACAGCACCCTGATCGAAAACGAGGTGATCGACGAACTGGCGCGCCGCGCCGGGGTGGGCGACAGGGTCGCGGCGATCACCGAGCGGGCGATGCGTGGCGAACTGGATTTTCAGGCCAGCTTTCGCGAGCGCCTGGCGCTGCTGAAAGGCTTGCCGGAGGCGGTGCTGGATGACGTCTACGCCGGCCTGACGCTCACCGAGGGGGCCGAGCATCTGGTCGCCACGCTGAAGCGGCTGGGCTACAAGACGGCGATCCTCTCCGGCGGCTTCACCTGCATCGGCCGCCGGCTCCAGGAGCGGCTGGGTATCGATTACCTGTACGCCAACGAGCTGGAAATTGTCGCTGGTGAGGTCACCGGCGTGGTGCGGGGCAGGATCGTCGACGCTGCCCGCAAGGCCGAACTGCTCCGCGAACTGGCGGTGCGCGAGAACATCAGCCTGGAGCAGACCATTGCCGTTGGCGATGGCGCCAACGATCTATTGATGTTGGGAACTGCGGGGCTGGGCATTGCGTTTCGCGCCAAGCCGCTGGTGCGCGCCAGTGCCAAGCAGGCGATCTCCCAGCTCGGCCTCGACGGGATTCTCTATCTGATGGGCATCAGCGATCGCGATGTCGGCGTTATTCCGAACTGCTGAAATCGTAGTTCATCGTGTCGCCGGGGCTCTGAATATAATAGCCCTGCACGTGATCGACGCCCAGTTTCCATAGCAGGGGAATGATCGAGGCGTCCTCGACGAACGGCACGATCACCTGGACGCCGGCCTGCTTGGCGGCATGGATGCAGCTGGAGAGCTGTTCGACGCCCTCGGTGGTGGTGGTGGCGCGCAGCACGCAGGACTGGTCGGGCTTGGCAAAGGCGAACTGCACGTCGGCAAATATCCGTCCCGGCGGGTTGGTCAGCCCGTAATGGGTGAGGCCCAGCGCCACACCCAGCGCACGCAATTGTTCGGCCAGCGCACGCGTTGCACTGACCGACAGGCTGGCATCCTTTTCTTCGATCTGGAATGCCAGACTGCGGGGTTCGAGGCGGGCCGCCTGGAACGACATCTTCAACCAGTTGGGGAATGCCGGGTCGCGCAGCGAGGTGGCGCTGATCTTGACGAACAAGCGGGTCCTGGGGTGTTCCTGCAGTCTAGACTGGAGCACGCGGAAGGCTTCGAGGATTGCCCAGCGATCGAGATCGCCGGCAACGTTGGTGCGAAACGCACGCTTGAACAGATCCTGGGGAATGCCGGCGGGCAGTTCGGCAATGGTCTGTCGCGTAGTGACCTCGTAATCCTCGTGCTCCTGTTCCTTGAGCGCCACGATCGGCTGGAACGCAAGACCCAGCATGCGTTTTTCCAGCATCTGGCGGACAAACTGCTTGATGTTGCTCTCTTCGTTGAGGCCGGCGAGGCTGGTCGGATAGAGATCTTCGAACAGGCGGACCGGGGTGCTGACGGTCGTTCCGCCTTCGGCATCCAGGGCTTGTACCGCCTTGAGGCAGCGATCCACCCAACTGGTCGGGGACTCGTGGTCGCTGTCGATGCTGGAGATGCCGATGCTGAAGTGCAGGTTCAGCCTTTGGTCCACCAGCGCGAAGGTCTCGTTTTCCAGCGCGCGACAGAGGTCTTCCGCCATGCGCCGGGCATCGCTCGGGGTGTGGGTCGAGGTGACGAACAGAAAAGCGTTGTCGCGCACCCTGCCCAAGGGAATTTCGCTGCCGAGGTGGCGGCGCAGAAAGCGCCAGGCCCCGGTCATGGCCTGCTCGGCAAGATGGATGCCGGCGTCGCCCTGGAGGCGATAGAACTCGTCGATCCGCACGTAGTACAGCAGCCAGGGGCGTTGCGTGTCCGTTGTCGCTTTCATGGCCTTGGCCACGTGCTCGACCATCCGCCGCAGATTGACCTGCTGGGCCTCGATGACCTCGGGATTGGCAGCGCCCTGGCTGGGCGCTTCCGCCGCAGCGAGCCCGCGCGGGGTGCCGACCGCAGTGTCATGGATGATCCACTGCAACGTGGGCTCATCCTGGTAGTCGATCTGGTGGATCTGCACGTCGAGATTCACCTGGCCGCGATCGGCGCGCAGGAAGCGGATCATGCGCCGGTCGGCGGCCATCGGTTCGGTGGCCGACAGGGGGCGCAGCAGAGGCTTGATTTCCTCCCGGCATTCTGGCGCAACCACGTCGCTGACCGGAGACAGCAGCAGATCGTCGGTGCTGCTATAGCCCAGCATGTCGGCATAGGTTTCGTTGACATAGACGTGACTGCCTTCGGCGATCAGGGCGATGGCATCCCGAGAGCTGTCCATCAGGCGCTCGCAGCGGCGCTCGGAAAGGCCATGGCGCCGCTTCCAGAAGTCGCGCTGATGACGCAGCTCGCGTCCGTTGCGGACGCGGGCGATCACCTGGAGCAGGTGGCGGTCGTCGCCCAGAACCACCACATCGGCGGCGCCGATGCGCAGTCCTTCCACCAGACGATCGCTGGAGGCTTCGCTCTGCAGCAGGATTACCGGGATATCGAGCGCCAGATTCCTGATCTGGCTGATGAGGCGGCGCACCACGATGCCATCGGCGTCGTCGTCGTAGCGCGCCAGCAACCACTCGGCGTCCTGGTCCACGGGTTCGATTTCTTCGCGGCGCACCACCAGCAACTCGGCTGCCGGGTACGCGGTGCGCAACACGCTGGCAATACTGTTGGACAGATCGGCAGAGGTGAGGAGTACCTTCAAGAGTCTGTTCCCAGCGCTGATTTGGCACCACGGACCGAAATCGCGGGCGGTGATGGATGGGTGGTCGACCCGAGGCGATGGCGCCGCAGGTGGGGCATATTCGACTTATTTTTTCTGCTTGACAATGGGCTGCGGGCTTCCAGCCGGCGAACTTGCAGCCTGCAAACTGGCGGGCGTGGGGCTTCGCGGTGATGGAGAACCGCCGCGCCGGGCGTGCTTGCGGGTTGGCGCGGCGGTGGATTTCCGGTTGTGTCCGGGTTTGTCCGCGATCCGCTCCTGGTCGTCGCCATCGTCGATTTCGATGCGGACGCCAAAGCGGCCGAGGTAAAAAGTACTGTCGTTCGCCGCTGTCAGCAGTGCCGGGGCCTCGTCCTGGGCGGTGCGGATCAGCAGACGATGGCCGGTCTTGAACATTCCCGCCGGCGCCAGCAGTTCGCCGGAATCGGGCGCGTCGCGATAAAAAAAGGCGCGGCAGAAGGGGGCCTGCGCGGCAAATTCCAGACTGCGCACGGCACAGGGTTCCAGACCGGGCGGCAGCCATTGAATGCCGGCCTGGGCGCTGAAGTCCGCGCTCAACAGGGTCCAGCGCACCACGCCCAGCTGCACCTCCTGGCCGGCTTCGGCGAACACGGCGATCAAGGTGCCCGGCGACAGTGCTTCGGGTGCCCCGGTGCCGATGCGGATGCGTGCCCCGGTGGCGCTGCGGTCGAGACAGAGCGCCTTGTGCACCGGCCGTTGCGGTGATGCGCGCATCGGTCCCCGGACGGTGAGCAGATGATCCGGGAAGGCGTCGTCGTCGTCGCAACCGCTGAGCACCTGGTGGACGACTTCGAGACCGATCACCACGTTTATCCGTTCGTCGGTGCGGCGGTGCAGCTCGGTGCGCACCTGACGCCGGGTCCAGTAGCGGCGCAGGTCGCGGGCCAGGCGCGGTACCAAAAGCAGATCCGTGGCGGCGTCGTCGTCGATGGCCTCGACCAGGTCGAGGACGCACAGCCGCAGACAGTCGGGCGAGTCCTGCCGTCCGGCATAGACTGCCGGCCGCGAGGATGCGGTATCGATGCACAGCAGGCCGCTGGCCTTGCCCAACCGTGCGCGTTCGGTATAGCGCCCGAGGAAGGTGGCAATGCGCCGGATTTCGGCTGGGCGATAGCGCGCTGGATTGAGACTGCCCATCAGCAGGGGTTTGAGGTAGGCCGTGCGCAGCGCCTGCGCGAGAATCGAGGGCGCGCGCATCTCGTCGGGGTCGTCGATGCCAGCGAGACAGGCGAGCCGGTAGAGGGCGTGCGCTTCGTTCCACAGCCGTTCCGGTACCAGCAACTGCCGCAGCCAGTAGCAGGACAGCAGCTCGAACAGGGTGTGCAGCGCGGCATCCAGATATTGGAACAGCAGGCCGGTGTCGATCTGATCCCGACAGCCGTTGCGCACCGCGGCCAGTTCGATCTGATACTGGGCGTTGAGCAATCCGATCGGCAGTGCGGCGGTGCGGCGTGGGTCGTCGGCCAGCGGTTGCGCGACCAGCTCGTGAACGGTGCGCAATAACAGCGGTTTCGATTCCAGGATCGGCTTGTGGTTTGCCGCCGGCCGCTCCGCCAGGGCGCGGCTGCGGCGCAGATGGCGGCCAAGAATTTCGGCGCGCTGGCCGACGGTCAGATCGAGCAGGGCTTCGGCGCGGGGCGGAGGCTGGGGGTCATGCGAGGGGGCTGCGAGCTCCTCGCCCCACTCGGGCCTCCGCAGCCGTGCGACCAGGGCTGCCTGCCGGCCATTTTCCGATTCCATGTACTGCTCCCTCTCGTTACCGATTCCCTGACGCTCGTTACCAGGTTCCCGGCGCTGCCATCTGCGGGGTCTGGAGTGCCGCAGTCGAGTCGACGGGACTCTTGTGCGGGTGCCCCGGCAACTCCTGCACCAGACGCGGCACCAGATAGCCGGGAAGTCGCGCCAGCAGCTGGCGATACAGTTCGATCGCGCGCGCCTTGTCGACCGCAAAATGCGCCGCGCCCGCAACAGGGTCCAACAGATGCAGATAGTAGGGGAGGATCCCGGCGGAAAAAAGCGTTTCGCTGAGTGCGGCGAGGCGATCCACGCTGTCGTTGATGCCGGCCAGCAATACGGATTGGTTGAGCACTACGATGCTGCTGTCGCGCAAGCGTCGTGCGGCGCCGGTCAGTTCCCGGTCGATTTCGTTGGCATGGTTGACGTGCAGCACCAGCGTGCGCTCCAGACGGCTCGCGCCCAGCCAGGCGAGCAACTCCCGGTCGACGCGCGCGGGGATGACCACGGGCAGCCTGGTGTGGATACGCAGGCGGCGAACGTGGGGGATCGCCTCGATCTGCCCGGTGAGCCAGGCGAGCAGGGTATCGCTCGCGGCCAGTGGATCGCCGCCGCTGTAGATCACCTCGGTGATCGAGGCATCGGCCGCGATATAGTCCAGCGCGCGCTGCCACTGCCCGCGGCCGGGGGTGTTTGCCGCGTAATCGAAATGGCGGCGAAAGCAGTAGCGGCAGTGGATGGCGCAGGCCGGGCTCGCGAGCAGCAGGACGCGGCCGTGGTACTTGTGGATCAGCCCGGGCACCGGATTGGCCGCCTGCTCGTGCAGCGGATCCGGGCCATAGCCGGGCACCTGGTCCAGCTCGCGGGTGGCAGGGAGTACCTGGAGCAGCAGTGGATCGGCGGGGTCGCCGCGGCGCATCCGCGCCACGTAGGGACGCGGTACGCGCAGCGGGAACTGCGCGGCCGCCCCGGGGTCGATGCCGAGGGCCACGGGGTCGAGGTCGAGCAGCGCGGCAAGCTCCAGCGGATCGCGAATCGCCTGGGCGAGCTCCGTCTGCCAGGCGCACGACTGCCGCGCCGGGATGCCCTGCTGTATCATGGCGGCCCTCGAACGCTTGGGTACAACGGAAGGGAACGAATGGCCTCCTATTCTACCAGTGAATTTCGCTCCGGCCTGAAGGTCATGCTGGATGGAGATCCCTGTTCCATCCTCGAGAACGAGTTCGTCAAGCCCGGCAAGGGCCAGGCGTTCAACCGCGTGCGGCTGCGCAATCTGCGCAGTGGCCGCGTGTGGGAGCGGACCTTCAAGTCCGGCGACACCCTGGACGGCGCCGACGTGGTGGATGTCGAGATGCAATATCTCTACAACGACGGCGAACACTGGCACTTCATGCAGCCGCAGAGCTTCGAGCAGTATCAGGCCGATGCACCCATCGTCGGCGACGCGGCGCAATGGCTGCGCGAACAGGATAACTGTGTGGTCACCCTCTACAACGGCCACCCGCTGGCGGTGACCCCACCCAACCATGTCGAGCTGGAGATCGTCGAGACCGATCCCGGCATCCGTGGCGATACCGCCACCGGTGGCACCAAGCCGGCGCGCCTGGTTACCGGAGCCGTGGTCAAGGTGCCGCTGTTTCTCAACATCGGCGATGTGGTGCGGGTCGATACCCGCACCGGCGAATATCTGAACCGGGCCCGTGACTGACGCGCGCAGCCGAGGGCTCGGAGTTGCATCCAAGGGCGACCAGGGTCGCCCTTTTTTATGGTGGATGCGGTTGATGGTGGACGCGGTTGATGGTGGATGTGATTGATGGTGGATGGTTGAAGGTGGATCCGGTTGATGATTGAAGGTGGATCCGGTTGATGGTGGACGCGGACGCCTGGCAACCCACGGCGAGCCTCGCGGCGCTGGAGCGACGCGCAGCGCTGCTGGCGCGGATGCGCGCCTTTTTCGCCGCGCGGGACGTGCTGGAGGTCGAGGTGCCGCTGCTTGGCCGCGCCGGGGTCACCGACGTCCACATCGAGAACCTGTGCGTTGCCGGCGCGCCGAACTGGTATCTGCAAAGCTCACCGGAATACTTTCTCAAGCGCTTCCTGGCCCGCCACCCGCGCTCCCTGTACTACTTGGGCAAGGCATTTCGCGCCGGCGAGCGCGGCCGCCTGCATCACCCGGAATTCACGCTGATCGAGTGGTATCGGCCGGGCTGGGACGACGCCGCGCTGCGCGTTGAGATCGCCGCGCTGCTGGCCGAGCTGGGCGTGGTTGGCGATCATTGCGCGCTGGACTACGGCGATTGTTTCAATGCCGCCGCCGGGGTCGATCCCCATCGCGCCGCGGATGCCGAATTGCGCGAGCTGGCGGCGGCCGCGGCCGGTGAGCCGGGCGCCTGCTGGCGCGATCAGCCGCGCGGCACCTGTCTCGATCTCGTGTTCAGTCTGGTGGTGCAGCCGCGATTGCCGGCCGGTGCGGTATTCGTCACCGACTATCCGGCCTGCCAGGCGGCGCTGGCGCGGCTCGAGCAACGGCCCGACCGCACGGCGGTGGCGCGGCGGTTCGAGGTTTTTCTCGATCGGATCGAACTGGGCAACGGTTACTGGGAATTGACCGACGCCGGGGAACAGCGCCGCCGGTTTGCCGAGGACCTTGCGCAGCGCGCCGCGCTCGGCAAGCCCGTGCGGGCGCCAGACGGGCGCCTGCTCGCGGCCCTGGAAGCGGGGCTCCCGCCCTGCGCTGGCGTGGCGCTCGGCGTAGATCGCCTGTTGCTGGTGTTGCTGGGCAAGCAGCGCCTGAGCGAAGTGCTCACCTTCGGCGCCGAGTAGCCGCGGCGGCCGTTCGCGATCCGGGATTACCGCCCGCTACTCGCCACCCGCTTACCCGCGCTTACCCGCTACAGCCCGCTGCAACCTTCCAGGCTGTGATCCATCTTGTGCGCCGGGGCGTCGGTCACCCGGCCGACCACCCTGGCGGGCACTCCGGCGGCGATGGCACGGGCGGGCACCGCTTGCAGCACCACGCTCGCGGCGATGATCTTGGCGCCTTCGCCGACCTCGATGTTGCCGAGGATCTTGGCGCCGGGGCCGATCAGCACGCCGCGGCGGATCTTGGGATGGCGGTCGCCGGTTTCCTTGCCGGTGCCGCCGAGGGTCACCGATTGCATCATCGACACGCCATCCTCGACCACAGCGGTCTCGCCGATCACCACGCCGGTGGCGTGGTCGAGCAGGATGCCCTTGCCGATGCGTGCCGCCGGGTGGATGTCGACGCCGAAGGCAACGGAAATCCGGTTTTGCAGCACCAGGGCCAGATTGCGCTGCCGGTTCTGCCACAGCCAGTGCGCTACCCGGTGCGCGCCCAGGGCGTGGAAGCCCTTGAAGTAGAGTAGCGGTGTCGAGAAATCCAGGCAGGCGGAGTCGCGTTCATAGGTGGCGATGATGTCGCTGCGCGCGGCGGCGATGATCTCCGGCTGGCGCGCGAAGGCGTCGTCGAAAATCTCCCGCAGCATCAACGCGGGGGTGACGTCGCTGTTGAGCTTGTTCGCCAGATGAAAACCGAGCGCGGCGGCGAGATCGCGATGGTTGAGGATGGTGCTGTAGAGAAACCCCGCGAGCAGCGGTTCCGCGGCCACCTGTTCGCGCACCTCGGCGACCACGGTCTGCCACAGGGAGGCATTGCACGAGCTCTCCTGGGCGGTGCCGGTAACCGGGGTGCGATCGTCAGCCTGCGTCATGGCCGCATTATCCCGGTGCGGGCTTCAGTTTGCCAATGCGGCGCGCGCCACGGCCCAGACCTCGACCCTTTCGACTCCCGCCCGGGTCAGGCACTCGGCGAGGGCTTCCAGGGTGCTGCCGGTGGTGATGACATCGTCGATCAGCGCGACGTGGGCGGGCAGGGAGCGGGCATGCACCCGGAAGGCCCCGGCCAGATTGCGGCGGCGTTCGGCACGCGCCAGCCCCACCTGCGGTGGCGTCGCTCGCTGGCGCCGGACCAGGTTGGCGGCGACCGGGATGCCCAGCATGCCGCCGAGTGGCTGCGCCAGCTCCCGGGCCTGATTGAAGCCGCGCCGGGCCAGCCGGCGCCAGTGCAACGGCACTGGCACCAGGGCTTCGGGGAGCGGCTCGTCGCGCTCGCTGACGCATTGCGCGAGCAATCGCGCCAGTGGCATGGCCTGGGCCAGGTCGCCGCCGTATTTCAGGCGATGAATCATGGCGTCGATGGGTTGGCGGTGATGGCAGGCGGCGAGTGCGGCGGCGAAGGGCGGCGGATGTTGCAGGCACTGGCCACAGATTCCGGGTGTCGGCAGCGGCAATGCGCAGCGCGCGCAGGCCGAGAGCAGCAGCGGCAGGGCGGCGGCGCAGGGCGCGCACAGATCCAGCGCGCGGCGGCTCGGACAGCCGCACAGCAGGCAGACGCCGGGGAACAGGGCGAACGAAAGGCGGTGCCGCCAGGTGTCGGGTTTCATGGTTAACCGTCATCCGTTCCGTGGTTGACAGTGGGGGGTGCGCCGCTATGATCCCCCGACCATCCGCACCGCGCAAACCAGAGATCCTGCGATGACCCCGATCCGCCATGACTGGACCCGTGCCGAGGCCTTGGCCCTGTTCGCACTGCCCTTCAACGATCTGCTGTTCCGTGCCCAGCAGGTGCACCGCGAGCACTTCGACGCCAACGCGGTGCAGGTCAGCACCCTGCTGTCGATCAAGACCGGCGCCTGCCCAGAGGACTGCAAGTACTGTCCGCAGAGCGCCCATCACGACGCCGAACTGGAACGCGAAAAGCTGCTGGAGCTGGAGGCCGTGATCGAACAGGCGCGCCGCGCCCGCGCGCAGGGTGCCACCCGCTTCTGCATGGGCGCCGCCTGGCGCTCGCCCCATGATCGCGATCTGCCCCAGGTGCTGGCCATGGTGCGCGAGGTGAAATCGCTGGGCCTGGAAACCTGCATGACCCTGGGCATGCTCCAGGAGCACCAGGCGCAGGCGCTGGCCGAGGCCGGGCTCGACTACTACAACCACAATCTCGACACCTCACCGGAGTATTACGGCGAGATCATCACCACCCGCACCTACCAGGATCGCCTGGAAACCCTGGATCATGTTCGCAGCGCCGGCATGAAGGTCTGCTGCGGTGGCATTCTCGGCATGGGCGAAGCGCTTGCCGATCGCGCCGGGCTGCTGGTGCAGCTGGCGAATCTGCCGGTGCATCCGGAGTCGGTGCCCATCAACCAGCTGGTGCGGGTCGCCGGCACTCCCCTGGAGGATGCCGAGGAGGTCGATCCCTTCGACTTCGTGCGCACCATCGCGGTGGCGCGAATCATGATGCCGGCCTCCCATGTGCGGCTCTCCGCCGGGCGCGAGGCCATGAACGAACAGACCCAGGCGCTGGCGTTTCTGGCGGGCGCCAATTCGATCTTCTACGGCGACAAGCTGCTCACCACCGCCAATCCCGAGGCCGATGCCGACCGCGCGCTGTTCGCGCGCCTGGGGATTCATCCCGAAGCCTGCGCCGCGCCGGACCCCGCGATTGCCCGTGCCCCGGTGGCCGCCGCACGTCCCTGGTACGACGCGGCGGCGAGTCACGGGTGACCAATCCCGACCTTGAATTGCTCGCGGCGCTTGAGGTGCGCCGGCAACACAATCTGTACCGCCAGCGCCTCACCCTGGAATCGCCCCAGGGCGCCAGCGTGCGGGTGGGCGATCAGCCCTGCATCAACTTCGCCAGCATCAACAACTTCGCCAGCATCAACTTCGCCAGCAACGATTACCTGGGCCTCGCGGCACACCCGGACGTGATCGCCGCCTTCGCCGCGGCGGCGCAGCGCTGGGGCGTCGGCAGTGGCGCCTCGCATCTGATCAGTGGGCACAGCCGCGAGCACCAGGCGCTGGAGGAGGAACTCGCGGAATTCACCGGACGGCCCCGGGCGCTGCTGTTTTCCACCGGCTACATGGCCAATCTGGGCGTCATCAACGCGCTCGCCGGCAGCGGCGATCTGGTGGTGCAGGATCGCCTCAACCACGCTTCGCTGCTCGACGGCGGCTTTCTCTGCCGCGCCCGCTTCGAGCGCTATGCCCATGGCGATCTCGCAGGGTTGGCGTCACTGCTGAGCCTGCCCGTGGGGCGCCGCCTGCTGGTCAGCGACGGCGTGTTCAGCATGGACGGCGATCTGGCGCCGCTGCCGGAGCTGGCCGCGCTGGCCGATCGCCACGGCGCCTGGCTGATGGTGGACGACGCCCACGGCTTTGGTGTGCTCGGTGCCCAGGGCGGCGGCAGCGTCGAGCACTTCGGGCTCGACCTCGACCAGGTGCCGATTCTGATGGGCACGCTGGGCAAGGCGTTCGGCACCTTCGGCGCTTTCGTGGCCGGCAGCGAAGCCCTGATCGAGACCCTGATCCAGTTCGCGCGCACCTACATCTACACCACGGCGCTGCCGCCCGCGGTGGCCGCCGCCACGCGCGCCAGCCTGCGCCTGGTGCGTGCCGAGAGCTGGCGCCGCGAGCACCTGCGCAACCTGATCGCGCGCTTGCGCGCCGGAGCCGAGGCGCTGGGAATCCCGCTGCTGGCGTCGACGACGCCGATCCAGCCGGTGCCCATCGGTGATCCGGAACGGACCCTGGCGATCGCCACGCGGTTGCGGGAGGCCGGGTTCCTGGTGGGCGGCATCCGCCCGCCCACGGTACCGGCCGGCACCGCGCGGCTGCGGATTGCGCTCAGCGCGGCCCACACGGAAGCGCAGATCGACGGCCTCCTGAGCGCGCTGGACGTTGCCTGGCACGCAATCCCGAGCTGAGTTGCCTGGTGCACCGGCCGCAAGCCGGTGTCGAAGCGCCGGGCGAGCCGGCATAATCCCGGACTGCAAACGGCTCCACTGCGCGGGGCCGCCAATCGTTCATCGTCGAGGGCTGAAGCCATGCCGGAATACAAGGTTCCCGTGCGGGACATGAAATTCGTGCGCGAGGAGGTGCTCGACTTTCCCGCGCTGTGGCAGCGTCTGCCGGGCTGTGCGGAGGTCACCGCCGAGCTGGCCGGCGACATCTATGCCGCAGTCGCCAAGCTGTGCGAGGAGGTGGTGGCGCCGCTGTGGCGCAGCGGCGACGAGGAGGGCTGTACCTGGAGCCCCGACGGCGTGCGCACGCCGGCCGGCTTCCGGGAAGCCTATGCGCGCTATGTCGAGGGTGGCTGGCCGGCGCTGACCGGGCCGGCCGAGTACGGCGGCCAGGGTCTGCCGCCATCCCTGGAGAGCGTGCTCAATGAATTCGTCGGCTCCGCCAACTGGGCCTGGAGCATGTATCCCTTCCTGGCCAAGGGCGGGCGACTGACCGTGACTGCCCACGCCGACGCTGCCCTCAAGGCCCAGTACCTGCCCAAGCTCATTTCCGGCGAGTGGACCGCCACCATGTGCCTGACCGAGTCCCACGCCGGGACGGATCTGGGTCTGCTGCGCACCAAGGCCGAACCGGTCGCGGACGGCAGCCATGCCGCCAACAGCCATGCCGCCAACAGCCATGCCGCCAAGAGCTACCGCATCAACGGCACCAAGATCTTCATCTCCTCCGGCGAGCACGATCTGGTGGAGAACATCGTCCACATCGTGCTGGCGCGGCTGCCGGATGCGCCGCCCGGCACCAGAGGCATCTCGCTGTTCCTGGTGCCCAAGCGGCTCCCTGATGCCGACGGCAATGCCGGCGCGGCCAACGGGGTGTCCTGCGGTGCGATCGAGCACAAGATGGGCATCCACGGCAACGCCACGGCGGTGATCCACTTCGAGAACGCCACCGGCTTTCTGCTCGGCGAGGCCAACCGCGGGCTCAACGCCATGTTCACCTTCATGAACATCGCCCGCATCGGCACCGCCGTGCAGGGCGTCGCGCATGCCGAGCTGGCCCTGCAGGGCGCGGTGCGCTATGCCCGCGAGCGCTTGCAGATGCGCGCGCTGAAAGGCCCCGCCAATCCGGACGAACCGGCCGATCCGATCATCGTGCATCCGGATGTGCGGCGCATGCTGCTCACCATCAAGGCTTTCGCCGAGGGCACCCGGCTGCTGATCCAGACCCTCGCCTACGAGGTCGATCGCGCCTATCTGGCGCCCACCGCCGAGGAGCGCCAGGAGGCCGAGGATCTGCTCGCGCTGCTCACGCCGATCGCCAAGGGCTTCTGCACCGAGGTCGGCTTCGAGGCCGCGAGCCTGGGCATCCAGGTGTTCGGCGGCCACGGCTACATCCGCGAATGGGGCATGGAGCAGAACCTCCGTGATGCCCGCATCGGCATGATCTACGAGGGCACCAACGGCATTCAGGCCATCGACCTGCTGGGCCGCAAGGTACTGGCCAGCGGTGGCAAGGCGCTCGCACCCTGGCTGGCGCAGATTGCGGCCTTCTGCCGCGACTGCGCCGGTGAGGCCGCGCTCGCCGAATTCGTCGCGCCGCTCGACGAGCTGGTGGCGGAATGGGAGCGCATCACTCGCGAGATCGGCGCTCGTGTCCGGGACAATCCCGACGACATGGGCGGTGCGGCCTTCGATTACCTGATGTATGCCGGCTACGCGAGCCTGGCGTATCTCTGGGCGCGGGCGGCGCGCACCGCGCACCGTGCCCTGGCGGCCGGCGCTGGCGAACGCGAGTTCTACCAGGCCAAGCTGCACACGGCGGCGTTCTATTTCCGCAAGATTCTGCCGCGCACCCGGATGCACGTCGCCGGCATCGCCAGCGGTGCCGACACCCTGATGGCGATGTCTGCCGAAGCCTTTCTGCTCGATTGAACCGGAGACCGGAGATGGCCGAAAAGCCGAAGCTGTCGGAAGAGGATCTGGCCCGGGTGCGGGAATATCTGAACTCGCCCATCCACCAGGTGGAGCGGCAGCCGTTCCGGCCGCTGCGTTTGTTGCTGGTGCTATGGGTGGTGGTCACCCTGATCAGCGGTGGGGCCTGGCTGGCGGCGCGCATGATGGGCATGCTGTAGGCGTCAACGCCATCGACTGTGCCGCACGGGCTTGCCAGCGATCCACCGGGCGGGTTGAATGCTTTCCATAACGACAACAGGGGAGAACGGCACGTGCAACCATTGCAGGGCATTCGTATCGTCGAAGTCACCACCAACGCCTCCGGGCCCTTCGCCACCGGGATCCTCGCCGATCAGGGCGCGGACGTGATCCGGCTCGAGACCATCGGCGTCGGCGACCCCTCCCGCTATGTGGGTGGCGTGCGCGGTGGCGTGACCGGTTACAACTCGAGCATGAACCGCAACAAGCGCTCGGTGGCGGTGGATCTGAAGAATGCGCAATTGCGGCCGATGCTCTACGAACTGATCAAGACCGCGGACGTGTTCGTGCAGAACTCGCGGCCGGGTGCGCTGGAGCGCAGCGGCTACGGGTTCGCGGCACTGCACGCGCTGAACCCCGAGCTCATCTACGTGTCCATTTCCGGCTTCGGGCCGGATGGCCCGGCATCCCATCAGCGCGTCTACGACCCGGTGATCCAGGTGACTGCGGGCTTTGCCGCGGCGCAGGGCTACGGCAGTGACAAGCCGGAGCTGGTGCGCACCATCGCCAGCGACAAGATCGCCGCCCTGACCACCGCCCAGGCGGTGTCCTCGGCACTGTTCGCCCGCGCCAGCGGCCGGGTGCGCGGGCATCACGTGGAGATCTCGATGCTCGACGCCAGCCTCCAGTTCCTGTGGCCGGACACCTTCTGGAATCACGGTTTCGTGGGTGAGGATTTCCAGCGCAAGCCGCTGATCGCCGAGTTCTACCGGGTGCTGCAAACTGCCGATGGCTACGTCACCACCATCGTCGTCGGCGACGAGGAGTTCAAGGGCGCCTGCCATGCGCTGGAACTGCCCGAGTTGCTCGACGAGCCGCGTTTCGCCTCGATTTTCGAGCGCTTCACCAATTACGGCGAGCTGCTGGT
>DASUDS010000048.1:0-8784 GCA_036275455.1 Porticoccaceae bacterium
CGTGATCACCGGCGCCAACTCCGGCATCGGCCTGGAAACCGCGCGCGGCCTGGCGCGCCTGGGCGCCCGCGTGGTGCTGGTGTGCCGCGACCGCCGCAAGGGCGAGGCCGCGCGCCAGGAACTGCTCACCACCACCGGCAACGGCCAGATCAGCCTGCTGGTCGCCGATCTCGCCTCGCTCGACGCGGTGCGCCAGCTGGCACGGGACATCGAGGCCAGCTGTCCGCGCCTCGACGTACTCATCCACAACGCCGGGCTGATGGCCAAGCAGCGCCAGGTCTCCGCCGACGGCTTCGAAATCCAGCTCGCCGTCCACCACCTCGCGCCCTTCCTGCTCACCGAACTGCTGCTCGACCGCCTCCGGCACAGCGCCCCGGCGCGGGTGATCCTGGTGTCCTCGATGTTGCACAAGTTCGCGCGCATCGACTTCGACGATCTCCAGTGCCAAAGGAAATACGGCACCCTGCGCGCCTACGGCCAGTCCAAACTGGCGATGCTCCACTACACCTACGAACTCGCCGAGCGGCTGCGCGGCAGCGGTGTCACCGTCAACGCCCTGCACCCCGGCGCCGTGGCCACCAACATCGGCATGCCGGAATGGCTCGCCCCCTTCATCGCCACGCCGGAAAAGGGCGCGCGCACCAGCATTTACCTGGCCAGCGCGCCGGAACTGGAAAAGGTCACCGGCAAATATTTCGTCAACTGCAAGGAAGCGAAATCCTCGCGCCGCTCCCACGACCGCGCCATCGGCAAGCGCCTGCTGGCGGTGACCGAGAAGCTCTGCGGCGCGGCGAGTGCCGCGCAGGCCTAGGGTGGCACGCAGGCCTGCGGAGGCCCGGAACAAGACCACTCTCATCATTCCGGAGAAAGCCGGAATCCAGTTGAACCAAGCGCCTGGACCCCGGCTTTCGCCGGGGTGACGACTTGTTCAGGACTTCCGTCCCGTCCCGCTACTTTCCAGCATCAATTGTGCCGGCGAGCATGTCGGACTGGAGGAAATCGACGATCGCGCAGGGCTGGATTCTCGGCATGCCATAACCGTCGCCGCCATCAACTCGCCTGAGCCTCACGCTTGCGGGTAAGCACCTTGCAGAAGTCCATCAACCGCTCGTAACGGTAGGGGACTTCCTCCATGGTCTCCGGATCCCAGGCGCTGCGGCTGGAGCGCTGCAGGATGTTGCCGCCGTAGACGTGGAGCCCGGACAGCGGCCGGTCGGGTGGAATCTCGATGGCGTGGATGGCATCGGCGCGCAGCGAGAAGATTCCCGCCTCGGGCGTGAGCACCACCTCGCGCTCCACTTCGAGACCACCCTCGGCGGTACGCCGGTACAGGTAGTTCTTCTCCTCGCCGTCGAGGATGCCAATCATCACCCACATCAGGTGGTTGTGAATCGGGCTGATGAAGTTGGCCGGCGTGAACACCCGCAGTACGGTCAGATTTTCATCCGCATACAGCGGCGTCACGTCCTTGGCCGGCGCGGCATCGGCCAGCACCTGGCGGACCGCATCGCGATCGCGAAAAGCGGCTTCCATCAGCCCACGAACCGTTCCCTGCGGATCCTCACCCTGAACCGCAGCCTTGCAATCGTCAATGAACTTCTGCAAATCGAACATGGCACAGCCCCCTTTGATGGCAGTCTTGATCGCCCGGAATGGTGCCGACTTTTCTTTCTGCGAACAATCACAGCGGGTCCAGCACACCGGGTCCAGCACACCGGGTCCAGCACACCGGGTCCAGGTTCGCTCGGTCTGGCCCCGTCTGGTCAAATGGCCTGGCTACCCGAGTCGACCAACCGGCGCTGGCACTGGCCAAAGTTCCGCCCCGCTGGCAACCACTCCATGAATCCAGCCTCAAGGGCCTGCGGGTCTACCAGGCCAGCAGCGAGTCGCCGCCCAGCCCGCGCAAATATTGGCCGAGCGCGCCATCGCCGGAGTCGCGGCCTGGATTCCGGGCGGGAGCAACCGGCAAACCCGCCGCGCTGCGTCGGACGACCGGACATCCAGCTGCCGCAATTGCCTGCCAGGCCACATTTTTCGCCGACCGAGCCGCTATACTCGGGCGCGGCATCAACGAGATCAGGGATCAACACGATGAGCAATCAACCGATTTGCCGACTGGCGGTGGCGCTGCTGATCGCGCTGACCGCCTCCGCTGCGGTGGCTGAATCCGTCTACAAGTGGACCGATGCCCAGGGCGTGACCCACTTCTCGGCGCAGCCCCCGGCCAACCAGCAGGCTGAGCAGCTCAAGGTGGCAGCGCCACCGCCCACCGCACCCCCCGCGGCCAAGTCACCGACTGACCCCGCGCAGGCCAAGGATGCGGCGGAGAAGGCCGCTGCGCCCACCCCGGAAGAAATTGCCGAGATCGAGCGCAAGCGCGCGGCGGACTGCGAGACCGCAAAGCGCAACCTGGACACGCTCAAGACGCGCGTTCATGTGCGCATTCGCGACGACAAGACCGGCGAAGATCGCTACCTGTCGGCGGAAGAGCACGCCCAACGGCAAAAAGACGCCTCAAGCCACATCGACAAGTACTGTGCCCCGGCCAATGGCGGCTGAATCCCTGACCGGGTGGCGGCCGAGCCTCTGACCGCTCGGCGCGCCACCGACCCTCGGCCGCATCAGGCCGCCTCGAAAGCGATCTTCCCGTCGCTGCGCACCGCGCGGATGGTGTCCCCCGGAGCGAAGCTTCCCGCCAGTACCTGCTGCGCCAGCGGGTTTTCGATCAGCTGCTGGATCTGCCGCTTCAGCGGCCGCGCGCCGTAGACCGGATCGAAGCCGGCCTCGCACAGCAGATCCATGACCGCGTCGCTCACTTCGAGACCGAATTCGCGGTCGGCCAGACGGCGGCGAAGATAACCGAGCTGGATCTCGGCGATGCCGCGAATCTGGTTTTTCGCCAACGGGTGGAACACCACCACCTCGTCGATCCGGTTGATGAACTCGGGGCGAAAGTGGGCGCCGACCTCGGTCATCACCGCCGCCTTCATGCGTTCGTAGTTGTCCTCGCCGGCGAGCCGCTGGATGACGTCGGAACCCAGGTTGGAAGTCATCACGATCACCGTGTTGCGGAAATCCACGGTGCGGCCCTGGCCATCGGTGAGGCGGCCATCGTCGAGCACCTGGAGCAGCACGTTGAACACGTCCGGATGGGCCTTCTCCACCTCATCGAGCAACAGCACCGAATAGGGCCGGCGGCGCACCGCCTCGGTCAGGTAGCCGCCCTCCTCGTAGCCCACGTAGCCGGGCGGCGCGCCGATCAGCCGTGCCACCGAGTGCTTCTCCATGAACTCCGACATGTCGATGCGCACCATGGCGTCCTCGGTGTCGAACAGGAATTCGGCGAGCGCCTTGCACAGCTCCGTCTTGCCCACCCCGGTCGGCCCCAGAAACAGGAAGGAGCCGTTGGGACGGTTGGGATCGGACAGCCCGGCGCGCGAACGCCGCACCGCGTTGGCCACCGCGGTCACCGCCTCGCCCTGGCCCAGCACCCGGCGGTGCAGGGCGTCTTCCATGTGCAGCAGCTTTTCGCGGTCGCCCTCCAGCATCTTGGCCACCGGGATGCCGGTCCACTTGGCGACCACCTCGGCGATCTCCTCGTCGGTGACCTTGTCGCGCAGCAGCTGGCGCTCGCGGGTCTCGGCCTCGGTGGCCGCGGTCAGCTTGCGTTCCAGTTCGGGAATCTCTCCGTATTGCAGCTCGCCCATGCGCGCCAGGTTGCCGGCGCGGCGCGCCGCGTCCAGCTCGATGCGCAACTGATCGAGTTGAGCGCGAATGTCCGCGGCGCCCTGCACCGATGCCTTCTCTGCCTTCCAGATCTCCTCGAGATCCGCATATTCGCGCTCGGTCTCGGCGATCTCGGCGTCCAGCTCGGTCAGGCGCGCGATCGATTCCCTGTCCTTCTCCTTCTTGACCACCTCCCGCTCCATCTTGAGCTGGATCAAGCGCCGGTTGAGGCGATCCATCTCCTCGGGCATGGAATCGATCTCCATGCGGATCCGGCTCGCCGCCTCGTCGATCAGGTCGATGGCCTTGTCCGGCAGCTGGCGATCGGTAATGTAGCGCTGCGACAGCCGCGCCGCGGCCACGATCGCGGAATCCGTGATATCGACGCCATGGTGGACCTCGTAGCGCTCCTTGAGGCCACGCAGGATGGCGATGGTGTCCTCGACGCTGGGCTGATCCACCAGCACCTTCTGGAAGCGCCGCTCCAGCGCCGCGTCCTTCTCGATGTACTGGCGGTATTCGTCGAGCGTGGTCGCGCCCACGCAGTGCAGCTCGCCGCGCGCCAGCGCCGGCTTGAGCATGTTGCCGGCGTCCATGGCGCCCTCGGCCTTGCCGGCACCGACCATGGTGTGCAGTTCGTCGATGAACAGGATCACCTGCCCTTCTTCCTTGGCCAGCTCGTTGAGCACCGCCTTGAGACGCTCCTCGAACTCGCCGCGGAACTTGGCGCCGGCGATCAGCGCGCCCATGTCCAGGGACAGCACGCGCTTGCTCTTGAGGCCCTCGGGCACTTCGCCGTTGACGATGCGCTGGGCCAGCCCCTCGACGATCGCGGTCTTGCCCACGCCCGGTTCGCCGATCAGCACCGGATTGTTCTTGGTGCGCCGCTGCAATACCTGGATGGTGCGGCGAATTTCGTCGTCGCGGCCGATCACCGGATCGAGCTTGCCGGAACGCGCCCGCTCGGTGAGGTCGATGGTGTATTTCTCCAGCGCCTGGCGCTGACCTTCGGCATCCGCACTCTGCACGGTTTCTCCTCCACGCACGCGCGCACTGGCGCTCTTGAGTTGCTCCTGCTTGCCAAAGCGATTCAGGATTGCGGCGAGCTGGTTGTGATCGAAGGCGGCCAGCAGCACCGTCTCCACCGCGATGAACTGATCGCCCTGTTGCTGCGCCAGCTTGTCGGCCAGATTCAGCAGACGCATCGAATCGGCGGAAATGTTGGCTTCTCCGGTGGGGTTCCTGATCACCGGCTGGCGTTGGAGCTGGGCTTCCAGTTCGCCTTCCAGCCCGGTCAGATCGAAGCCGGCCTGGGCGAGCAGCGGACGCGTCACGCCCCCGCTCTGGCGCAGCAGTGCCGCCAGCAGATGCACCGGCTCGATGGCGGGATGGTCGCGGCCGATGGCCAGCGACTGGGCATCGGCGATCGCTTCCTGCAAGGCTCTGGTGAGACGCTCTTGACGCATGACGACTCCATACCAAATGGCTCTGGCACCTATTTGGGGAGAACACGCGGCGATTTCAATGCTCGCCCGATGCGCACTTGACCTGGCGCAGTTGCCGGGCACGCCTGCTGGCCACCCGCCCGGCGCTCGGCCACAATCGCCGGCACCCCCGACTGGGCACCGGCATGGCCGACATCCTCGATTTCAAACCGCGCCCGCCGCGCCGCCTGGGACTCTGTCAATACGGCCATCACGCCTGGCAGATCAGCAAGGACCGCCGCTTCGATGTGAAATCGGGGAAGCTGGTGACCCATTTCCGCTGCACTCGCTGCGGCGCCATCCGGGTGGAAGGTACCTGAATCCCGCCGTCACGGCTCCGGGCAGGCCAGAATCCGGCCAACGAACCGGCGTACCACGGCAATGGCGCAGGCGCGCCGGTTGTGGGCGATGCGGTAAGCGCCAAGATCGCGGAAGTGCTCGAGCAATTGATAACAGAGCGACACCTGGCCCAGGTCCTGCCGCCAGACCGCGTCCGGATTGCCCGGGCAGTCTTCGAACTCGATGGCGATGTCGCGCGGCAGCCGCAGCCGCGCCACCAATCGCGCCGCGACCGCCTCGGCAATGCCGCTGCCTGCTACCCACTCGGCCAGTTCGCGCTGGCGGCCTTCTGCCCGCAGGTAACGCACCTGGATCGCACCGGCCTGACCCGGCTGGCCCCGTTGACCCCCTGGGCCGTAGGTGTCGAGCACCCATTGCACCCCCCGCTGCGCCAGCCGGTATTCGCGCTCGCAGGACACCGCGCGCCCGAACGGCAGCAGTTCCGTATCCACCAGGCCATCCAGTCGGTCGGGATCACTGCCGAACACCAGGCAGACGATGCTGTGGAAGCGCTGGATCTCCAGCGGGTGCTGCTCCCAGTAGGGAATCGGGGTGCGCTCGCGGCTGCCGTCGCCCAGTTCCCATTCGGTGTACCAGTCGCCCGCGACCGCAAACAGCCAGGGAATGATGTCCTCGGGCGTCTGCCCCTGGCGCGCCAGCACCATGGCCACCACCGCGATGCGATCGGCGGCATCCTCCTCGGTACCGAGCACTGGCAGGGCCAGCTCGTCGATCAGCATGTGTCCGAGTTCGTGGAATAGGGTGAATTCGAGATTGGCGCGCACGAAGAATTGCACTCCGTCGCGGTCGGCCGCGGCGGCCGGCGCTGCCAGCGCTGCCTGCGCGCTGAGCGTCCATAGGGCCGACGTACCCAGGCACAGCGCGCCGACGACCAGCCACCGCCAGGCCGAGGCCTGGACATTGCGGGGCGGCAGCATCGATGCTCTGATCATCGTCCTAGCGTACCGGATCGGTCCGGCCCGGGGCGCGCCCGCGGCGACCGTGCGGTGCCGAGATTGCCCGACCCCTGCCTTGGGTTACCATCATCCCAATTCCACCCATCCGGAGGCCCCATGAAAATCAGCGTCAGCCAACTGGTCGATCAGGCCATGAGCGAAATCGAGACCCTCGACCTCGCCCAGGCAAAGGCCGCGCTCGACGACCCCAATACCCAGATCGTCGATCTGCGCGACATCCGCGAACTGCAACGCGACGGCAAGATCCCCGGCGCCTTCCACGCACCCCGGGGGATGCTCGAATTCTGGGTCGATCCCGACAGCGAATACCACCGCGACCTGTTTTCGTCCGGCAAGCGCTTCGTGTTCTATTGCGCCAAGGGCCACCGCTCGGCACTCGCCACCCAGCAGGTGCAGCGCATGGGGCTCGCCCCGGTGTGCCATATCGGCGGCGGCTTCGGGGCCTGGACCGAAGCCGGCCTGCCGGTGGAAAAGGTCGAGAAGAAGTAGCGTCGAGAAGAAATAGCTTCGAGAAGAAATAGCTTCAAGAAAAAATAGCGCCGGGACGCCAACCATGTGCGAGCTGATGGGCATGAGTGCCAATGTGCCCACCGATATCTGCTTCAGCTTCGCCGGACTGATGCGCCGCGGCGGCGCCACCGGCCCCCATGGCGATGGCTGGGGCATCGGCTTTTACGAGGGGCGCGGCTATCGCGCCTTTCACGATCCCGATGCCAGCGCGGAATCGGAAATCGCCCGCTTCGTGCAAGGCTATTCGATCAAGAGCGACATCGTGCTCTCCCACATCCGCAAGGCCAACCGCGGCGGCGTGTGCCTGGAGAACACGCACCCCTTCGCGCGCGAGCTGTGGGGCCAGACCTGGGCCTTCGCCCACAACGGTCAGCTGCGCGGCATCAAGCGCTGGCCGCTGCGCCGCTACCGGCCGGTGGGCAGCACCGACAGCGAACACGCCTTCTGCTGGCTGCTCGACCAGGTCTCGGAAGCCTTCCCCCAACGCCCGCGCCAGCCGCGCGCGCTGTGGCAATTGATCGCCGAACTCTGCCACCAGCTGGCGCAGCTCGGCGTCTTCAACGCGCTGCTTTCCGACTCGAAAGCACTCTACGCCCACTGCGGCAAGCGGCTCTGCTGGATCACCCGCCGTGCGCCCTTCGGCCAGGCCACGCTGATCGATGCCGACATGAGCATCGACTTCGCCCGCCACACCGAGCCGAACGACCAGGTCAGCGTGATCGCCACCGCACCGCTCACCCGCGACGAACCCTGGCAGACCTTCACACCAGGGGAGCTTCAGGTATTCCAGGCCGGCACCAGCCGCGCCCGCTTCCTGCTGGGAGAACCGGCGCCGTGAAGCCACCCGCGTATCGCGATCGGATCGTCCTTGCCGGCACGCCGGTGACCATTCGCGCCCTGTGGCCGGAGGATCGCGCCATCGAGGAGGCGTTCGTGCGCGACCTCTCGCCCACCTCCCGCTACCTGCGCTTTCACGGTGCCCTGCCCGCCCTGACCCCGGAGATGGCCGAGCGTTTCGTCAACCTCGACTATCCCGACCAGATGGCGCTGATCGCCTGCATCGAAGAAGAACACGGGGAACGCCAGATCGCCGTCGCCCGCTGGGCGCGCCCGAAGGGAGAGATCGCCGCCGACCTGGGCATCGCGGTCGCCGACGCCTGGCAGTGCAAGGGCCTCGGCACCCAGCTCCTGCGCCGGCTGATCGTCCTGGCCGACGCGGCCGGAATCGAACGCATCGCCGCCGACGTGCTCTACGAAAACCATCGGATGCGTGACCTCGCCAGGAGCTTTGGGTTTCGCCCGGCTACACGTCAGGATGATCCCCATACCGTGCTGCTGATTCGGGAGCGGCACCACGGACACTGACCCGCTCCCTGCTTTTCGGCCTGGAGAAACTCGGCGTTCGCCGCTTGGGGGGTGCCGAAAAGTCCGTTTCAATCCGCTCCCGGCTTTTCGGCCGGGAGAAACCTTCGTCGAGCACCACAGCAACGCCGAAGCCGACTCCGGTCGCGAGAACCTGCGCAGCCGCCTGGCGTGTGAGAACTGGGGCGCGCCCATCGTCGTCACCACCAGCGTGCAGTTCTTCGAATCGCTGTTCGCGGCGCGCACCAGCCGCTGCCGCAAGCTGCACAACATCGTGAACAGCGTGGTGGTGCTCGACGAAGGTTTCTCCCGGCCGAAAAGCCGGGAGCGGATTGAAACGGACTTTTCGGCACCCCCCAAGCGGCGAACGCCGAGTTTCTCCAGGC
>DASUDS010000049.1:0-15253 GCA_036275455.1 Porticoccaceae bacterium
GGCGTCGTCGCCATCCTGATCGACAGCGTCGGCGACCGGGCGTTTTCGGCCGGCGGCGACATCCGCATGCTGTACGAATCCATGGTCGAGCACGGCGCCGGCGAAAACCCCTATGCGCGGGATTTCTTCGCCCGCGAATACCGCCTCGATCATCGCCTGCACCACAGTCCGATTCCGATCATCACCTGGGGCAACGGCTTCGTGATGGGCGGCGGCATGGGCGTCTACCAGGGCGGCGATTTCCGCATCGTCACCGAGCACAGCAAGCTGGCGATGCCGGAAATCACCATCGGCCTGTTTCCCGATGTCGGCGGTACCTGGTTCCTGAACCGCACCCGCGACCACGCGGGGCTGTTTCTCGGCCTCACCGGCGCCCAGATCAACGCCGCCGACGCACTTTATGTGGGGCTCGCGGATGTGTTCGTTCCCCACGGCGACAAGGCGCGGATGCTCGACCGTCTGGCGGCGCTCGCCTGGGCCGGCGATGCCGCAGCGCGCAAGGCGCAGATCGAAGCGCTGCTGCGTGAAATCGAACACGACGGACGCGACCGCCTGCCCGCCGCGCAGATCCCCGCCCATGCGGAGTGGATCGCGCGGGTCACGGGCGCCGACAGCCTCGCCGCCGCCTCGGCGGCAATTACCGCCTATGCCGGCGACGACCCCTGGGCACAGCGCGCGGTGGCCACTCACAAGCGCGGCTGCCCGGTATCGATCTTCCTCGCCCACGAATTGCACCGGCGCGGCCGCGGCCTGACGCTCGCCGACGCCCTGCGCCTGGAGTTGGTGGCGGCACTCAATTGCGCCAAATACGGCAACTTCCGCGAGGGCGTGCGCGCCCAGATCATCGACAAGGACAATGCGCCGCGTTTCGAACCGGCCACGCTCGCCGAGCTGACGCCGGCACTGCAGCGACAATATCTGACACCGCCCTGGGGCGACGCGCCCCATCCGCTGGCGGATCTCTGAGGGGGAACAGGGTATGGCCAAGACAGTGGCGTTTTTCGGGTTGGGCAACATGGGCGGGCCAATGGCCGCCAATCTGGTCAAGGCCGGCTTCCGGGTGCGCGCCTTCGATCTGGTGCCGGCCGCGGTGCAGCAGGCGGTGCAGGACGGGTGCAGCGCCGCGGTCACCGAGCAGGCCGCGGTCGAGGGCGCCGATTTCGTGATTTCGATGCTGCCCGACGGCGCCATCGCCGAACGCCTCTACCTCGACGGCGCCGGACTCCTGAACCTGATCGGCCCGGCCACGCTGGTGATCGACTGCTCCACCATCGCCGCGGCGAGTTCGCGGCGCATCGCCGCCGCAGGCAAGACGCGCGGCATCCGCGTGGTCGATGCGCCCGTCTCCGGCGGCGTCGCCGGCGCCCAGGCGGCGACGCTGGCCTTCATGTGTGGCGGTGAAGCGGCCGACGTCGAAGCGGCACGCGAAGTGCTGCAACACATGGGTGCCAACATCTTTCACGCGGGCGCGAGCGGCGCCGGCCAGATCGCCAAGATCTGCAACAACATGCTGCTCGCGGTGCACATGATCGGCACCGCCGAGGCGCTGCAACTGGGCGTCGACAATGGCCTCGATCCCAAGGTGCTGTCGAACATCATGCTCAAGAGTTCCGGCTGCAACTGGTCGCTCGAGAAGTACAACCCCTGGCCGGGAGTGATGGAAACCGCGCCCGCGAGCCGTAATTACCAGGGCGGCTTCATGGTGCGGCTGATGCAGAAGGATCTGGGGCTCGCGATGGGTGCGGCGCTCGCCAGCCATTCGAGCACGCCCATGGGCGCGCTCGCCCAGAGCCTCTACAACCTCTATGGCGAGCTGGGCGGCGAAGACAACACCGGCCTGGATTTCTCCAGCATCCAGCGGCTGTTCGGCGGCCCGCGCTGAGTGCCGTGGCGGAAAACCCCGGGGGTCGAAGGATCGCCGGGAAGTCCCATCGCGGGATCGTTCCGCGGCGGGTTGGGCTGTACTAGAATGCGCGCCCGCGCCCTTGTCCGATACCGGGCCATTCGGCCGTCACCATGCAGATCGCACCCAACAAGGCTGTCACCATTCACTACACCCTGACCGACGAAACGGGGGTGTTGCTGGATTCCACCCGCGAGCGGGAGCCCCACGCCTACCTGCATGGGCACCGCAACCTGTTGCCGGCCCTGGAGGCGCAGCTCGCGGGACGTGTCGTTGGTGATACCTTGTCGGTGACCCTGGTCCCCGAACAGGCCTACGGCCCGCGCCGTAAAGATGCCACCACCCGAGTGCCCATCAAGCATCTGGCGACTCAGGGCAAACTGGTGCCCGGACAGGTGGTGGCCGTGCGCACCGACAAGGGGCTGCGTCGGGTCGTGGTCCAGAAGGTCGGCAAGTTCAACGTGGATGTGGATCTCAATCACCCACTCGCCGGCAAGACGCTGGTGTACGAGGTTGAAGTCGTCGCGGTGCGCGATGCCAGCGCCGAAGAGCTTGCCCATGGCCATGTACACGGCGTCGGTGGCCACCAGCACTGAGCTGGGCGGTGCGGCAGTCTCAGGGAGCAGCAGATTTCTTCTTCAGGAGCAGTCGATGTTGGAAGTCAATGAATACTTTGCCGGTAAGGTCAAGTCGATCGGATTCCAGACCCGCACCCTGCCCGCGACCATCGGGGTCATGGAGGCTGGCGAATACGAATTCAGCGCCAGCCGCCACGAGACCATGACCGTGATCAGCGGCGCCATGCGCATCCAACTGCCGGGCAGCGACGAGTGGTACACCTACAACACCGGCGAGACCTTCGAAGTCCCGGCCGGGACTTCCTTCAAGGCCAAGCTCACCATCGCCACCGCCTACTTTTGCACCTACGCCTGAACCGGTTGCCTTGAGACTCGGCCGAGGTCGGCTTGCGGTCGACCGGCGCAGCCCGGACAATCGGGCGCGGAGGATCAGCGATGGACTTGGGACTTGCGGGCCGCACGGCCCTGATCACCGGAGGCTCGCGCGGCATCGGCCGCGCGATTGCCGAAACCCTGGCAGCCGCGGGCTGCCACCTGCACTTGGCGGCGCGCTTGGCCGCCGATCTCGATGCCGCCTGCGCCGACCTTGCGCGCTACGGCGTGCGCGCAACGGGCCACGCCCTGGATCTGGGTGACAGCCGCAGCGTCGCCACGCTGGCGGATGCCTGCGCCACGGTAGATATCCTGGTGAACAATGCGGGCGCCATTCCGGCGGGCGCCCTCGCGCGCATCGACGAGGCGACCTGGCGCCAGGCCTGGGATCTCAAGGTCTTCGGCTACATCAATCTGAGCCGTGCGCTCTATGCGGCGATGGCGGCGCGGCGGCGCGGCGTGATCCTCAATGTGGTGGGCATCGCGGGCGGCGAATTCACCGAGGGCAATTACATCGCCGGTACCGCCGGCAATGCCGCGCTGGCGGCCTTTACCAAGGCATTGGGTGGCATCAGTCCAGAAGACAACGTCCGCGTACTGGGCATCAATCCAGGGCTGACCGCCACCGATCGTCTGGTGCGGTTGATGGAGCAGAATGCCGTTGCCAAGGGCTTGCCCGCCGAACGCTGGCGCGAGCTCACCGGCGACATGCCCTTCGGCCGCCCGGCTGAACCCGCGGAAGTCGCCGACCTCGCTGCTTTTCTGGTTTCCGATCGCGCCGCCTACCTGAGCGGCACCCTGGTGACCATCGACGGGGGGCTTTCCGCCCGCGGCCGGCTGATGTGATTGGTCGCAGTGCCTGGCGGAGTTGTGCTCAAGCCCCGCGGCGTCCGCCGCGAGGCTTGAAGCTGGTAGCTGGGGCGGGTGGTGAAGGCCGCCCCACCCGCTCGGTGTTACCGGAAGCTCCAGCGCGCACCGACGCTGAACAGATCCGCCTCGGGGTCGATCGGCCCCGCGTCCAGCTCCCAGCGCTCCCAGTTGGCGGTCAGGCCGAACTGCGGAGTGACGCTGTACACCGCACCGACGCCGTACACCCAGCCATCGGCATCCTGACCGGTGAGCAGGAAGTCGAAGTCGTCGTATTCGCGGTAGCTGCCGAACCCGTTGACCTCCAGGGCTTCCAGGGCCTTCCAGCGCAGGCCGGCGGACAGTCCGTAGCCATCGGCCTGGCTGCCGGCGGGATCGAGGCGTTCATAGGAGACGCCGCCCCACGCGTCGAGCTGGTTGGGGCCGGTGAGCAGGGCGTAGTTGGCGCCGACGCCGAGCGACTGCGCGTCGAGGCTGGATTCGCCGGTGCCCGGCAGGTCGAGGTCGAGTGCGGCGTGCGATCCCCAGACGAAGACATGGTCGGTCAGCGCGGCGGAACCCTTGAAGCGCAGGCCATCGACGTCCAGGTTATCGACGCCTGGCGCATCGGGGTCGACCTCGTCGCCGAATACGTATTCGGCCTCCAGGTAGCTATAGCTGATATTGTCCGCAGCCTGCACCGAAGCACCATGGAAGGCCATCGGAAGCAGCGCCAGACCAGCCAGAGATGAAAGCGGTTTATGTTTGATATTCATGTGGATACTCCTCATTCTTACGACGCGTCATGAGATTGTAACCAAATAGTGCGCCGAGGTGACATGAGTGCACCAAAAACGTTCTCGGCAGATGATTTCTTCGACAGGTATCACAGGAAAAACTTTTTGGGGCCCAGTGATGACAAGACTGCCACCGACCAGCCGCTATCCGATTCCCGATCCCGCCACCCTGCCGGACGACATCCGCGCGCAGATCCTGGCGGTACAGGAAAAGACCGGTTTCATTCCCAATGTGTTCCTGGCGCTCGCCCATCGACCCGACCAATGGCGTGGGTTCTTTGCGCTCCACGACGCCGTCATGAAGCGCGACAGCAGCCTCACCAAGGCGGAGAAGGAAATGATCGTGGTCACCGTCAGCGGCGGCAACGAGTGCCACTACTGCGTGATCGCCCACGGCGCCATCCTGCGCATTCTGGCGAAACATTCGCAGCTCGCCGACCAGCTTGCGATCAACTACCGCAAGGCGGACATCACGCCACGGCAGCGCGCCATGCTGGATTTCGCGGTCAAGGTCAGCCGGCAATCGCAGGCCATCGAGGATGCCGACTACGCCCGCCTGCGCGAGCATGGCTTTGACGACGAGGATATCTGGGACATCGGTGCCATCAGTGCCTTTTTCTGCCTTTCCAATCGGCTGGCGAACCTGATCGGCATCCGCCCCAACGACGAGTTCTACCGCATGGGACGGGAGTTTTGAGCTGCTGACTTCGGTCTGGCCAAGCGCTCTTGCCGAGCGCCGGGCGCCAGGCGGCTAACGGGTCGCCCCCGCCTCCCGCCAGCGCGCGATGCCGGCCTCATCCAGGCCCAGCCACTCCTTCAGCACCTCGTCGCTGTGCTGGCCCAGGGTGGGCGCCGGGGCGAAGGTCGCCGGGTCGCTGCGCGAGAGCTTGATCGGGTTGCCGGGGGCGAAGGTGCGGCCGCCGTCGGGATGGCCGACCTCGACCACCATGTCGCGGTGGCGGACCTGGGCATCGGCGAGCGCCTGGCTGAAGCGGTTGACGGGCGCGCAGGGGATGCGCACGGCTTCGAGTTTCGCGAGCCAGTGCGCGGTGGTGCCGGTGGCGAAGATCTCCGCGACGCGATCCTCGATCAACCGCTTGCTGGCGAGGCGGCCGGGCTGGCGGTCGAATTCCGGCCGGCGCAGGTCGTCGGCGCCGAGCACGTCGAGCAGGCTCTTCCAGAATTCGTCGAAGATCACCGCGATGACGATGGCGCCGTCACGGGTGGCGAAGCTGTTGTAGGGCACGTGGACGAAGTGGGAGTTGCCGATGGGCTCGGGGTCTTCGCCGGAGAGGAAGTACATGGTGGCCATGTAGCTCATCATGGCGATCTGGCCGTCGAGCATGGAGATGTCGAGGTGCTGACCGCGGCCGCTGCGCTCGCGCTCGTAGAGCGCGGTGAGGATGCCCGCCAAGCCGAACAGGCTGCCGCCCAGGTCGGCGATGGGCAGTCCGGAGCGTAGCGGGTGCTGGGCGTCGAAGCCGGTGATCGACATGTTGCCGCCGTAGGCCTGCACCACCTGGTCGAAGGCGGTGCGGTTGCGGCCTGGGCCGGTCTCGCCGAAGCCGCTGATCGAGCAGGTGATGATGCGCGGGTTGATGGCGGCGAGGCGGTCGTGGTCGATACCGAGCTTGGTGGTGACGCCGACGCTGAAGTTGTCGCAGACGATGTCGGCCTTGGTGACCAGTTCGTAGAACAGCTCGCGGCCGGCCTCGCCCTTGAGGTCCACCACCAGGCTTTTCTTGTTGCGCGACAGGCACAGGAAGTAGGCGCCCATGCCGGCGATCGAATGCCTGGGGTCGTCGGCGAGCAGGCGGCGGGTGCGCTCGCCCTCCGGCGGCTCGACCTTGACCACCTCGGCGCCCAGATCGGCGAGCGTCATGGTGGCGAAGGGCCCGGAGAGGATGTGGGTCAGGTCGAGGACGCGGACGCCTGCGAGGGGTTTGGACATGATGCCGGCCGCTGGTCGTGGGAGGCCGGCATTGTCGCATCAAGCAGGCCGCGCGGCGAAAGAGCGCTGCGGCCCTCAGCGGCTGAGCAGTTCCTCCGGTGGCTGTTCGCACTCCAGCGGGCGCCCGAGCAGGGCGCTGATCGGCTCCAGCAGAAAGGCGTCGTCCTCGCAGGCAAAACTGATCGAGGTGCCGGTCTTGCCGGCGCGGCCGGTGCGGCCGATGCGGTGGACGTAGTCCTCCGGCTCTTCCGGCAGCGTGTAGTTGACGACGTGGCTGATGCCGTCGACGTGCAGGCCGCGGCCGGCGACGTCGGTGGCGACCAGGACTTTCAGCTTGCCGCTCTTGAAGGCGTCCAGGGTGCGCACGCGCTGGTTCTGGGCGACCTCGCCGGACAGCAGGCCGGCCTCGATGCCGGCGTTGCGCAGCTTTTCCTGCAGGCGCCGGCACTGGTCGCGGCGGTTGGCGAAGACGATGGCGCTCTCCACTTCGGGGTCGCGCAGCAGGTTGCGCAGCAGCGCGAACTTGTTGCGGGTCTCGACGATGAACACGCGCTGATCCACCGAATCGGCGGCGACGCGTTCGGGCTGGATCTCGACGAACACCGGGCGCTCGGTCCACTGCTCGGCGAGACGGTGGACGTCGTCGGTGAAGGTGGCGGAGAACATCAGGGTCTGGCGGTGTTCGGCCTTGTGCGGCGTGAGCCGCACGATGCGCCGTACCTGGGGGATGAAGCCCATGTCGAGCATGCGGTCGGCTTCGTCGATGACCAGGACTTCGATTTGATCGAGGTGGACGTCGCGGCTGTTGCAGAAGTCGAGCAGGCGGCCGGGGGTGGCCACCAGGATGTCGCAATGGCGCTGGTGCAGGCGCTGGCGCTGGCGGTCGTAATCCATGCCACCGACCAGCGTGTGGATTTCCAGGCCGGTGTACTTGCACAGCGCCTTGGCGTCGTCGGCGATCTGGATCACCAGCTCGCGGGTGGGCGCGATCACCAGGGCGCGGGCCTCGCCGGCGTAGCGTTCCTCGGTGATCGGATTCTGCAGCAGGTCGGTGATGATGGTGATCAGAAAGGCCGCGGTCTTGCCGGTGCCGGTCTGCGCCTTGCCCACCACGTCGTGGCCGCGCAGGGCGAAGGGCAGCGAACGCGCCTGGATCGGCGAGCAGTAGCGAAAGCCGAGGTCGGCGATGGCGTGCAGCAGCGGTGACGGCAGATCCAGATCCTGAAACCGAACCTTGCCGTCCTCGGGTTCTACCGGGAAATCGTCGGGGCTCCAGGGCGTGGCCGCGGAGGCGTGGGGCGAATCGGCGCGATTGCCGCGGCCACGGGAGCGCCCGCGGTGGGCGGTTGCGGCTTCCGGCGCCACGGAAGGCGCGTCAGTGATGTTGGAAATAGCGGTGAACTCCGATGAAAAGGGCCCGAGGGCAAAGAAAAACGGCGCGATTGTAGCATGGCCGCCGCGCTCCGCCGCCGGTTCGCCGACCGGGCCTAATCGCAGGTCAGCAGGTCAGCAGGTCAGCAGGTCAGCAGGCCCGCACGCCGCGCCAGCCAGTAATCGAGGCTGAAGTAGCGCCCGCCGCCGGTGAACAACAGACTCAGCAGCATGATGTAGTAGGTGGCGGCGAATTCGATGCCGTTGTTGAGGATCACGATGCCGCCCTTCTCGGTCAGCCATGCGTAGTCGCCGTGTTCGCGCAGCAGTTCGCGCGCCTTCTGGAGGCGCTGGCCGACCGCGACGCTGTTTTCCAGGCTGCGTTCGGCGGCGGGAATGCCCACCATCGCCAGTACCCGGGCGGTACTGGTGTCGGGGTCGCCCGGGGCGATGGCGAACCAGCCGTGCTGCCAGTGCACGGTGCCGGCCGCGACCGCCATGGAGACCAGCAGCGGCATGGCGAACCAGCGCACCGCGAGGCCGAGCAACAGCGCCAGACCGCCGCCCAGTTCCGCGCCCGCGGCGAGCGCCACCATCAGCGCCGGCGCCGGCAGCCCCAGACCCCAGTCCGGATTGCCGAACCAGGCCACCATGTCCGCCCAGTTGTGAAACTTGTGCAGTCCGGCGGCGATCATCACTGGGGCCAGATAGAGGCGCAGCAGCAACGGCGGCAGGCCATCGAGATGGCGCAGACGGCCGAACAGCGCGCGGTGCAGACTGGCGTAGCGGGTGCAGAGGTGGTTCATGATCAGTGCTTCCGTGGTCAGGGCTTCCAGGGTCAGAGCTTTTCCGAGGCTGGTGGGCGGGTGGCGATGGGCGTCAGGACGGGATTCTGCATTGCTGCCTTGGCGTAGTAGCGATCCAGCGGCTCGGACTGCCCCAGTTCGGTCACGATGCGGGCGTGATGACGGCGCAGTCCGCGGGGGCTGGTGACGCCGCAGCTATGGGCGATTACCCCTACCTCCCTGCGCAGATTCTCGACGTAGAAGGCCACGCGGACGGACTTGTCCATGGGATCGAGACCCCGCTGGAGATCCGGATCGTGGGTGGTGATGCCGGTGGGGCAGGTGTTGCGATTGCATTGCATGGCCTGGATGCAGCCCAGCGCAAACATGAAGCCGCGCGCCGAATTGATGAAATCCGCGCCCACCGCCAGCGCCCAGGCGACATCCACCGGGGTAATCAGCTTGCCCGCGGCGATCACCCGGATGCGCTCGCGCAGGCCGTATTCGCCGAGCTTGTCGATCACCGCCGCCAGGGTTTCGCGAATGCTCAGGCCGGCGTGATCCATCAGGCTCTGCGGCGCTGCGCCGCTGCCGCCATCGCCGCTGTCGAGGGTGATGAAATCCGGCGCCCAGCGTTCCGCCCCGCGCGCCCGGATCTGCTGGCAGAGTTGGTCGAAAAAGCCGCCGCCGCCAACCACCAGCTTGAACCCGACCGGCTTGCCGGTCACCGTGCGGATATGGTCGATGCGCTCGAGCAACTGGCCGACGTCGCGGATATCCGGGTGGCCGTTGGGGCTGATGGAATCCTGGCCGACGGGAATGCCGCGGATCTGCGCGACTTCCGGGGTGACCTTGATGCCCGGCAGGATGCCGCCCTTGCCGGGTTTGGCGCCCTGGCTCAGCTTGATCTCGAACATCCGCACCTGGGGATGCGCGGCGATGGCCCGCAGGCGTTCGTCGCTGAGCTGTCCTTGGGCATCGCGCACGCCGTACTTGGCGGTGCCGATCTGGAACACCAGATCGCAGCCGCCCTCCAGATGGTGAGGCGACAGGCCGCCCTCGCCGGTGTTGAGCCAGCAGCCGGCGCGCGCTGCGCCGCGCGACAGCGCCAAGGCCGCCACGCGCGAGATGGCGCCGTAGCTCATGGCCGAGACGTTGAAGAACGACCGCGCCGTGAACGGCTGGGTGCAGTGTGGGCCGATCACCAGGGGCGCGTCGTTGACTGCATCTTCTTCGAGGGTGGGGAATTCATCGGGCACGAACAGCACCGCACCCGGTGCCGCCAGATCGAGCGTCGAGCCGAAGGCGAGGGTGCTGTCGATATTCTTGGCCGCCCGGTAGACCCAGGAGCGCTGCGCGCGGTTGAACGGCTGCTCTTCGCGGTCGAGGGCATAGAAGTACTGGCGGAAGAAATAGCCGAGGCGCTCGAACAGATAGCGGAAGCGGCCGATGATCGGGTAGTTGCGGCGGATGGCGTGCTGGCGCTGGCGGACATCGACCAGGTACATCCACCCCAGTGCGAGTGCGCCGATCAGCAGCAGGCTGAGCGCCCCCCCCACGATGAGTTGGAGAGCCAGGAGTCCGGTCATCAATCCGCTATCGGTCATGGCTGTCGATCCCGGCATGGGTCAGCGAGGAAGGTATACCTGGGCTGGTCAGGGTGTCGATTTCCTGTCGCATGTCTCTTTGTCGGCAGAAAGCGCCCGTTCATCGGTTCGTCAGCCCCTTTGGCGCCATTTTATTGACACGCCGCCCAGACAAGCATAACTAGGGTAATTGCACGCGCATGGGCGCCGCACAAAAACCCTGACGATGAAACCATGCAATGCGGTTTCAGTCGTGTTCGAAGAGGCGGTATTACACCACTGGTTGACTGACAACCGATTGACTGACAAATCACTGATCCCGGTAATTCCCTGGAAGGAGGCGTTTGTGAATACGCAACACACCGGCACCCTGCTCCGCAAAGTCTGGCAGCCCTGGCGGGCAATGCTGGCAACGATCCTTGTGTCTTGTGGTGTGCCCCTGCAGGTGGCAGCCGACCCTGCCAGCCCGGTCTCAGTCGTCAACAGCGGTAGCCCGAACCCGGTCGCCTCCGGGGCACAGGAAACCTGGACCATCACCGTCACCAATACGGCGGGCTCCAAGCTCACCAATGTCGTATTGTCGGATCAGCTCAACGGCATCGGTGGCATTGGCGTGCCGCCGCAGCTCGCCCTGACCACGACCAAGGGGAGCTGCTCTCAAAATGCCTTGCTGGTGAACTGCAATATCGGCACCTTGCAAGGGGGCGCCAGTTTCACGGTTACCATCCGGGGCGTGGTCACCGCGTCCAGCGGTACCACGATCAACAATACCGCCACGGTGTCGGGTACCCGTTCGGCGCAGACGTTCAACACCACCCAAACCGCATCGGTGCTGGTTTCCGGTGGGACCGGTTCGCCATTGCCCGATCTGGCCTTGACCAAGACCGGGCCATCCTCGGTGCCGATTTCAAGCCCGATCACCTATCACCTGACCGTCAACAACATCGGTGCGGCCAACGCGACCAATATCCGCGTGGTCGATACCTTGCCCGCCGGGGTAACGGGTATCAGCGCATCCGGCACCAGTCTGTTCAGTTGCAGTGTCGTGGGTCAAACGGTTACCTGTGACGGCGGCGCGGTCAATGCGGGCGCCAATGCCACGATCACCATCGCTGGAACCACACCTGCTGCGCCGACCTCGTTGACCAACACCGCGGTGGTGGATCCCGATAACACCATCGCCGAAGGCAATGAGCTCAACAACACGTCTGCGACGGTCAATACCGCGGTCACGGGTGGATCCTCATCGCCACTGCTGACCATCACCAATGTCGATACTCCGGACCCGATCAGCCCCGGTCAGGAATTGGTCTATACACTCGTCGTCAAAAACGTTTCCGGCACTCGCGCCAACGACGTCCGGATCATCGACGGCACCCAGGGGCTGGAGCCTGCCAGCATCAGCGCGAGCCAGGTGGTGGTAAACGGGACCGTCGGCAACACCGGTGGCTGCGTGGTGAGCGCGCCGCAGGTGGTGTGCTCGATTCGCACCCTGAATGCGGGCGGCACGCAAACCGTGACCGTTCGCGGTCAGGTCATCGCTTCCGCGGGCACACAGATTCTGAACACTGGCGTAGTCTCGGCCAATGTGAGCAACGTCGGCTACAGCTACAGCGCCTCGTCCACGACCTCGGTCAAACCGGGTATCGATCTGACGGTCACCAAGAGCGATTCCCCGGACCCGGTCTGCGCGCGTTCCTGGCCGGGAGCAGCGGTTTGCGGCGGTGGCTTGACCTATACCTTTGTGGTCGGCAACAGCGGAGTACAGCAAGCCAGCGATGTCGTGCTGCGCGACCCCTTGCCCCCGGGTCTGGTATTCGACGGCTCAGTCTCCGATGGTGGCTTTACCTGCGCGGTTGACGGAGCCAACGTCGTCACCTGTAGCGGCGGCACCATTCCGGCCGAATCGACGCGGACGGTCACCCTCACCCTGGTGGCGCCACCGTCGGTCGGTGTGATTGCCAATACGGTGACGGTCGACCCCAATAACGCGATTTTCGAGGCGGACGAGACCAACAATACCTTCACCCAAACCACCCAGGTAAACACCGGCATCGATCTGACGGTGACCAAGACGGATGCCGAACCCGGGTTCGATCCCATTGCCACCAGTGGTACCCAGACCTACACGATCATTGTCGACAATATCGGTACCCAGGACGCCACCAACATCGTGGTGCGCGATACCCTGCCGGCAAGCACCACCTTCCTGTCGGCATCGGGCGACAAGGATTTCAGTTGTTCCCATGCCAACGGCCTGGTGACCTGCGTCGGTGGACGCCTGCTGGGTACGGCCGCCGAAAGCTATTTCGGAGCGGGATTGGAGAAGGCGACCATCACCGTCAAGGTCTTCGCTCGGCCCTCGGTCGGCACGATGCACAACGAGGTTCGCGTCGATCCCGATGGAGCGATAGACGAAGTCAATGAAAACAACAACCTGGAGGCCGAGGACACCAATGTCGTCAACGGCGGTGCCGACAAGGGCGCCTACCACGAGTTGACGATCGCGAAGGTCCAGGCGAGCCCGACCTCAGGCACCAGCGTTGCGCCCAACGGTACCCTGACTTACCAGATTACCGTCGGCAACGATGCCACTGACCCGGTCAACGGCGTTGCGGTGCGTGACGACCTGCCGGCGGGCATGCGCTTCGTTTCCGCCAGCGGGACCAACGAGTTCGTCTGTATCCATACCGATGGTGTTGCGACCACCCGGGTGGATTGCACCGGGGGTTCGATCGCGGCGGGAGGGTCGGCAACGATCGACATCACCGTGTTCGCACCGGCAACGCCCGGAACCTATCGCAACGAGGCGACCGTCGATCCCGATGGTGCGATCGCCGAGGGCAACGAGACCAACAACACGGCTGCTGCCGACACCACGGTCGCCTTGGGCGGCGCGAACGGCTTCAACGAGCTCTCGCTTTCCATCGCCGACGCGCCGGATCCGGTCACGCCCCTGGGCCTGATCACCTATACGCTGACCGTGGCAAACAGCGGCACCGATACCGCGTTCAACGTTGCGGTGCGCAATACCTTGCCCGAGGGCGCGGAATTCGTCTCGGCGGTTTCTCCGACGTTTAGCTGTAGTTCGAGCGGTACGCCGGCTACGGGGGTGATCGTCGACTGCACCAACGGCACGGTGACGGGTGGCGGCAACACCACCATCACCATCCTCGCAAGGGCGCCGAACGCCAACGGGCCGATAACCGATGTGGCGGTCGTCGATCCGGGCAACAGCATTCCGGAGGCCGACGAGACCAACAACGGGGCTCAGGCGCAGACCATCGTGCAGTCGGTCATCAACCTGAAGATCCGCAAGAACGGACCGGCGCAGGCCAACCAGAGCACGACCCGCGACTATGTGATTACCGTGGTCAACGAAGCGGGTGGTGCTGGTGCAACGGCTACCGGCGTCAAGGTGGTCGATCCGTTGCCGGTCGGCATGATTCCGCTCACGGTCACGGCGACCTCCAGCGCGGCGACCAACTTCCAGTGTCAGGTCAGCGAAAACCCGATCAATCGGATCGACTGTATCGGCGATCTGAATCCCGAGCAGGAAGTCACCATCACCGCAACGGTCTTCATCACCGCGGAGGATGGCACGACGCTGGACAACGAGGCCTGCGTGGATCCCGAGGATCTGATCGAGGAGTTCGATCCGCCCGGAGAAACGGACAACTGCTCGACCCTGACGACCGCAGTTACACCTCCGGCGCCCGATCTGGTCATCGACAAGGATGACGCCAACAACTCGGTCGAGCCGGGAGCCGAGCAGACCTATACCCTGAGCGTCTCCAACGATGGCACTCAGGATGCGGCCGGGCCGATCACCATCACCGACGTGCTGCCGGATGCGGTCACCTATCAGAACGCGTTCGCCACCAACGGCTTCACGTGTGACTACGACGAGCCGAGCACAACCGTGACCTGCACCAAGGCCGACGGACTCGCGGTGGGCGAATCGACCCTGGTGACCATCGAGGCAGCGGTCAGCGCCGCGGCGACGGTGCCGATCCACAACACCGCCTCCGTCGCTGCCGTTGCCGGTGAAACCGCGGTCGGCAACAACAGCGATACCGTGATCACCTCGCTGATCGGCACCACCGGGATCGATCTGGTATTGCTGGATGTTGCGGACGACCCGGACCCGGTACCCCAGGGCGACACCGTGACCTATACCCTGCGCGTCGCCAACGCGGGCACTGCGGCGGCAACCAACGTCAAGGTCCGACAGCTGTTCGACAATCTGACGGGCATGACACCGGTTTCCCAGACCGGCTCGCAGGGCTTCGCCTGTGCCTATTCGGGGCTGGAGGTAGTCTGTACCGGTGATCTCGATCCCGGTGCCTCGACCACGATCAAGGTGGTGTTCCAGACCACGGCATCGGCACCGGCCGAAGTCAACAGCACGGTAACGGTGGATCCGCTGGGTGCGATCGCGGAAAGCGACGAAACCAACAATGAGGACACCGAGGTCACCACCATCACGTCGGCGATCTGCAGCGGCTGCATCGATCTGGTGATGAATCCGATGCTCGATACGCCGGACCCGGTCGCGGTGGACGGCAACCTGAGCTATACGGTGACGGTTGGCAATGTCGGGGATCAGAGCACCGATATCACCGGCTTGGACGACGTCCTGGTGTACTTCGACCTGATTGGCGACTTCGACTTCGTGTCCTATACCACCTCGGCGGGCTTCACCTGCGCACTGTTCGCCGAAACCCCCGGTGTTCAAAGGCTGAGCAACTGTACCGGCGAACTGGGGCCGGGCGAGGGGGCGATCCTGACGATAACGGTGACGCCGAACGCAGCAGGCAGTCCTGCGATCAGCGCGACCGCCACCGCGGACCCGGTCGGCCTCCTCCCCGAGTTCAACGAGCTGAACAACGGGCCGGTGACTGCGGAGACTGAAGTAACGCCATAGGAAATCGCCCAACGACCGCGAGCGCGGGCGGGGATACCGGATCGAACCGGTAGCCCCGCTCGGGCTTCGGACGGGCAAAGAATTCGACGAATGGGAGAACAGCAATGACTACCGATACCAGGATCTGTGCCTTGGTG
>DASUDS010000050.1:0-12955 GCA_036275455.1 Porticoccaceae bacterium
ATGTGGCTGGGTTCCGACGACATCCGTCAGGAATTCGGCAAAGGTGCCGCGCCACTGCCGGGCCTGATGCTCGCGCGTGAAGGCGCTCAGGGTTTCCAGGAATTTGTCGCGTTCCGTGCTGCTCACCATATGCAAACCTCCAACGCTGTGGAAAGTTTCAAGCGGTGGCGCGGTCGCCGTGGAAATTGCGCCACCCTGATTAGAGCTCGTCGCAACTTGCATTGTTCAGCGCAGTGCTTTATCGCCGTTCAGCGTAGTGCCTTCCCGCCGGTGTGCAACAGATCGCGCACCGACAATCCTGAACGACCCGTGACGGCAACGCTGGACGGCAACCGAGCCCAAGTCACAGACTGCATCTATCTGCATGCAGTACTCGGGCCAACCCGCTTAGAAATGATGGGCGTAGGGCGCCACGGGCTGTTGTCAGCCAGACGGCGAAGGCAGACGGCGAAGGGTGGCGCGGCCAGGGAGGGCTTATGTCGGGCACAAAAAAAGCCAGGCGAAACGCCTGGCTTTGGGATGTTTGGTGGAGCTAGGCGGGATCGAACCGCCGACCTCTACAATGCCATTGTAGCGCTCTCCCAGCTGAGCTATAGCCCCATGCACGCGCAACGGACCAGCGCGCGAGGAGCGGCATTCTAGGGATGCTGCTCCCAAGGTGTCAACTTCACCCAATCACCCAATCACCCAATCACCCAATCACCCAATCACCCACTCACCCCTTTACCCAATCGCCCCTGCGCCATGGCTGGCTTTCTGTGCCCCGTTCAGCTTTCTCCCGGAGCGGCCGGCGGCAATCAGTCCTCCGCAGCAGAGGGTGCGCTCAGGTCGGCGAACTCCTTCTGCCATTGCTTGGCCTGTTTCTTGGACGGCCCCCCGAGCTGGGCCAGGGCGTGGCGCAGCCGTGCCCGCACCAGATCTGGACCCAGCACCACCATGGAGTCGAACAGCGGTGGCGCGGCTGGCGTCCCCGCCATGGCCACATACAGGGGCGCGGTGAAATCGCGCAGCTTGTAACCCAGCGCGGCCGCCAATTCGCTGAGCGCGGCGAACAGGCGATCGCGCTGCCAATCGGCCAGCACGTCCAGCCGCCAGCTGGCGAATTGCAGGATGCGCACGCAGTCCTCGCGCTCCAGGTTCTTGTGCACAAAAGCGTCGTCGCTCAGCTTCGGCATCCCGGCGAGCAGAAAGCCGGCGAGGGGTACGACATCGGTGAATTTCTCGATGCGCTCCTTGATCAGCGGGATCGCCGCCGCCAGGCGCTCGCGATTGAACGCCCAGGCGATCAGCCGCTCGGCGAGCGCAGGTTCATCGAGATGCTCGCGAATCCAGCAGCCGTTCAGCCAGTTCAGCTTCTCGATGTCGAATACCGGACCGCCGAGGCTGACGCGATCCAGATCGAAGTTCGCCAGCATTTCGGGAAGCGCGAACTTCTCCCGCTCGTCAGGCATCGACCAGCCCATCCTGCCCAGGTAGTTGAGCAGGGCTTCGGGCAGATAGCCCATGTCCCGGTAGTAATTGATGCTGGTGGGATTCTTGCGCTTGCTGAGCTTGCTGTGATCGGGATTGCGCAGCAGCGGCAGATGGCACAGCTCGGGCATGCCCCAGCCGAAGTAGCGGTACAGCAACTGGTGCTTGGGCGCGGAGCTGATCCACTCCTCGCCGCGGATCACGTGGGTGATCCCCATCAGGTGATCGTCGATCACATTGGCGAGGTGGTAGGTGGGCATGCCGTCGGCCTTGAGCAGCACCTGCATGTCGACCTGCGCCCAGGGAATCTCGATCTCTCCGCGCAGCCGGTCGGAGATCCGGCATACGCCTTCCGCGGGCACCTTCATGCGCACCACATGGGGCTCGCCACGCGCGGCGCGCGCCGCGGCCTCCGCCGGGGAAATCAGCAACCCGCGCCCGTCGTAGCGGGGCGTCTCGCCGTTGGCGATCTGCTCCCGGCGCATGGCATCCAGCTCGGTGGCGGTGGCAAAGCAACGGAAAGCATCGCCCTGCGCCAGCAGCTGTTCGGCGTAGCGCCGGTAGACGTCCCCGCGTTCGCTCTGCCGGTAGGGGCCATGGGAACCGCCGACATCGGGACCCTCGTCCCACTGCAGGCCGAGCCAGCGCAGCGCCTCCAGGATCATCGTTTCCGAGGCCCGCGTACTGCGCGCCCGATCGGTGTCTTCGATGCGCAGAATGAACTGGCCGCCGTGCTGCCGGGCGAAGCAATAATTGAACAGCGCCACATAGGCGGTGCCGACGTGGGGATCTCCGGTCGGAGAAGGTGCGATGCGGGTGCGAACGGTCATGGCGGCGCGGATCGAGCAGGGCCGCGGATTATAAACCTCGCGCCAGTGCGGTCAGCCGAGTGGCTGGGGATGGCCCAGGAAAAACCCCTGGGCACCGTCGACATCGAGACCCGCAAGCACCTGCCAGTCGGCTTCGGTCTCGATGCCCTCGGCAATCAGGGGAATCTCCCGGCTGTGGGCCAGGTGCGCCAGAGATTTCACATAGAACTGCCCGTCGCTACGCCGGTGGAGATCCTTTACCAGGCTGCGATGCAATTTGACGTGGACCAGCGGCAAGCTCCCCAGGTAGGCGAAGTTCGAGGTCTCGATGCCAAAATGATCGACCCCAAGGCCACTACCGTGCGCTTGGATCAGGCGCTGAAAGGCATGCACCTGTTCCGGCAGCGCGGCGATGGCCCGCTCGGGAATCTCGAACACCAGGCGCGCGGCCAGCGCCGGACTATGGCCCAGAAATTCGGCCAGCCAGGCCAGCCACTCTGCCGAGCCCAGGGACTGCGGGCTGAGATTGAGGGTGATCCGCGCATAATCGGGCGCCTGGGCGTGTAGCAGCTCCAATACCAGCCGGTCGTAGGCGGCGGCCCGCCCGGCGCGCTCCACCATCGGCAGCAACGCGGCGGGGCCCGGCAGTGCCCCGGCGAGCTGCGTCGCCGCGCGCGAATAGATCTCGCAGCCGTTGCTGCTGCGTTCGGGTACCGATACCGTCGGCTGCACCAGGAGCTGAAGTGCACGCTGCGCCAGCAGGGAGTCGATGATGCCCGTCCAGTCGGCACCGCTTCTGGTCACCAGCGGCGGCGCTGTTCCGGATGCCGCATCGTAACGGCGGACATTGGGCGCCGCCGTGGCGGTGATCTGGGCCAGGGCGAGACCGGCTTCTTCCAACAGGTTCGCCCCACGGCCCGTTGCTTCACCAAGGCTGTATCCCAGGCGCACGCGCAACGGCAGGCTGTCGCGGTGGGCGAATGGCGCTGCCCCAGCGCGCTGCGCCAGCGCCGCGGCCATGGCATCTGCCTCTGCGGCCCCCAGATCGGCGACGAAAACCGCGAATTCCGCGCCCTGGCGACGTGCCACCAGCGCTTCCGGGTATTCGGTCAGCAGCGTGCGCAGCTCGCGCCCGACCGCGCGCAACAACTCGTTGCCCTCCGCGCGGCCATGTCGTTCATTGATCAGCGCCAGCGAATCCAGCGCCAGAATCGCCATCATGCCGCCGCGGCTTCCACCGCCTTCGGCGATCTGCGTTTCGAGGCGTGCGTCAAAATCGGCGCGATTGGCGAGCCCGGTGACATCATCCTGGGCTGCGGCACGACGCAGATCGGCGATCAGCCCCGCCTGCCCGGAGAACAACTGTTGCAGTCGCAGGGCCATGCGATTCATGGCCTCGACCAGGACGCGCAGCTCCGGCGCACGCGGCATCCGCTCCTGTACCGCGAATTGCTGCTCGCAAATGGCATCGGCCTGGGCGACTACGCCACGCAGCGGGGCCAACAGCCGGCGCAATGCCAGCAATCCCAGCACACAGAACAGCGCCGCAGCAGCCGCAAACCAAGACAGCTGACGCCCGGCAAGCTGCCAGAGCTGCTGGTAGGCCTGGCCGGGATGGCTGACCACGACCACCTCCCCCACCCGCGTCCAGCCTTCGACGACATCGGCGCGGCCAGCGTGATCCGGCAACGCCATCAGCCGTACGAACCAATCGGGCACGTCCGGCGCGGCGATGGGAAACTCCCTGGACAGCCGGATTCTGCCGTCGCCGTCGAGCAAGGCTACGCGCTGGTAATAGCCGCTATCGGACAACGCATTGAACAGGGCTTCCAATACCGTGGGATCGCGTCCACCCTCGCCTTGTGAAACCGCCACCGCAAGCGCCGTGGCGGCATCGGCAGCATGCACCCCCATCTGCCCATCGATGAGCGCCCGCGCACTCGACAGGCTGAGTGCGCCATTGACGCCGTAGAGCAGCACCATCAGCGCCATGACGGCCAACATCAACTGACGAAACAGAGTCACGGAACCTCCACTCGGGGCAGACGCTTGCAGTCTAGCAGGCTGCTGAAAGTCTGCCGTGGGGGGCAGCGCGGCGGGGGGTGGCGCAAACGGGGACAGCGCAGCGGGGACCACCGCCCGCACGCGCCGCTACCAGGCGCAGCCTCGGCTCCCGGCAGCGCCTACCAGCGATAGCACTTACCAGCGACAGCGCCTACCAGCGATAGCGAAATTCCCCCTTGGGTTTCAGACCGGCAGGCTGCTCCGCCTCGCCCGCGGGTGCGCTCGAGGCGAGGACCATCAGTCCGCGCCGCTTGGCACCCAGTATCCGCTCGCAGGCAACCGCCAGATCCTCGGCATCGATGGCGCGGACCGCCGCGGCCAGCCGCGGGCGAAAATCGAACTCGCGATAGTTCAATGCCAGGCTTTCGCGATGCCGATCGGCCTGCTCGTCGATGTTTTTCGGCTGTTCTTCGAGATGTGCCAGCACGGCCTGCCTGGCGCGTTCGAGATCGGCGCGATCCCCGGCCTCCCGGGACGGGCAGCGGCCATCGACGAATTGCTCGATCTCCGCCGCCAACCGATCGCCATCGACGCGAGGCGACTGTACATAGAGGATCATGCCCGGCACCCGATGGAAGGGCATGATCTGACTGCCCACCACATAACCCAGCTGCCGTTCAGTGCGCAGGCTGTTGTAGAACGGCGCCTCGATCAGCTGCGCCAGCAACGCGACGCGCGCGCGCTCCGCGAGGCTGTCCTCACCGCCTTGCAGGTACCACAGGGCGGCGGCATCCTTCTGCTCCTCCGGCACCGTCAACGCCACGCGCGGTGATTCGGTCGCCATCGGCAGCCGCGCCATGCGATAGAAATACTCCGACGACCCGCCCGCGATGCCCAGGCGCTTGGCGGTCATGGCCGCCAGCCGCCGCGCACGCCCTGCATCGACCGCACCCCCGGCATAGACCTTGACCGCACCACCGCGATACAGCGTGGCGCTGAATTCGCGCAGCTCCTGCTGCGTCGCGGTCTCCAGCTCCGCGGCGAGTTCCAGTGGTCGCGGCAACTCGCGCAGCACGGGGCCGAGTTCGCTCATCGCCCGGCGCACGGGCCAATCCTTGCCGGTATTGCGCCAGTCCCGGATCAAGCCGGCCTTGACGCGCGCGAATCGATCATCGTCGCGCCGCGGTGCGGCAAGCACCCGCAGCACCCGGCGCAGCAGCAGCTCCTGCTTGTCGGCGTAGCCGCGCATGCCGATGGCGATGCCGCCCTCCCAACGTTGCAGGTCGAAATCGAGACCGGCGAGCAGCGCCGGATACACTTCGGTGCCCAGCTCGTCGCTCACCATGCCCAGGTACAGCGCGGTCAGTGCTGCGCCGCGACGGCCGCCAGCGCCGGGCGTGAAGATCTGCGCACTGAACACCGCCCGCGGCGTACCGAAGTGGCGATCGGGGTAGAACCACAACTCCATCCCATCTCGCCGCGGCAGGTGCTGGGGCGTTCCCATCGGGCCACCGCGCTCCGACACCGGAAACTGCTGCGGAATGTAGGGATTGGGGTCCGGCAGCCTCAGCTTCACTGCCTTCAGGTCGACCGCCGCGAGGTCCGCAGCTTTCCCCCAGGACGCCAGGCGCGCCGCGGGAATCCTGTCCACCCCGTAGGGCACCTGATAGTAACGGGAGCGCCGTGGCAGCTCGCCGACCTCCGGCGCCATCACCGTGATCAAGGCACGCTCGGGCCGCAACTGGTCCAGCACCGCCGCGATCTCCTCACTCCTGAACTGCTCCAGGGCATACGGCCCACGCAACACCTCGCCCGGCGGGTAATCGTGCAGGGCCTCGGCGACCCCGACCACCTGCTCGCTGGCGCCTGTCTTTTGCAAAAAACGAAAATCGGCCGCCTGCATCGCCGCAAGTTCACGGTAGCGCCAAGCCTCCAGCCCCTCCTCGCGCACCGTGGCGATCCATTGCCAGATCAGATCCAGCACCGCCTCGCGCTCTACCAGGCCTGCGGGGGTCAGGCCGATGCTGATCGCGAAGGCGGCGCCGCGATCGCTGTCATAGGCGGGCCCGGCGTTGAGGCTCTCTGCCCAATTGCGCCGCTTGAGCTCGGCCAGCAAGCTGTGCTCGCCCTCATCGCCGAGCAGGTGGGCGACGAAAAACGCCGGTTTGGTCTGCCACAGAGGAGCCTGGGGGGGCAGTTCGAACAGCAGGCCCAGCTCGCGCCGTTCCCGATCCGGAGCCATGCGCACCAGCACCGGACCGCCTTCGGCAAGCAGTGGCACCACAGCGGGTTTCGGCACCGCCTGGCGCTTTGGAATCGCACCGAACCGCGCCGTCACCATCTGCTCCAGCGCATCCAGCGAATCCCTTCCGGACACCGCCAATGCCATTCTGTCGGCCGAGTAGCGCCGCTGATAGAACGCCATCAGTTCGTCGCGAACCGGCCGATCCTGGCGATCGGCCAAGGTTTGTGCGTTGCCCACCGAGAATCTGGCCAGCGGATGCGCGGGATTGATGACCTCGGCCACGACATCGCCCTGGCGGCGTTCGTCATCGCGCAGCTTCAGACGATATTCGGCCTCGACGGCGTTGCGTTCGCGGGCAACGTATCGCGGATCGAAGCGAGGCGCGATGAAGAACTGCGCGAAACGATCGAGGGCCGCATCGAGATGCGGTGCATCGATATCGAAGAAGTAGGTCGTGCGCTCCAGGCTGGTGTAGGCGTTGTGGCTGCCGCCATGGTCGCTGATGAACTGCTGGTATGCGCCGGCCGCAGGGTACTTTTCGGTACCCAGGAACAGCATGTGCTCGAGAAAATGGGCGAGCCCCGGCCAATCGCCGGGATTGTCGAAGCTGCCGGTGGCGACACTGAGCGCCGCCGCACTCTTGTCCCCCGCAGGGTCGGAGATCAACACCACTTGCAGGCCGTTGGCGAGGCGCAGGTAGCGGTAGTGGCGATCATCGGCGGGGCTGCGCTGAATGCCGACGATCCCGCCATCGACTGCCGGCGCGTCCTGCCACCATCGGCCGAGATCGACCTCGGCCCGCGCCGGCTCCGCGCCAAGCGCAATGACGAGGCCACACGCCACCCAAATGCCTGCCTTCATCCACTGCATGAAATCTCCTCAACAGGAACCAATGTTCCCCTCGCGCGTAATCTGCCCAACGCCGGCCATGTGGCCCACGCAGGAAGGTGCTTCACCCAGGATAAGGCGCTTCACCCAGGATAAGGCGCTTTACCCAGAATCAGGTTACTCCACGCAGGCATTCCCGGTTGCGTGCCGCCCAACTGAGCGTGCAGATCGGCCGCCCACTGCGGCGATCCGACATCGAACCCGTGGTGCTATGCTTGGCCGGAGGGGCGTTCGGCTTCACCCGAATTGCCTTGCTTGCATCCAAACGGTATCACTTGCATCACACGGCCTTGCACTTTGTCCCACCGACACGGCGCTGCGTTCAACCGGTTCGCCCCGGCAGCCGTGACCGGGGGCGCCCAACCCGCGGGAATTTTCGCCCAATTGAACAGATCACCCCATAGCGCGCTCGCGCTCGCCCCGCTGCTCGGCTTGTTGCTGATGCTGGGCGTTGGCTTCGCCGCGGCCGCCGACGTCCGCCTGCCGGCGCTGGGAGACACCAGTTCGGCGCTGGTCTCCCCGCAGCAGGAGGATGAACTCGGTCGCGCCTGGCTGATGTCGTTCCGTCGCCAGATACGCAGTCACGACGACGCCCAGTTGCAGCTGTACCTGGAAACCCTGATCGCACGCCTGGCCGCCCACAGCCAACTGTTACCCCAACAGCTACAGTTGATCGTCGTCGAAAACCCATCGCTCAATGCCTTTGCGGTGCCGGGTGGTGTGATCGGTGTCCACACCGGGCTGTTTCAGCAGGCGCGCAGCGAGCACGAACTGGCCTCGGTCCTGACCCACGAACTCGCCCACCTCAGCCAGCGGCACTTCGCCCGCCGCCTGGATGCACAGCGCCGCTCGTCGACCGTCGGCCTCGCGGGATTGCTCGCCGGCCTGGTGCTGGCCGCCACCGTCGGCGGCGATGCGGGCATGGCGGCGATGACTGCCTCCCAGGCCGCCATGCTCGATGAATCGCTGCGCTACAGCCGCCAGAATGAGCAGGAAGCCGATCGCCTGGGAATCGACAACCTGTATCGTGCCGGCATGGATCCCAGCGGCGCGCCGTCGATGTTCGAGCGCATGCTTGCCGCCACCCGCTACACCGGCCAGCGCCCGCCGGAGTTCCTGCTCAGCCACCCACTGACGGAATCGCGCGTCGCCGATGTACGTGCGCGAGTGTCCAAGTACCCGCCACGGCAGTATCCGGACAACCTCGATTACCATCTGATGCGTGCCCGCGTCGAACTCGCCGCGGCGGAGCGTCCGGAACAGGCCGTAGCGCATTTCCGCGATCTCGCCACTGGTGCCGGGCTGGCGAAGACCGCTGCGCGCTACGGCCTCGCGCTGGCGTTGAGCGCCCAGGGCAAACATCAGGAGGCCCGCAGCCAGATCCGCGAGCTCATCGCCGAAGACGGCGAGCGCCTGCCCTACCGAATGGCCGCAATCACCATCGCGCGCGCTGCCGGGGACACGAAATCCGCCATCGCCCTGGCCAGAGCCCTGGTTGCCGCTCAGCCCGACTATTATCCGGGCCAGATGGAGCTGGCCAGCAGCCTCAATGCCGCGAACCAGTTCGGCGAAGCCGAGGTCGTGCTGGACAAGCTTTCCCGGGACCGCCCCACCGATCCCCGAATCTGGTTCGAACTCGCGGAAACCAATGGCCTGGCCGGCAACATCGCGGGGGTTCACCGGGCACGGGCGGAGTATTTCGCCCTGATCGGCGTGTTCGACAAGGCGCGCAACCATCTCGGGTATGCGCGCCGCTTGCAGGAGCAGGATTTCCGCCAGGTGGCGCTGATCGATCAGCGCCTGCGCGATCTCGAACGGCTGGAAAAGCAGCAGGCCGCCCTGCACCGCTGAACGGCATGCGCCCAGGCGTTATGCCGTCAATCCCCGTGACATCAGTCCTTGTGACATCAGTCCTTGTGACATCAGCCCTTGTGGCTGCCGTCACACAGCGGCGCGTTGCGGGTCGCCTTGCAACCGCAGAAATGCACCGTCCCGGCAGCGGTTGCCGAGTACTTTACCGGGCTGATCCCGGACCCGGCGTGGGCGCCGTCGCAAAACGGCTGCTTGGCGCTCTTGCCGCAGGCGCACCAGAAATAGGCCTTGTCCGCTTCTACCGACACTGCGAAGGGGGTGTCCGCACTTCTCACCGGTTCAGTCATGACGCGTTCTCCCTGAAGCCCGCGAGTTCCACTCAATAGGCAGCGGCGCGGGCGATAAGCCGCTTGGCCTGGGTGTAGTGTGGTTTGTCGAGCATGATGCCGTCGAGCCCCACCACCCCGGTGTCGGGGTTGGATTCGAAGGCTGCGACCACCCGGCGCGCCCAGTCGAGCTCCTTTTCGCCCACGGAGAACACCCGGTTGATGGTGTCCACCTGGTTGGGGTGGATCGCCATCATGGAGGTGAATCCGGCGCGGCGGGCGCCCAGAGCCGCCTGCTCCAAACCAGCATCGTCCTTGTAGTCGGTGAACACCGTATTGCAGGGCTCGATGCCGGCGGAGGCTGCCGCCGCCAGACACAGGGCGCGCGCGGTGCGGAACAGATCGTCCCAGCCGCCATCCGGCAGCAGGTGGGTTTCCGCGCCGACGTCGGCGGAGAGATCGAACTCCCCCCAGCTCACATAGGCCAGGCGCGGGCTGGCGCCCGTCAGACCGGCCAGATTGAGCACACCCTGACCGGTCTCGGTGCCGATCACCAGAATGCGGATATGGCCGCTCGGCACGCCCTCGCGCACTTCCAGGGCGCTCAGATAGTGATCGAGACGGATAACGTCGTCGCGGGTGCGGTACTTGGGCAGCAGCACATAGTCGGGTGCCCCACCCACCACGGCGGCGAGATCGTCGAGCGTCATGGTGCCGTCGAGCGGGTTGATGCGCACCAGCAGCTTCTTCTTGCGGCTGCCCAGCGGGCGGGCATCGAGATAGGCGCGCGCCAGCCGGCGCGCTTCGCCCTTGCGGGTCAGGGCGACGGAATCCTCGATATCCAGGATCAGGCCATCGGCGTTGGTGTCCTCGCCCTTGGCGATCTTCTTTTCGCTGTCGGCCGGCAGAAACAACATGGAACGCATGGACGCTTCTCCCGATTCAGGCGGATTTCACTTTCATCAGTGCGGTGCGCTTGCAGGTGGCCACCAGTTCGCCGCGCTGGTTGAAGCCCTCGTGCAGGAAATTCACCACCCCGGAATCGGTGCGCTTCTGGCTGAGGCGCTTGGACAAAATGGTGGTGCGGGCGCGGATGGTATCGCCGTGGAACACCGGGCGCGGGAAGGCGACGTCAGTCATGCCCAGGTTGCCGAGCGTGGTGCCCAACGTCAGCTCGGTGACCTGGACGCCGACCACCAGCGCGAGCGTGAACATGCTGTTGACGATGCGCTGGCCGTGGATGCTGTTCTTGGAGAACTCCTCGTCGAGGTGCAGCGGCTGGGTGTTCATGGTCAGACAGCTGAACAGCGTGTTGTCGTACTCGGAGACAGTGCGGCGCACCTCGTGATCGAATACCTGACCTTCGACGAAATCCTCGAAATACAAACCGGCCATCGTGCTCCCCTCCCCTGTTGCGGATGCGAAAAAAGTGGCGGGATTGTAGCATCCCGCCAAGTCCGCCAACGCCGCGCCGGCGGCCGGCCAGCAGTCCCAACCGAGGAACCCGCCATGAACAAACCCGCCGCCATCGCCACCACCGATTTTCCCGCCTTCGAGCGCATCGTCCGCAACCGCCGCTCGGTGCGCGGCTTCCTGCCCGATCCGGTACCGTCGGCAGTCCTGCGCGAGATCTTCGAACTGGCCCAGCAGGCGCCCTCGAACTGCAACGTGCAGCCCTGGCACGTGGTGGTGGCGTCGGGAGCGGCCTGCCGTGCCATCAGCGAGAAACTGCTCACGGCCATCGCCTCCGGACAGCCGGTGACCAGCGACTATCAGCGCGTCGAGGAGTTTCCCGGCGTGATGCGCCAGCGCCAGATCGACACCGCGGTGCGGCTCTACGGCAACATGGGCATCGCCCGCGACGACCGCGAGGGCCGCCGCCGGGCCATGCTGCGCAACTACGAATTCTTCGACGCGCCTCATGTCGCCTTCATCGGTATGGATCGCATGTTCCATGAAACCGTGGCCATCGACGTGGGCATGTACGCCCAGACTCTGATGCTGGCGATGACCGCGCACGGCATCGGCTCCTGCGCCCAGGCAGCGATCAGCCGCTTTCCGGAACTGATCCGCGCCCAGTTCGGCATCCCGGAGAACATCGGCATCCTGATGGGTATTTCGTTCGGCTACGAGGATACCGGTGTCCCCGCCAACCGGACCCGGATACCGCGCGCACCGCTCGGCGAGCTGGTGCGCTTCATCGACTGAGCGGACAGAACCGGACTGCGATTCAGTCGCCGGAGAGTTGGCGCTCGCGAAAATCCAGCATCCGTTGCAAGGGCACCATGGCGCGCTGGCCCAGCTCGGGATCGACCAGGATCTCGTTGTCGCCGCGCTCCAGGGAGTCGGCGAGGTTGCGCAGGTGATTCATGGCCATCCACGGGCAGTGCCCGCAACTGCGGCAGGTGGCGCCATGCCCGGCGGTGGGCGCGATGATCAGCTCCTTGTCGGGCGCCGCCTGCTGCATCTTGTAGAAGATGCCCGCGTCGGTGGCGACGATGCAGCGGCGCTGGGGCAGGTCGCGCGCCGCGGCGATCAGCTGCGAGGTCGAACCCACGGCATCGGCCATCTCGATCACCACGGCCGGCGACTCGGGGTGTACCAGCACCGCGGCATCCGGGTACAGACGCACCAGATCCTGGAGCGCGCGCAGCTTGAATTCCTCGTGGACCACGCAGCTGCCATCCCACAGCAACATGTCGGCGCCGGTCTGTTGCTGGACGTAGTGGCCAAGGTGCTTGTCCGGCGCCCAGAGGATCTTGTGGCCCTCGCGATCCAGGTGATCGACCACGTCGAGCGCGATGCTGGAGGTCACCACCCAGTCGGAGCGCGCCTTCACCGCCGCCGAGGTGTTGGCATACACCACCACGGTGCGGTCGGGATACTGATCGCAGAACGCCGCGAATTCCGCCGCCGGACAGCCGATGTCCAGCGAGCAGGTGGCCTCCAGGGTGGGCATCAGCACGGTCTTTTCCGGGGTGAGGATCTTGGCGGTCTCGCCCATGAACCGGACTCCGGCAACCACCAGCGTGGACGCCGGATGGCGCTTGCCAAAACGGGCCATTTCCAGCGAATCGGAGACGATGCCGCCGGTTTCCTCGGCGAGCGCCTGGATGGCGGCATCGGTGTAATAGTGGGCGACGATGACCGCGTCCTTCTCGACCAGCAGGCGCTTGATGCGGGCAATGTCCGCCGCGCGCTGCTCCGGGGTCTCATGGGGTGGCGCAGCGGCGCGGTCGAGGTGGGCGATCACGATGTCCCGGAACCGGGCGCCGTCGGCGATGGCGAGGCGGGAGTGCTCGGACATGGGCAGGCTGCGGCGCGGGAAACGGCCGGCAATTTTACCATAGCGCCTTGCGCTGCCCGGCCAGCCAGGATCGCGGCAAGCCCTTCACCGGATC
>DASUDS010000051.1:0-33326 GCA_036275455.1 Porticoccaceae bacterium
CCCGACAGGCCCAGCAACACCTTGCCCTCGCCCACCTGCCGGCGCACGGCGGCGATGGCGTCCTCGATGATGTTGCCGGGGGTCCAGGCGTTGCCGCAGCCGCAGATGTCGTGCACAAAGCGGGCGTAGATACGCGTGCCCTGGGGGGTGTGGGTGACTTCCGGGTGGAATTGCAGGGCGTAGTAGCCGCGCGCCTCGTCGGCCATGCCGGCCAGCGGCACGTCGGGGGTGGAGGCGATGGGCTTGAAGCCATCGGGCAGGGCGCTGACGCGGTCACCGTGGCTCATCCACACGTCGAGCAGGCCATGGCCTTCGGCGTTGACGCGGTCCTCGATGCCGTCGAGCAGCCGGGAATGTCCGTGGGCGCGGATCTCGGCATAGCCGAATTCCTTGACCTCGCCCGGCTCCACGGCGCCGCCGAGTTGCGCCGCCATGGTCTGCATGCCGTAGCAGATGCCGAGCACCGGCACGCCGAGGCTCCACACGCACTCGGGCGCGCGCGGCGAGCCGGCCTCGGTGACCGACTCCGGCCCGCCGGACAGGATGATCCCCTTGGGCGCAAAGGCCCGCAGCGCGGCGGCGTCCATGTCCCAGGGGTGGATCTCGCTGTAGACACCGAGCTCGCGCACGCGCCGGGCGATCAGCTGCGTGTACTGCGAGCCGAAGTCGAGGATCAGGATGCGGTCGGCGTGGATATCGGCGGACATCGGCTCACCTGCGGCGCGCGGCCGCCTTGGGTTGGGGTTGAAGCAAGACGGCGGACGGCATGGCCGGACGCCAGGGGCCAGATCTAGCGACCGCCCACTGGATAGTTGGGCGTCTCCTTGGTGATGCCGACGTCGTGGACGTGGCTCTCGGCCATGCCGGCGCCGGTGACCCGCACGAAGCGCGGCCTGGTGCGCAGTTCGAGGATGTCGTGGCAGCCGGTGTAGCCCATCGCCGAGCGCAGCCCGCCCATGAGCTGCTGGATGATGGTCGAAACCGGGCCCTTGTAGGGCACCCGGCCCTCGATACCTTCGGGCACCAGCTTGTCGCGGCCGGCGCTGGCATCCTGGAAATAGCGGTCGCTGGAGCCCTGCGTCTGCGCCATGGCGCCCAGCGAGCCCATGCCGCGGTAGGCCTTGTAGGTGCGGCCCTGGTAGAGCTCGATCTCGCCCGGCGCCTCCTCGGTGCCGGCGAGCAGGGAGCCCACCATCACCACGTCCGCGCCCGCGGCCAGCGCCTTGGCGATGTCGCCGGAGAAGCGCAGGCCGCCGTCGGCGATCACCGGGATCTCGCGGCCGTGGAGCGCCTTGACCACGTTGGCGATGGCGCTGATCTGCGGCACACCGACGCCGGTGACGATGCGCGTGGTGCAGATGGAACCCGGCCCGATGCCGACCTTGACCGCGTCGGCGCCGGCCGCGGCCAGCGCCAGCGCGGCCTCGCCGGTGGCGATGTTGCCGCCGATCACCTGCACTTGCGGGTGATGCTGCTTGATCCAGGCCACGCGCTGGAGCACGTTGGCGGAGTGGCCGTGGGCGGTATCCACTACCAGCACGTCGGCGCCGGCGGCGATCAGCGCGGCGACCCGGTCATCCGTATCCGGCCCGGTGCCCACGGACGCCCCCACCCGCAGGCGGCCGAATTCGTCCTTGCAGGCATGGGGGTAGCGCTCGGCCTTGTCGATGTCCTTGACGGTGACCAGACCGCGCAGTTCGAAGCGCTCGTTGACCACCAGCACCTTCTCGATGCGGTGCTTGTGCAGCAGGCTCTTGACCTCTTCGGGGCTGGCGCCCTCGCGCACCGTCACCAGGCGCTCGCGGGGCGTCATCACGCTCGCCACCGGGGCATCGAGATTGGTCTCGAAGCGCACGTCGCGGCGGGTGACGATGCCCACCAGATCGCCCTGGCGCAGTACCGGCACGCCGGAGATGTTGTGTTCGCGGGTCAACGCCAGGAGTTCGCGGATCGTGGTGTCGGATTCGATGGTGATCGGGTCCTTGACCACGCCACTCTCGAATTTCTTGACCGCCCGCACTTCCTGGGCCTGCTGCTCGATCGTCATGCTCTTGTGGACGATGCCGATGCCGCCTTCCTGCGCGAGCGCAATGGCCAGCCGCGCCTCGGTGACGGTATCCATGGCGGCGGAGACGAGCGGAATATTGAGGGCGATGGCCCGGGTGATGCGGCTGTGCAGGCTGACGTCGCGGGGAATGACCTCGGAGTAGCCGGGCAGCAGCAGGACGTCGTCGAAGGTGAGTGCCTCGTGATCGATTCTGAGCATGGTCCGCGCCGCGTGGCCGATCCCGGAAGGCGGCACAGTATAGCCACGGCACCGGGGCCGGTAAACCGACACCGGCGGCCTGTCAATGACAGGCGGGGCTACAATGCCGCCATGAGCAGCCCCTTTCCCGAGCCCGTTCCGCGCGCCGCCGAGACCGGACGCCAGGTGTTCAGCGTCTCCGAGCTCAACCGCCGCGCACGCCAGCTGCTGGAAACTCACCTGCCGCTGATCTGGGTGGAGGCCGAGCTGTCGAATTTTTCCTGCCCATCCTCGGGCCATTGGTATTTCACCCTCAAGGACGAGCACGCCCAGGTGCGCGCCGCCATGTTCCGCAACCGCAACCAGCTGGTCGGGCAGCGCCCCCAGGCGGGACAGCAGGTGCTGGTGCGCGGGCGCATCAGCCTCTACGAGCAGCGCGGCGACTACCAGCTCATCGTCGAGCATCTGGAGCCCGCCGGCCGCGGCCTCCTGCAGCGCCGCTTCGAGGAGCTTCGCGCCCGGCTCGCCGCCGAGGGCCTGTTCGACGCCGCGCGCAAGCGCCCGCTGCCGAAACTGCCGCGCGTGCTCGGCGTCATCACCTCACCCACCGGCGCGGCCATCCACGACATCCTGCGCGTGCTGCGCCGCCGCTTCCCGGCGCTGCCGGTGTTCCTCTATCCGGCCCAAGTACAGGGCAGCAGCGCCGCCCGCGAGCTGGTCGCGGCGCTCGAATGCGCCAACCGCCACGGCGCCTGCGATCTGCTGATCCTCGCCCGTGGCGGCGGCTCGCTGGAGGATCTGTGGCCGTTCAACGAGGAACCGGTGGCGCGCGCGGTGGCCGCGAGCCCCATTCCGGTGATCTGTGGGGTGGGTCACGAGACCGATGTCACCATCGCCGATTTCGCCGCCGACCTGCGTGCACCGACGCCCTCGGCAGCCGCCGAGCTGGCGAGCCCGGACCGGGCCGAGCTGATCGCGGCGCTCGCCGTCCAGGAGCGGCGCATGGCGCGGGCACTGGCGATGCAACTGCGCCACCTGGGTGGCCGGCTGGAGGCGCTGCGCGGCCGCTTGCGCCACCCCCGCGAGCGCCTGGAGCGCCAGGCGCAGCACCTCGACCACCTGGAGATCCGCCTGCGCCGCGCCCTGCTCGGCCGCCTCCACCAGGAACAGGCACGCTGGCAGCGGCTCGCCCAGCGACTGCACGCCCAGCATCCCGTGCAGCGGCTGGCGCCGGCGCGGCTGCGCCTCGACCACGGCGAGCGCCGGCTGGCCGATGCCATCCGCCACCAGCTGGAGCGCAGCCAGCGCCGGCTGGAAGGCCTCGCCGGCGTGCTGCACGCGGTGAGCCCGCTGGCCACGCTGGAGCGCGGCTACGCCATCGCCGAGGATGCCGCCGGCCACACCATCGGCCACGTCGGCGCCACCCGGGTGGGCGCGGCGATCGCGGTACGCCTGCGCGACGGCCGGCTCGATTGCACTGTCGATGCCATCGCCACCCGTGCCGACGAAGAACTTTCTCCGCCACCGCAACGAGACTGAACGATGCGCAACCACACCCTCGCCGCGCTCGCCCTGGCGACTCTGCTGCTGGCCAGTGGCCCGGCGTCGGCGACCACCGCCGAGACCTGGGATCTCGCCGAGCTCTACGCCGATACCGCCGCTTGGGAGACCGCCTTCGCCCAGCTCGGCAAGGAAATCCCGACGTTGCGCGACTGCCGCGGGCGGCTCGGCACCAGTGCCGAGGTACTCGCGGACTGTCTGACGCGGATCAGCGAACGCAACCGTGCGCTGCTGCGCCTCTTCACTCACGCCTATCTGGCGCGGGATACGGATCTGCGCGACAGCGCTGCCAACGAGCGCTTCGCGCGCGCGCAGAGCCTCTACACCAGCCATGGCGAAGCCACCAGCTTCGTGGCGCCCGAGCTGGTGGCCCTGGGTGGCGAGCAGCTCGAAGCCTGGCTGGCCAGCACCCCGGCGCTGGCCGACCACGATTTCTTTCTGCGCGAGACGCTGCGCAAGGGTGCCCACACGCTCTCGCCGCGCGAGGAGCAGCTGCTGGCGGCGGCAGCGGAACCGCTGAGCGCCGCGGCCGAAGCCTATCAGGTGCTCACCAATGCCGAACTGCCCTGGCCGCGCCTAACGCTGAGCAACGGTGAGGCGGTGAGACTCAGTCCGAGCCTCTATACCCGATACCGCGCCGAAGGCAGCCGTGTCGACCGCAAGGCGGTGTTCGACGCGTTCTTCGGCGCCTACCGGAACTACGCCGAGACCCTGGCGATGACGCTCTCCGGACAGATCAAGGCCAGCACCTTCCGCGCCCGCGCGCGCGGCTTCGACTCCAATCTGGCCCAGGCGCTGGATGGCGACGCCATTCCGCCCGCGGTCTACGAGACCCTGGTTCGCGAGGTCAATGCCAGCCTGCCCACCCTGCACCGCTACCTGCGCCTGCACGGGCGCATGCTCGGCATCGCCGAGCTGCACTATTACGACAGCTATCCGTCGGCGGTCACCGACTCGCGCCGCTACGACGTCGCCGAATCCGCCCGGCAGCTGCGCGCCGCGACCGCGCCCCTGGGGCCGGAATACGCCGAGCTGCTCAATCGGGCTCTGGATCAGCGCTGGATGCATGTGCGCCCCGCGGAGGGCAAGCGTAGCGGCGCCTACATGATGGGCGCCGCCTACGACGTGCATCCCTACCTGCTCCTCAACCACAACGACGACTTCGAGTCGCTGACCACCTTCGCCCACGAATGGGGCCACGCGATGCACTCGCTGCTGGCCAACCGCGCGCAGCCCTTTGCCAAGGCCTCCTATCCGACTTTCCTCGCCGAGATCGCCTCGATCGCCAACGAGGTGCTGCTCTACAACCATCTGCGCGGCACCGCGGAGACGCCGCGCGAGGAGCTGTTCTATCTGTTCGAGGAGTTGCAGGGCCTGCGCGGTACCTTCTTCCGCCAAACCCAGTTCGCCGAGTTCGAGATGGCCGCGCACCGCGAAATCGAAACCGGCGGCGCGCTCTCCGGCGCCAAGCTCAATCGCCTCTACGGCGACATTCTCAAGCGCTATCTGGGCGATGCCGAAGGCGTGGTGAAGATCGACGACGCCTACGCGGTCGAATGGGCCTATGTGCCCCACTTCTACACCGAGTTCTACGTCTATCAGTACGCGACTTCTCTGGCCGCCGCCTACCGGCTGATGGAGACCGTGCTCGATGGCGGACCCGCCGAGCGCGACGCCTACCTGGCACTCCTGCGCGCTGGCGGTTCCGCAGCGCCCTACCCGCTGCTGCGCAAGGCCGGCATCGACATGGCCGATGCCGAGGTCTACCGGGCGGTGATCCGGCGCTGCAACCGGCTCATGGATCGGATCGAGGTGTTGCTCGCGGCCCATCCCGAGCTGGCCCAGGCAGCCAAGGGGCTCGGCCAGGGCTGAGGCTGAGGCTGAGGCTACGCTGATGGCGAGCCGCGGCCGGGATCAGGCCACGCCGAGCGGCCCCTGATGGTTGAAGCAGCACAACGCCAGGGCGAGCAGCGCCTCGGCATCGGCGGTGCCGGCAAGTTCGCGGATCGAGTGCATCGCGAAGGTGGGCACGCCCAGATCCAGGGTGGGCACACCGAGGCGGGTGGCGGTGAGCGGCCCGATGGTGCTGCCGCAACCCATGTCGTTGCGCGCCACGAAACTCTGCAACGGCACCCCGGCGGTCCGCGCCCAGTCGCGCACCCTAGCCGCGGTCAGGCTGTTGGTGGCATAGCGCTGACCGTGGTTGACCTTGAGCACCGGCCCGCGGTTGAGCAATGGCCCGTGGTTGTCGTCGTGCTTGGCGGGGAAATTCGGGTGGATGCCGTGGGCGTTGTCGGTGGAGAGCAGCAGCGAGGCGCCGAGCGCGCGACTGCGGACGACGCCATCGGGGATCAGGCTGGCCAGCACCGACTCCAGAAACGGTCCCTGGGCGCCACTGGCCGAGCCGCTGCCGACCTCCTCGTGATCGCTGCACACCACCAGCCGGGTCTGCTCGCCCGCAGAGCGGATCAGCGCCTGGACGCCGACATGACAGCTCAGCAGGTTGTCGAGTCTTGCCGAGGCGATGAACTCGTTGCCGAGGCCCACCAGGGCCGGCGGCTGGGTATCGTAGAGGCAAAGTTCGTAATCGAGCACCTCGCCAGCGCCGATCTGGTCAGGGCCAAGTTCCGCTGCCAGCAGGCTGCGGAGATCCTGCCGTGCGTCGCCCTCAAGCTGGCCCAGCAGCGGCTGGATGTCGGTCTCGGCATTGATGCTGCGCTGGCGGTTGACGTCGCGGTCGAGGTGGATCGCGAGGCTCGGAATGATCGCCACCGGGCGGCGCAGATCGACGAGCCGCGCCGTCAGGGTGCCATCGCCACCACGCACCACCACACGCCCGGCAATGGACAGATCGCGATCGAACCAGGGATTGAGCAGCGCGCCGCCGTAAACCTCGACGCCGAGCTGAAAATAACCACGCCGGTTGCGCTCGGGGTTTGGCCGCACCATCAGGCAGGGGCTGTCGGTGTGGGCACCGAGCATGCGGATGCCGTTGCGATGCAGCGGGTCCGCGCCGACCACGAAGCCGACGATCGAGGAGCCGTTGCGTACGCGGTAGTAGCGACCGCCGGGGCGCGGCGTCCACTCCGCCGTTTCGGGAAATTCCTCGAAGCCCGCGGCAGCAAGCTGCGCGGCCAGGTTGGCGGTGGCGTGAAACGGCGTCGGCGAACGTTCGAGGAACGCGAGCAGACCGGCGAGGAATGCGCTGCTGGCCATCAGGGTTTCTCCGCGTTATCGCCCCGGCCTTCCAGGCGGGCGAGCAGACTCGAGGTATCCCAGCGCCCGCCACCGGCGGCCTGGATGTCGGCGTAGAACTGGTCGACCAGGGCCGCCAGCGGCAGCCGGGCGCCGTTGTGGCGGGCTTCGCTGAGCAGGATTTCGAGATCCTTGCGCATCCAGTCAACGGCAAAACCATGGTGGTATTCACCGCGGATCATGGTGGCGTGGCGATTCTCCATCTGCCAGGACTGCGCGGCGCCCTGGGAGATGACCTCGATGACGGCCTCGGCATCGAGTCCGGCGCGCAATGCGAAGTGGATGCCTTCGGCCAACCCCTGGACCACGCCGGCAATGCAGATCTGATTGACCATCTTGCACAGTTGGCCGCTGCCCGCGGGGCCGAGCAGACGCACCGCCCGCGCATAGTGCGCAAGCACCGGCTCGGCACGCGCAAAGACTTCGGCATCCCCGCCACACATCACCGTGAGGCGGCCATTGCGAGCGCCCTGTTCGCCGCCGCTCACCGGTGCATCCAGAAACCCGAGGCCCCGTTCCCGACACCGGGCATCCAGCTCGCGGGCCAGCTCGGCCGATGCCGTGGTGTGATCCACCAGCAGCGCACCAGGCACCATGGCCGCCAAGGCGCCGTCCGGCCCCAGGGCAATCTCGCGCACATCGGCGTCACGACCGACACAGGACAGCACCAGCTCGGCACCGGCCGCAGCAGCGGCGGGGCTGGCGGCGACCCGACCGCCGAACTCGCGCTCCCAGTCGCGCGCCCGCGCGGCAGTGCGGTTGAACACCGCCACCTGCAAGCCGGCCCGCTGTAGATGCCCGGCCATGGGAAAGCCCATGACGCCGAGCCCGATGAATGCCACCCTGGTGATCATGCGTCACGCTCCACGCCGTTCATTTCGCCTCTTCGTGCCTCATTCCGGCTGGGCAGATATCGTCGCTCCCGGCCATTTCCGCCAGTGCTCGCTGCCGCGCAGGTAGTGGGGTTCGAGCCGCTCGGGGGGCAGCAGCGCGTCGCGCCGGAACTGCACCTGCGCCAGACGCAGCACGTCGGCGGCACGCGCCGCCAATGCTTGCCGGCAGCGCGCCGACGCCACTGCCGGCGGCGGCACCAGCGCCCAGCCATCGCCAAGGCCGACCCAATCGCGCGGCCCGAAAGCGGCCAGCGCCGCGCCCATCCCGGACGGCAGATCGAGCCGATCCTCCGCCCGCCTCACCGCAAGGCCGGCGACGATCTCATAGCCCCCCCAATACACCTGCCCCATGCGCGCATCGATGACGGGCAGCGCCAGATCACCCTCGCCCAGCACCGCCTCGCGCACGCCGGCCTGGGCGAGCGCCGCCAACGAGGATACCGGGAGCACGCCCAGACCAGCGCCCAGGGCCAGCCCCTGAACCACACCGATCCCGATCCGCAGCCCGGTGAAGGAACCAGGGCCGATCCCCACCGCGATTCCGTCGAGCTGGCTCAGGCGGTAGCCGCCTTCCCGCAACAGTCGATCGATGGCGGGCAACAGAAATTCGTTGTGCCCTCGTGCCCGGTTCACCGCCAGCTCGGCGATGCACTGATCGCCCAATGCAACCGAACAGAGATCGCCCGATGTCTCTATCGCCAGCAACAACGCCACCGACCCATACCTCGCATCTGCACCAAACCATGCCGCATCGGCATTCGGCCTACGCCGAGCGCGCGGCCGGCAGTGAAATTTCGGCCCTTGCCAAAGGGTGATCGCCGAAAGAGCGATCGCCAAGAGAACCGACCGCCGAAAAAACCGATCACCCAATAATCGATCACCCAATAATCGACCACAAAAAAACAAAGGGCAGCCGCGTCGCCGCGACTGCCCTCCAGACCCTTGCCCCGAATGAAAGGGGGTCGCGGGATCACCGTTCCCGGCTTGCGCCGCGCGGATCAGTCCGCGGTGGCGTTCACGGCAGGCGCTGCGGTAGGCGGCGCTGCCTTGGGTTTGCGTGCACCGGGGTTCGCCTTGCGCACCGCGGGCCTAGCTGTCGCTTTCGGCGCCGATTTGGCTGCGGCCTTCTTGGCGACAGGCTTGGCTGCGGCCTTCTTGGCGACGGGTTTTGCGGCGGCCTTCCTGGCGGCGGGCTTGGCGCCGGCCTTCTTGGCAACACGGCTCGCCGCCGGCCTTACCAGCTTGACGGCGCTCGCCAGGGCTGCGGACAACAGTCCCTTCTTCTCCAGTCCCTTCAGCGCCGTTTGCAATTTCTTCGCGGCAGCCTTGATGCGCCGCTCAGCCTTGGCGGCGGAATTCTTGAGCTTGCGTTGATCAGCAGCTGCCCTGCGCTTCTGCCAACGCTTCTCGAATTTTCCGAGCGCAGCGCTGAAATCGCGTTGGCGACGATTCTCGACGGCTTTGCGTGCCTTCTCGATCCGCTCCTGTGCGCGGGCCTCGATACGCTCCTGCGCCACGAGCAACTTCATCGCCTTCTGCTCCGCGGTAAGCCCGCGCAAACGGCTGCGCACCTGATCCAGCTCGGCGGCTTCCTTGCGCACGATCTCGCGCGCCTTTACCAGGGCTACCTGCGCGGCCTTGGTACCGGATTCCGAGGCCTTGCTGCGCATCACCTTGACCTGCGCCCGCGCCTTGGCGAGCTTGGCGGCCTGCTGAGTCACCGTCTTGCGCGTTGTCGCCAGTGCGGATTCGGTTTGCTTGAGTTTTGCCTTGCCATCAACCTTGGTATCAGCCATTGAGACGACTCCTAGAAAATCCAAGACAGTATTGTTGTACGTTATGGAACGGCACGGACGATTCTATATAAGTGATCTTTTGCTGTCCATGAATCAATGCCATCAGGAACCGAATTCATCCAGAAACGAGGTCATGCAGAAAAGATGTCACCGAGAAAAGAGGTCCTCCAGAATTCGATATCGGGCAACCGGCAATAATCGCGTGCCGGCGGGCACCGGATATCGATGGCGAATCGATTGCCTACACCGATCTCCAAATCAATGCGTGCAATGCCTGAGCATGCGCGAGACTGTCGTTGAGACAGGGAATCAAGCGCAGTTCGTGCCCTCCCGCGGCGCGGAAACGTCCGCGGTTTTCCACCGCGATCTCTTCCAGCGTCTCCAGGCAATCCGTCGCAAACGCCGGACAGATGACGTCGACCGTGGCGATCCCCGATCGCGCCAGGTTATCGAGCGTTACGTCGGTGTAGGGTTGCAGCCACTGCTGACGGCCAAAGCGCGATTGAAAGGTCAGCTGCCAGTCTTCCGCAGCGAGCCCGAGCGCGGCGGCGAGCAACTCCGCGGTGACTTCACAATCGCGCGGATAAGGGTCGCCAAGATCCGCGCAGCGTTGGGGAATGCCGTGAAAGGAGATCAGCAGTCGCGCGCTTCTGCCATGTGCCTGCCAATGCGCACGGACGCTGTCCGCCAGCGCCGCAATGTACTCGGGCAGCGCCGGATAATTCCGCACGACGTGCAGCTCGGGAATGTTCCGCACGCGCTTGACGAAATCGGCAATCTGGTCGTAAACCGCGCCCGTGGTCGTCGCCGAATACTGGGGGAACAAGGGCACGACGACGATCTTCCCGACGCCATCCCCCTGCAATTTTTTCAGTGCGTCGGCAATGCCGGGTTCGCCATAGGTCACCGCCCAGGCTACGCGCACCGCCTGATTGCACTGGGCAAATTCTTCCTGCAACCGCGCCGCGAGCCGCCCGGTGTAGGCGCGCAACGGCGAGCCGGATTCCGTCCAGATGGCACGATAGGCGCGCGCGGCACGCGCCGCACGCAACGGAATGATGACGCCATTGAGCAGCGGCCACCACAGCCACCGCGGCAACTCGACGACGCGCCGGTCGAGGAGAAACGGACGCAGAAATTTGGCCACGCCGCGCCGGGTGGCGACTTGTGGGGAGCCCAGATTGACCAGCAGAACACCCAGATCGCGCGGCGCTGACGGCGCTGTCATGGTCGTTCCTGGGGTGGTGGGCAAGCTGCCTGTTTCCGGGCTGCGAGCTATTTCAGCGCCGCCAGCAGGCGCGCCTGAACTTCGTCCAGACTGCCCACGCCATCGACGCGCCGATAGCGCGTCGGCCCTTCGGGGTGGCGCTCGGCATAGTCCTGATAGAAGTCGACCAGGGGTTCGGTCTGCTCGTGATAGACGCGCAGCCGATTGCGAATGGTCTCTTCGCAATCGTCCGGCCGCTGCACCAGCGGCTCGCCCGTGGCGTCGTCGACGCCCGGGTTGCGCGGCGGATTGTGCTCGAGGTGATAGATCCGGCCCGAGGCTTCGTGAACGCGGCGGCCCGCCAGGCGTTTCACGATGACCTCATCGGCAACATCGATTTCGATCACCCGGTCGATGGTGATGTTGGCGGCTGCCACCGCCTGTGCCTGGGGAATGGTGCGCGGAAAGCCGTCGAACAGAAAACCGTCCTTGCAATCGGGCGCAGCGATGCGCTCCTTCACCAGCGCAATGATCAGTTCGTCCGAAACCAGGCCGCCCGCGGCCATGACGTCCTTTGCCTTCAGGCCCAGTTCGGTACCAGCGGCGACTGCCGCGCGCAGCATGTCTCCCGTGGAAATCTGGGGGATCCCGAGCCGGCTGCGGAGGAAATCCGCCTGGGTACCCTTGCCCGCTCCAGGCGGACCCAACAGGATGATGCGCATGGTGAAAATCTCCGCAACGCTGGCCACGCGGCGGTGCGCGGCCCGACAAGGCGGGCAACCTTACACAGATTCGCGATCCGCCTCAACACGGAAACTGGCACGGAAACCGACTGGATGTTCAAGGATTCCGTCGCTGCACCACAGGAATCAATCGCTGGCTTCGAGATCACGTTTCTTGGCGCGGCGCCACAGTGCTTCCTTGGCTTCGGGTGACAGCGACTGGAAGATTTCGATGTCGCCATCGAGCACATCGATCATGTAACCGAAGCGCCGCTCGAACTTGCGATTGGCATCGCGCAACGCGGCTTCACCGTCGATGCCCAGGTGGCGCGCGAGATTGACGCAGGCAAACAGGAGATCGCCGACCTCTTCGCGAACGTGCTCGGCATCGCCCTCCGCCAATGCAGCCTCGACTTCGCCCAACTCCTCGCGAATCTTGTCGGGAATGGGCGCGGCATCGGGCCAATCGAAGCCGTGATGGCCGGCGCGCTTTTGCAGCTTGGCCGCTCGGGTCAACGCCGACAGTGTCAACGGAATTCCCGCCAGCGGCTCGCGATCGCCGCGCTCGGCGCGCTCCTCCCGCTTGATCCGCTCCCAGGCATGGCGGATTTCGCCCACCTCCGCCTCGACATCGACATCGCGTCGGCTATCCAGGGTACCACCGGGAAACACATGGGGATGGCGGGCAACCAGCTTGGTTACCAGTCCGGATACGATGGCATCGAAATCGAACCAGCCGCGCTCGCGGCCTAGCTGGGCATAGAACACCACCTGAAACAGCAGATCGCCCAACTCCTCGGGCAAGTGATCATGGGCGCCGCGTTCGATGGCATCGATGACTTCGCAGGCCTCTTCCAGCGTATGCGGTGCGATGCTGCGAAAATCCTGGCGCAGATCCCAGGGACAACCCCACTCGGGATCGCGCAGGCGCGCCATCAGTGCGAGCAGGTCGGCAATGGCGTACTGGGTGGGCATGGGCGGTATCCGGTGAGCACAAGGGGCGGCAGATTCAGTCGGCGACGCGGCGGACGTCGATGACATTGGGCAGACGTTCGAGGCGTGCGATCAGTTCGCGCAGCGCATCCATCCCCGCCACCTCGAAGCGCAGATCGACTTCGGCAATGCCCTCGCGGGTGTCGCCACTGTGCAGCGACAGGATGAACACCCGCGCCTCATCGAGCACCGTGGTGATGTCGCGCAGCAGACCGGCGCGGTCGTAGGCACTGACCCGCAGCTTGATTTCATAGGCTGCGGTGGGCGTGGCGCCCCAGCTGACCTGCAATACGCGGCGTGGGTGCAGGGCGCGCAGATGCAGCAGATTGCCGCAGTCCGCGCGATGGATCGTCACCCCGTGGCCATGGGTCAGATAGCCGGCGATTTCGGCCCCCGGCGCGGGCAGACAGCATCGCGCCGCGCGCGTCATCAGGTCGCCGACACCGTAGATATAGAACTCCGATTCCGCGAAACGCTGCGCGCTGCGCCGCTGTGCCTGCCGTGGCGCCTTGCGATCGCGCTGGCGCTCGGCAAGCACGCGGCGCACTACCTGATCCAGCGCCAGGGTTCCGGCGCCGATGGCCTCGTGCAGCGCATCGGCGTGCTGGCGGTTGAAGCCATGTGCCAACTGGTCGCGATCGGTATCGGCAAAGCCCAGCTGCTGCAACTGGCGGTCGAGCTGTTGTTGCCCGGCAATCCGGTTTTCGTCCTGCTCCAGTTCGCGAAACCACTGCCGCACCTTGGCGCGCGCCCGCGCGGTGGTCAGATAGCCCAGCGACCGCACCAGCCAGTCGCGGCTCGGCGCGGGGTTCCGGCCGGCGATGATCTCCACCTGCACGCCGGTCTCCAGCGGTTTGTCGAGCCGATGGATGACGCCATTGACCTTGGCGCCGCGACAGCGGTGACCGATCTCGGTATGCACCCGATAGGCGAAATCCAGTGGCGTAGCGTTGTGCGGCAGATCGACCACATGGCCTTCGGGCGTGAATACATAGATGCGCTCGGGCGCCTGATCGATGCGCAGATAATCCTCGATGCCGGCACTGCCCAGATCCTCGTGCCATTCCAGCACCTGGCGCAGCCAGGCAATGCGCTCCTCGTAGTCGGCACCACCGGTGTTGCTGCTGTCCTTGTAGCGCCAGTGAGAACAAAGGCCGAGCTCGGCCTCGTCGTGCATTTCGTGGGTGCGTATCTGAATCTCCACCACGCGCCGGCCCGGCCCGAGCACCGCGGTATGCAGCGAGCGATAGCCATTGCTCTTGGGCGAAGCGATGTAGTCGTCGAATTCGCTGGGGATGTTGCGCCACAGGCTATGGACGATCCCGAGCACGGCGTAGCACTCACTGATGGTCGGAACCAGCACCCGAACCGCACGAATGTCATAGATCTGCGAGAAGCCGAGGCCCTTGCTCTGCATCTTTTTCCAGATGCTGTAGATGTGCTTGGGGCGACCACTGACCTGCGCATCCTTGCCGAGTTGACCCAGCGCCCGTTGCAGCGTCGCGATCACTTCATCGATGTAGTGCTGCCGATCGGCGCGCCGCTCTTCGAGCAAGCGGGCGATGCGTCGATATTCCTCCGGCTCCAGATAGCGAAAGGCGAGATCCTCGAGTTCCCACTTGAGGTGACCGATACCGAGCCGATGCGCCAGCGGCGCGTAGATATCGAACACTTCGCGCGCCACGCGCTGCTGGCGCTCCGCGGTATCGTCACGCACCGCGTGCAGCGCCCAGGTGCGCTCGGCAATCTTGAGCAGTGCCACGCGCATGTCTTCGATCACCGAGACCAGCATGGCGCGCAGCTTGGCGGTCTGCTGCGCCGGATCGATGCCCAGCACCCGCTGTCCGCTGCTGCCTTGCTGTCCAGTGCTGCCATGCTGCCCGCTGCTATCGTGTTGTCCTTCGTCGCGGCGCTGTCCGCTACTGCTGTGCTGCGCATTACTGCTGTGCTGCGCATTACTGCTGTGCTGCACACTGTTGCCGCGCAGTTCGCCAATGACCGCCATGCGTTGCACGCCTTCGATCAGCTTGGCGACTCCGGCGCCCAGGTGTTCGCTCACCACTGCCAGAGGCACCAGCGCACGGCGCACGGCGCGGTAGCACATGCCCGCGGCGAGCCCTTCGGCATCGAGATGCAGATCGGCAAGAATTTCGGCGATCTCGAAGCCGGGCGCCAGGGCCTCCGGTGCGGTGCGGGCGATCAGCTCGGCGGCCGCGGCAATCTGCTCGATCTTGCTTGCGTCCCAGTCATGGCGGACCGCCAGGCTCCGCACCCAGTCCCCGGTCGACCGATCGGTCTCTTTCAGCAGTTCGGGCAGATCCCGCACCTGAACCATCGCGCCGCTCCCGTTTCGCCGCCGGACTCAGGGCGACCGAAACAGGCCCGACGACAGATAGCGGTCGCCGCGGTCGGTGATGATGGCGACGATCACCGCATCGCTCAGTTCGCGCGCCACCCGCAACGCGCCGGCGACCGCGCCACCCGAGGAAACGCCACAGAAGATGCCCTCGCGGCGCGCCAGATCGCGAGCCGTTTCCTCCGCCTCCGTCTGTTCGATATCGAGCACCCGATCCACCAGCGCGGCGTCGAAAATGCCGGGCAGATAAGCCTTCGGCCAGCGCCGGATGCCGGCGATGCTGGCGTTCTCGGCGGGCTGCAGGCCTACCACCTCGATTCCGGGATTCACGCTCTTGAGATATTGCGAGACGCCCATGATGGTGCCGGTGGTGCCCATGGCACTGACGAAATGGGTGACGGTGCCGGCGGTCTGGCGCCAGATTTCCGGGCCGGTGGTTTCGCGATGGGCGCGTGGATTGTCGGGATTGTTGAACTGGTCGAGCACGATGCCGCGGCCTTCGGCGCGCATCTGCAGCGCCAGATCCCGCGCGCCCTCCATGCCCTGCTCCTTGCTGACCAGCACCAGCTCGGCGCCATAGGCTGCCATCGCCGCCTTGCGTTCTTCGGTCATGTGGTCGGGCATGATCAAGACCATGCGATAACCCTTGATCGCCGCCACCATGGCCAGGGCGATGCCGGTGTTGCCGCTGGTGGCTTCGATCAGGGTATCGCCCGGCTTGATCTCGCCGCGCGCCTCAGCGCACTGGATCATGCTCAGCGCCGGACGATCCTTGACCGACCCGGCCGGATTGTTGCCCTCGAGCTTCACCAGGATGGTGTTGTTGCGCCCCGCGCTCAGCCGCTGGAGACGCACCAGGGGCGTATTTCCCACGCAGGATTCGATGGTTGGAAACTGCATATCCGGGTGCCTCGTCCAGCGATGGCTGGCCATTTTACTCCTGACCTTCCGGCATCGCCCGACCATCCAGCGTCGCCCGACCATCCGCCACCGCCCGACCATCCGGCATCGCCTGGGCGGTGCGCAACGGCCACCGCCAGGGCGCCCGCGGATCAGCTGCCGAGCGACCAGGCCGCGCCGGGATCGCGAAACAGCTCGCGGCTGCGCAGCGGTTGCGGCCCGAGATGCTCTGCCAGCGCCGCGCGCAGTAACCGCTTGGCACAGCGACGCACTGCGGGGTCGTGGTAATCATCCGCTGCTATGGCGAGCAGATGCGCTCCGCGCAGGGGCTCGCCCTGGCCGACCGGCAGCGCACTGGCGCGGATCAGGCCGGCATTGCCCACGAAGTGGTAGCCGGCGTCGGCGCGAATCGGCTCGCCATCGGCAGCCTGCTCGAGACAGACGCCATAGCCCAGTTCCGCCATCAGCGCGAGCTCGAAGCGCCGTAGCAGCGGTTCCTCGGTGACGCCAGCAGCGAGTTCGGCGAGCAGCGCGCGATAGCGGACATAGAGTTCCGGATGGGGATCACCTTCGGGTAACAGGCGCAGCAGCAGTTCGTTGCCATAGAGGCCCAGGTACAGCGCGCGCCCGGAGAGTGGCGCGGGCTGGCCCGGCATCGCCTCGGCCCGGGTCAGCGTCTTCAGCTGGCCGCGGCCGCTCCAGGCCACCGCGAGTTCGGTGAACGGCTGCCCGACGCGTCCGCGCCGCGCGCCACGGGCGATCAGCCGCAAACGCCCGGCACCACTGCCGAACAGATCGACGAGCAGGCTGGTCTCGCCGTAGGGGCGGCGGTGCAGCACATAGGCGACTTCGTCTTCCACCCGATGTGCGTCCACGGCGTCATTGCTCGTCGTGATAGCCCAGGCTGCGCAGGGCCCGCTCGTCGTCGGACCAGCCGCGCTTGACCTTGACCCACAACCGCAGCATCACGCGCTTTTCCACCAGCGCCTCGATGTCCTGGCGCGCCTGCTCACCGATCTTCTTGATGCGCTGGCCGGCATCGCCAATGATGATTTTCTTCTGTCCGTCGCGCTCTACCAGGATCAGGGCGCCGATGTGGCAGATACGCCCCTCGTCGCGATATTCCTCGATCTCGATGGTGGTGCTGTAGGGCAGTTCGGCGCCCAGCTGGCGGGTGATCTTTTCGCGCACGATTTCCGCAACCAGAAACCGCAGGCTGCGGTCGGTGTACTGATCTTCGGCAAAGCAGAAGGGGCCGATCGGCATGTGACTCCTGATCGCCGCCTGCAGGCGCTCCAGGTTGGTGCCATTGAGCGCAGATACCGGCAGGTATTCGGCTTCGGGCAGCAATGCCGACAGTGCGGCGATCCGCGGCAGCAAGGCATCGGTTTCGTCGAGCTTGTCGACCTTGTTCAGCACCACCACCACCGGCGCCTTGCGCTTGCGGATCTGTTCGGCAACGGCGACATCGGCTTCGGTCCAGATATCGCGATCGACCACGAACAGAATCAGGTCGACATCGCGCATCGCGCTCAGCGCGGTGCGGTTCAGATAGCGCCCCATGGCGCCCCCCTGGTTGCGGTTGATGCCCGGGGTATCGACGAAGACCAGCTGATAGTCGCCTTCGGTCTTGATGCCCAGGATGCTGTGACGCGTGGTCTGGGGCTTGCGCGAGGTGATACTGAGCTTTTGGCCCAGCAGATGGTTGAGCAAAGTGGATTTGCCGACATTGGGCCGCCCCACGATGGCTGTGTAACCGCAGTGCTTCTCGCTCGCGGACTGGTCACTCATGGACTGACGCTCATGGACTGACGCTCATGGACTGACGCTCATGGGCCGGTCGCTCAAGGAGGCTATTCGGATCGGGAACACGGCTCTGGCCAGGTCGACAGCTCGGGCTCCAGCAGCGCCAGCGCCTTGGCCGCAGCGCGCTTTTCGGCCTCCCGGCGGCTGCCGGCAAGGGCGGCAACCGGCTCCGCCAGCCTCGCCAGGGAGCAGGACACCTCGAATTCCCGCGCATGATCCGGGCCAGACATCCGGGTCACCCTGTACACCGGCAAGGCTTCGCCGCGGGCCTGAAGATACTCCTGCAGCTGGGTCTTGGCATCGCGGTGGGCGGGGCGGGCCGCCTGGGCCACCAGGGCATCGCCAAACCAGCGCTGAATGAAGGCGCGGCAGGCCTCCGGGCCGCCATCGATCCAGATCGCGCCGATCAGCGCTTCGACGGTGCCAGCGAGGATGGTCTTGCGTTGCGCGCCCCCATCGTGGCGCTCACCCCGGCCCAGGCGCACCCGCTGCTGGATCTCCAGGCCAAGGGCGACCTCGGCAAGATGGTCGCCACTGACCAGCCGCGACCGCAGCCGACTCAGCTCGCCCTCGGAATACGTGGGAAATCGGTCGTACAACAGTTCACCCACCATCAGCCCCAGCACGGCGTCGCCGAGAAATTCCAGCCGCTCATTGTTGGTCGCGCCGCAACTGCGGTGGGTCAGCGCCAGCCGCAACAGCGCGGCATCGCGAAATGCATAGCCCCCAAATTCGGTTTCGGCGGCGGCGCGTTCAGCAGCCACCGGCACACCCGTCAATTGCGGGAGCTATCGTAGACATGCTGGAACTTGGCCACGGCATCGACATTGCCGATCAGCGCCACGCGCCGTTCATAGTTCAGCGAGACCAGAACCTTCTCGGCGCTGCGCTCGATTTTCACCGCCTTGAGATCGATGTCATCGACATTATTGACGACAAAATTCTTGTAGAGCGTCGCGCGAATGCCCTGATCGGAGAGCGTCCGGGCATCGTCGCCCAGGGCCGCAAAAGATTCCCCCACCGTGTAATCGTCCAGGTACAGTGGCCCGAGGCGAAACGCCACCGTCAGGCAGAAGCCCACCACCAGTAGCACCACCAGAAAGCCCAGCAAGGTGATGCCACGCTGTTCTTGTCTTGGCATCACGGTTCCTCCCACCACGGTTCTTCCCATCACGGTTTCTCCCGTCGCCGTTTTTCCTGTCGAGGATTTTCCTCGGGACTCACTGGATTCTGCCAACCCGAGCAAAGCTGGGCAAGCTGAAGAAATCGTCCCAGTGCATCCAGACCACAAAGGCCTTGCCGACGATGTTCCGCTCCGGCACCGGACCCCAGGCGCGACTGTCGAAACTGTTGTCGCGATTGTCGCCCATCATGAAATAGTGTCCCGCCGCAACCACGGTGTGGAAATTGGCGCCGTATTCGCCAGCCCGGCGGCGTTTGCGCAGCAGGTGGCGAGTGTCACCCAATTGTTCCCAGGCCACCTGAAAACCAGGCTCCAGCTCCAGGTAATCGAGCGCGGTCTGCTCCTGGGACATCACCTGGCCGTTGACGTAGAGAACATTGTTGACGACGCGGATCTGATCGCCCGGGAGCCCGACCACACGCTTGATGAAATAGCGTTTGTCATCGGGCGGAAAAAACACCATCACGTCGCCGCGCCGAGGCTGACCGACATCGGCCACCTTGGTACCGACCACCGGGAGGCGGAGCCCGTAGGCAAACTTGTTGACCAGGATGAAATCGCCAACCTCAAGGGTCGGGATCATCGAGCCCGAGGGAATCTGGAAGGGCTCGACGACGAAGGAGCGCAGCACCAGCACCACGAACAGCACCGGGAAAAACGGTGCTGCGGCATCGATCAGCCACGGCGGACGCGAACCAGCCTGCCGGCGCGGCCGCAACAGCAGGCGATCGAGCAGCCAGGCAACACCGGTGATGGCGGTCAACACCACCAGAATGAGCGGAAAATCCAGATTCATTGCCGTCCCCTAGCCATCGGTCTTGAGCACGGCGAGGAACGCCTCCTGGGGGATCTCGACCTTGCCCAGTTGCTTCATTCGCCGCTTGCCCGCCTTCTGTTTTTCGAGCAGCTTTTTCTTGCGGGTCACGTCGCCACCGTAACACTTGGCGGTTACGTTCTTGCGCAGCGCCTTGACCGTGGTGCGGGCGATGACATGGCCCCCGAGCGCGGCCTGAATGGCGACATCGAACATCTGCCGCGGAATCAGCTCCTTCATGCGCTCGGTGAGCTGGCGACCCTTGCTCTGCGCCTGATCGCGATGCACGATGGCGGCGAGCGCATCGACCCGGTCGCCATTGATCAGGATGTCCAGCCGCACCAGCGGGGCCGCCACGAAACGCTTGAAGTGATAGTCGAGCGATGCAAATCCCCGGCTCGACGATTTGAGGCGATCGAAGAAATCCATCACCACTTCGTTCATCGGCAGCTCATAGGTCAGCGACACCTGCTTGCCGACATAACGCATGTCGAGCTGCACGCCGCGCTTCTCGACGCAGAGCCCGATCACGTTGCCGAGGTATTCCTGGGGCACCAGGATATTGACCTCGCAGATCGGTTCGCGCATTTCGTCGATGTGCGCAGGCGTCGGCAGCGAAGACGGATTCGAGTAATAGCCGACCTTGCCGTCGGTGGTCGCCACTTCGTACTGCACCGTCGGCGCGGTGGTGATGAGGTCGAGATCGTACTCCCGCTCCAGCCGCTCCTGCACGATCTCCATGTGGAGCATGCCAAGAAATCCGCAGCGGAAGCCGAAACCCAGGGCGTCGGACGTCTCCGGTTCGTAGAACAGCGAGGCATCGTTGAGCGTCAGCTTTTCCAGCGCCACGCGGAAGGCCTCGAAATCGTCGGAATCGACCGGAAACAGGCCCGCGTACACCTGGGGGTGCGCCTTCTGGAACCCGGGCAGCGCCGGCACCTGGTCCGCGCCCTGGGCCAGCACCAGGGTATCGCCAACCGGAGCGCCATGGATGTCCTTGATGCCGGCCGCGACAAAACCGACCTCGCCGGCGCTGAGCACCCCCGTTTCCACCCGCTTGGGGGTGAAGATGCCGATGGTGTCGGCGCCGTAGGCCTTGCCTGTGGTCTTGACCAGAATCTTGTCTCGCGCCCGGAGCGTGCCCTGCTTGACCCGCACCAGCGAGACCACACCCAGGTAATTGTCGAACCAGGAATCGATGATCAATCCCTGAAAGGGCGCGTTGCGATCACCCTCGGGCGGCGGCACGCGCGCCACCAGGCACTCCAGCACCTCGACGATGTTCGCTCCGGTCTTGGCGCTACAGCGCACCGCGTCGTCCGCTTCCAGACCGATGATCTCCTCGATCTCGTGCACCACGCGCTCGGGGTCGGCCTGCGGGAGGTCGATCTTGTTGAGCACCGGAATGACTTCCAGGCCCTGGGTGATCGCGGTGTAGCAGTTGGCGACCGACTGTGCCTCCACGCCCTGGGCGGCGTCGACCACCAGCAGTGCGCCTTCGCACGCCGCCAGCGAGCGCGATACTTCGTAGGAAAAATCGACGTGCCCGGGGGTGTCGATGAAGTTGAGCTGATAGACCTCGCCGCTGGCAGCGCGGTAGTTCAACGTCACGCTCTGGGCCTTGATGGTGATGCCGCGCTCGCGCTCGATATCCATCGAATCCAGCACCTGCTCGGCCATCTCGCGGTCGCTGAGACCACCGCAGATCTGGATGAAGCGATCAGCGAGGGTGGATTTGCCGTGATCGATGTGCGCGATGATGGAAAAGTTGCGGATGTGGTCGAGATCGGGCACTGGGGAGGCTCGAGAGGCGGAGCAGAGGGGGAAAAAGTGGCGAGGAGTCTAGCCTATTTGCCCCCCTGCCGCCATGGCACGCCGGCACTGCCGGCCACCATGGCGCCCGCTGCAACGCAGCCTCCTGCAACCCGCTACTCCAGTTCGACGGTGCTGAAGATGGAACGACCGCGGCGGAAGAAGCGCAGCGCGACCGGGGTGTTGGCCGGCAATTCGGCAATGATGCGTTCGTAGTCGGCGACGCCGGAAATCGCGTTGTAACCCAGTTGCACGATGATGTCCCCGGGCTGGAGTCCGGCCAGATCGGCCGCCGACTCCGGGTAAACCTGGGTCACTGCGACGCCACCGGGCAGCCGCCAGTTCTCTCGCATCTGCTCATCGACCTCCTCGACCTCCACGCCCAGCCGATCCCCCTGGGCCGCGCCGGCCGCCGCCGTGGTCTCCCCGGGGCGCCCGCCCACGGTCACCTTGAGTTGTATCCGGTCACCCTTGCGGATCACCGTGGCCCCGGCCTTGGCGCCGGGCTTCATCAGTCCCACGGTGTGCGGCAAGTCACTCGCATCGACGATGCGGCGGCCATTGAACTCGGTCACCACGTCCCCTGCTTCGAAACCCGCATCGGCGGCCGGGCTGCCGGGTTCGATCTGGGCGATCAGCGCCCCTTGGGGATTGTCGAGATGCAGCGATTCCGCCAGCGCGCGATCGACATCCTGGATATAGACGCCGAGCCAGCCACGCACCACATGGCCGCTCTCCTGCAACTGGCCTACGACCTCCCTGACCACCCGTACGGGAATCGAGAACGACAGTCCGATGGAGCCCCCGGAGCGGGTAAAGATCTGCGAATTGACACCGACCACCTCGCCCTTGAGGTTGAACAGCGGGCCGCCGGAGTTGCCGGGGTTGATCGCCACATCGCTCTGGATGAAGGGCACGTAGTCTTCACCCCGCTCGGTGGGCAGGCTGCGCCCGATGGCGCTGACGATACCGGCGCTGGCCGAATAATCCAGTCCGAAGGGTGAGCCGATCGCCACCACCCACTCGCCGACGCGCAGATCGTCATCGGCACCGAGGCGTACGGTGGGCAGGCCCTTGGCCTCGATCTTCAGCAGCGCAAGATCGGAGCGTGCATCGGCGCCGACGACCTTGGCCTCGTATTCGCGGCGATCGCTGAAGCGCACCTGGATGTCGTCGGCGCCGTCGATGACATGGTTGTTGGTGACGATATAGCCATCGGCGGAGATGACAAACCCGGAGCCCATTGCCTGCCGGCGGCGCTCCCGCTCGCCACCTGGCGGCTGGCCAAAGAAATCGCGGAACATTTCCGGAACCTCCGGCGGCATGCCGCGCGGGCGCCGGCTGCTCACTTTCTGCTCGGTGTTGATCTTCACCACCGCGGGCGAACTGGCGGCGATCAACTGCGTGAAATCGGGTAGCTCCCCCGCTTGTGCCGGAACCTGGGCCAACACCACCAGCAATCCCGGGATCAGCACTCCCCGCATCAGCACTCCCCGCATCAGCAATCCCCCGATCAGCAATCCGAAAAACGCCACCGGGCGCGACAACGCCTTCATCGGTCATACCTCGCCTGAATGTTCATTGGATGCCCGGCCTCAACGTTCCGCGCGTTCTGCTGCCTCGGCGGCCGGGTAATTGCCTGGATCGAATTCAACGCCAGCGGCGATGCGCCGGGCGGTCGGCATCGGCACTTCGCCGACCACGCAGATGCGATAGCTGCCCTCTCGCCCTTGATGGCGCCGGATATAGGCCATGGTCGGTCCATGCCGGGCCTCCAGCATCGGGCCACCATCGGTCTCCGGTTCCACAAAAATCGAAACCGAGTTGAACCCATCGGTATAGTGCATCTCCTGCCCGCCAGTTTCCCTGGGAGCCACCTCGAAGGGCACGAATCCCGGCGGCACCCAGGAAGCCACCCATTCGCGATCCGCAACATCGCCACTGCTCGGTACCGGATCGCAATCGGAGCTTCCCAGCACGCGCTGGCTGTCCAGCCGCGACTCCAGATCCGCCGCGTCGATGGTCATGCCGATGGCGATCTCGCTGAACTGAAACCGATCCACGAGCTGGCCCTGCTGATCGAGCGTCAACGCTTGCAGCAGCAGGCCGGTTTCCCGATCGATGCTCAGCAGATGCCCATAGCGGTAATCGTCGCGCGGCTGGAGCCGAAAGCGCGTCACCGGGCGCCCGGCGATCCGGCCATCGTCCAGAAAGGCCGCCCGGTAGTGCTTCACTACCATCCCGACGTCAACGCTGGCACCCAAATCGACGCCGCTGGCGCGCGCGCACCCCGGACTGCCACGCACGTTCACCACTTCGCCGGAAGGGCCATCCAGATACTCCAGACGCTCCCGCCGCCCGGCGGCGTCAACCGCGTGCGTCACCTGCAAGGTGGTCAGCGCGCCGGCCTGCTCGTAGGTGGCGGTGCCGCGATAATTGAGACTAGTGGCAGCCACCCGCATCCGCCGCAACGCCTGTTCCGCGGAAACCAGCGAATCCAGCGCCAACGCCGGCAATGTAACCACCAGGCACATGGCCAGCCCAGCCAGCCGCTGGCCGCCACGCGAGCGGGCAAGACGCAGCGACGCCACCAGGATCGATCCCACAGGGATTCTGGCGTTGCGCCTGGAGAGAGCCTCGCTCACGGGGCTACGGCATCGAAACCATGCTCGCGACCGGTCACATTCGACCGCAAGCAACCAGCCACACTCGATCGTGAGCAACCAGTCACACTCGACCGCGAGCAACAAGGACGCGAAACCGACAAGATCAACGCTCTTCCTGGGGGCGCGGCACCCGGACCAGCGGCAACAGCCCCTCGCGACGGGCCGCCACATCGGCGTGACGAACCATGCGCTCCTCAACATAGCGCCGCACGCGCTCCTCCTCCGCGGGGGACAGTGTCGGCGCAGCGGACCCCGAGCTCTGCTTCGGCAGCGCCATGCTGTTGGTCGCCGCCACCGTCTGGATCAACGGCAACTGCACGCCGAAGGGTGGTTGCGCCATGGGCCGATGGTCAACCGCCAGCGCGGGCTGCTCCGTGGCGGACTGCTCCGTGGCGAGTCCTGCTGCCGCGGGCTGGCCCATGGCCAATCGTTGCGTCGCCGGTTGCTCCACCGCAGCGTCCGCCACGGCATCCACCTGGACGGCACTGAAGGGCAGCCAGAAACGGACGCCGGCAATGGTCAGTAGGGCCACCGAGGCCGCCACCGCGGTCCGCCCGAGCACGCCCGCCAGCACTCGATTGCGGGGCGCCGGTTCGGTGGCCAGCGCCTCCGCTATCCGTCCCGACAAATCCTGCTGCCAGGCCGCCGGCTCCTTGCGCAGGGCACTCGCCGCCAAGTGATAGCGACGCCACTTGTCGCGCAGCGCGGAATCCTGCCCGACCCGGTCGAGAGTGCGACGCAATTCGAACTCATCGACCTCACCGTCCATCAGGGCCGACAGATGGGAGTTGGGTTCCAGGTGGCTGTGTTCAGTCATCGGTTGCTAGACCTGTCATTCGCCAAGGTGTAGTGGCGGCCCGCGAGGTGGACCTGCGCCCGAGTTGGCCATGCGCTGGCAGTGTGACCCAAGCGCGAATGCAAAGGTTCCACACTCAGCTCTCCCCGCGCATCAAGGCCTCGACGCGTGCGTCGATGGCCTCCCGTGCCCGAAAGATCCGCGAGCGGACGGTGCCCACCGGACACTTCATGACGCCGGCAATGTCTTCATAGCTGAGGCCTTCGAACTCACGCAGCGTGATGGCCACACGCAGATCCTCGGGCAGCGCCCGGATCGCCGCCTCGACCACGGCGCGCAGCTCCTCGCCCTGGGCCAGGTTTTCGGGCGTATCGAGATCGACGAGACCTTCGTTGCCGGCAAAGTGTTCGGCATCGTCCAGATCGACGTCACTGGCGGGTGGCCGCCGGCTGCGCGCGACCAGAAAATTCTTTGCGGTATTGACCGCGATCCGGTACAGCCAGGTGTAGAACTGGCTGTCGCCACGGAAACTGCCAAGCGCCCGGTACGCCTTGATGAACGACTCCTGAACGACATCGTCGACCTCGCCATGGTCCCGGATGTAGCGGCCGACGATCGCACGCACCCGGTGCTGGTACTTGAGCACCAGCAGGTCGAACGCCCGCTTGTCACCCTGCTGCACGCGGCGCACCAGTTGGCTGTCCGGCACTGTATCTTTCGGGGCCTTCACCAGTAGCTCCACAATCAGGCGGCCAGACGCAATGGGCAACCGAAAGCCTGCGGCCCCGTATCCCAAGCTGTTCCTCAAACCTATACTATCATGCGATCCGAGCATCAAAACCCGCGCCACTTATGACGAGAAACTTCTACCACGACGTGCTCGTCGTCGGCAGCGGCGCGGCCGGGATGGCTCTCGCGCTGCAACTGGCGGCGGACCATCGCGTCGCCCTGCTGAGCAAGGGCAACCTGCAATCCGGCTCCACGCCCAATGCGCAGGGCGGCATCGCAGCGGTGTTCGACGTCGGCGACAGCGTTCAGCTCCACGCGCAGGACACCCTGGCTGCGGGCGCCGCACTGTGCCATCGCGACGTGGTGGAGTTCACGGTCGAACGCGGCCCCGCAGCCATCGCCTGGCTCATCGAGCACGGGGTGGAATTCAGCCGCGACGCAAGCGGCGCCTATCACCTGACCCGCGAGGGCGGCCACAGCCACCGCCGCATCCTCCACGCCGCCGACGCCACCGGCAAGGCGATTTCCGGGGCGCTGGCCGAGCGCGTGCAGGAGCATCCGGGCATCGAGGTGTTCGAGCAGCACGTGGTGGTGGATCTCACCACTCAGGCCGATGCCGGCTCCCGCCACCTGCGCTGCAATGGCGCCTATGTACTCGATGCCCGCACCGGCGAGGTCTGCCTGTTCCAGGCACGCACGGTGGTGCTGGCCACCGGCGGCGCCAGCAAGGTCTACCTCTATACCACCAATCCGGACGGCGCCAGCGGCGACGGTATCGCAGTGGCCTGGCGGCGCGGCTGCCGGGTGGCGAACATGGAATTCAACCAGTTTCATCCCACCTGCCTGTTCCATCCGAGCGCCAAGTCCTTCCTGATTTCCGAAGCGCTACGCGGCGAGGGCGCCCAGCTGCAACTGCCCGACGGCACGCGCTTCATGCCCGACTTCCATCCCGACGCGGAGCTCGCGCCGCGCGACATCGTGGCCCGCGCCATCGACCACGAGATCAAGCGCCTGGGCGCCGACTGCGTGTACCTGGATATCCGCCACAAACCGCTGGCCTTCATCGAGGAACACTTCCCGACGCTGCGCGCCCAGTGCCTGAACTTCGGCATCGACATCGCGCGACAGCGGATTCCGGTGGTACCGGCGGCCCACTACACCTGCGGCGGCGTGGTCACCGACACCCGCGGCCGCACCGATCTCAAACACCTCTATGCGATCGGCGAATGCGCCTTCACCGGGCTGCACGGCGCCAACCGACTGGCCAGCAATTCGCTGCTCGAATGCGTCGTCTTTGCCACCGCCGCCGCGGCCGACATCCGCGCCGAGCTGCCGAACATTCCCATGCCGAGCTTCACCAAGCCCTGGGATGCCTCGCGGGTCACCTCCTCGGACGAGGACGTGGTGATCTCCCACAACTGGGATGAAGTGCGGCGCTTCATGTGGGATTACGTCGGCATCGTGCGCACCCGCAAGCGGCTGGAGCGCGCCCAGCACCGCATCCAGCTGTTGCAGCGGGAAATCCACGAGTACTACAGCAACTACCGGGTGAGCCGCGATCTGCTGGAGCTGCGCAACCTGGCCATGGTCGCCGAGCTGATCATCCGCTCCGCGCTGCTGCGCAAGGAGAGCCGTGGCCTCCATTTCACTCTCGATCATCCCGAGCTTTCGGTGATTGCCAAGGACACCATCCTGGTGCCGATGAATTTCGCCAACCAGGAACTGATCGTCGACAAGCTCGGCTGAGGCGCGGCGGGACGCAGCTCGAGGGCAGGCTCAGCCCGGCGCGGACACCTTGCTGCGTGCCAGCACCAGCAAGGCGCGAAAGACTTCGGGAGTGACGGCATCGACGAATACCGGCCGGTATTTTCGCCGCCGCCCCGCACGAAAACTCGGCACCACCAGCCAGCGCGACACGAACTCCCAGCGGCAATCCCCCAGTGCGGCCCGGTCGGTGTCGCCGCGCGACAGCCACCACGCCGATCCATCCCACAGCAGGATCTCGCGATCACGGCGCGGCCGGAGCAGATCGCGACCGCTGGCCAGCAGTACCAGCAGCAAAACCACTCGCAACACTGGGTGCAGGCTGAGCAGCCACAGCCCGCCACCAACACCCAGGGCGGCCGCAAGCCACAGCGTCAGCGCCAGGCGCGAGCGACCCAGCGCCACTTCAAGCCGCGGAGATGTCGTCACCGCGCACCCAGGCCACCATGGCCTGCAATTCCGCGTCGGGCGCCGCGGTCCGTCCCATCAGCCAGGCGTAGAGCTCCTGATCCTCGCAGCCCAGCAACCTGGCCAAGATCTGCCGCTGCACCTCGTTCAATTCCGCGCCGTGATGGTCGAGAAAGGCCGTGAACAGCAAATCCAGCTCGAGCATGCCGCGCCGGGCAGCCCAGCGCAGACGATTCTGATCCATGGGATATCTCCGCAATCCGATCCATTATAGATAGCGAAGCGCCCGCATCGTCCCCGCCACCCGAGCGGGAGGGACGGTGGATTGCCGACATCCCGCTTGGTTACACTCGCGCACCCGGAGCAGCCCACATGACCGACTGGAACGCATTCCTGCTTGCCCAAGGCGCGGCGATCGACGGCGACGCCGTACGCCACTTCGGCGAGGCTCCGGCGGACTATCCGCGCCTGGGCACCATCGCCACCCTGTGCGACCTGGCCGATCTCGGCGTGCTGGCGGTGACGGGCGCCAAGAGCGCGGCATTTCTGCAAGGACAAACCACTGCCGATTTCGTCAAAGCCCCACCCACTGGCGCGATTCGCGGCGCCTGCTGCAATCCCCAGGGCCGGGTGTTCGCCCTGTTCACGGCGATCCCCGACACCACCGGCTATCTGCTGATCCTGCCGCACGCCCTGATCGAAACCACCCGCGACACACTCAGCCGCTATGCGGCCCTGTCGCGCGTGGCACTGGCGAACGTCAGTGCGGCCTTTCGCATCTTGGGGCTTGCCAGCCCCAGCGCCGCTGCGCTGCTGGCTGGACTCGAAATTCCGGTTGAAGGCACCGCTGCCGACGGCACGCATAGCCTGCGCCACGACCCTCACCGCTCCCTGCTGCTGGTACCCACTGCAGCGGCCGAAACACGCTGGCAGCAGATCAAGGCGCTTGCCCAGCCAGTCGGCCTGCCGTTCTGGCGCCTCGCCGATATCCGTGCCGGAATCGCCGTACTGTCCCCCGCGACCCGCGAGCAATTCCTTCCGCAGATGCTCGACCTGGATCGGCGTGGCGCAGTCAGCTTCAACAAGGGCTGCTACACCGGGCAGGAGGTGGTCGCGCGCAGCCAGCATCTCGGCAAGCTGAAGCGCCACCTGTACCGGCTCGGTTTCGCGGCAACGGTGGCGCCGGCATCCGGTACGTCAGTGTCGCTGGCCGATGGTGGCCAGCCCGTCGGCATGGTGATTGCGGCCGCGATGGCCGATACCGGGCGCTGCGAAGCCTTGGCGGTACTGCGCGATGAAACCCGGGACTGCGCCACACTGGATCTTGGCGCCGGCCCGCAACCGGTAACCTTTCTGCCCCTGCCCAGCGCTGCCGCATGAGCGCCTGGCTCGCCGCCAACCAGACGCTGCTGGGCTGGCTCACCGCGGCCTCGGTGGCCACTTTCGTGATCAGCCTGGTGGCCCTGCCCTGGCTGGTGGCGCGCATTCCGGCGGACTATTTCGCGCATCGCAAGCGCCACGCGACGCCGCTGAAGCAGCGCCACCCGCTGATCCGCCTGCTATTGCTGATGGGGAAAAACCTGCTCGGCACCGTGCTGCTGGCCGGCGGTCTGCTGATGCTGTTCGTACCCGGACAGGGACTGCTGACCATGGCGATGGGGCTGTTGTTGCTGGATTACCCCGGCAAATACGCCCTGGAACGCCGTATCGCCCGCCAACACACCGTACTCGCCGGCCTGAACTGGCTGCGCGCCAAGGCCGGCGCCACACCGCTGGTGATCGATCACGCGGACGACGCAGACGGAGACTGAGGGGCGATCCGCAAGCCGAGGAGATCCGACCTCAGCCGGCGAGCAGCTCCACGCGATAGCCATCGGGATCTTCGACGAAAGCCAGCACGGTACTGCCATGCTGCATCGGGCCGGGCTCGCGCACCACCTTGCCGCCCCCGGCGCGAATCCGCTCGCAGGCGGCATGGACATCCTCGACGCCGATGGCGATATGCCCGTAGGCGGTGCCCAGCTCGTAGCGATCGGTGTCCCAGTTGTGGGTCAGCTCCAGCACCGCGTGGTCCTGCTCCGATCCATAACCGACGAAGGCGAGGGTGAAGCGGCCGCCGGGAAAATCCATGCGCCGCAACAGCTTCATGCCCAGCAGCTCGGTATAGAAATGGATGGAGCGATCCAGATCCCCAACCCGCAGCATGGTGTGCAACAGTTTCATCGCCAATCCTCCCGACAATCCGCAGCGTGGCCTCAGATCAGTTTGCGACCCTTGCTCGCCGCGATGCGCATGCGCAGGGCATTGAGCTTGATGAAACCCTCGGCGTCTTTCTGGTTGTAGGCACCGCCATCGTCCTCGAAGGTGGAGATGCGGGTATCGAACAGGGAGTCATCGGACTTGCGGCCGACGACGGTCACGTTGCCCTTGTAGAGCTTCACCCGCACCACGCCGTTCACCACCGTCTGCGATTGATCGATCATGGTCTGGAGCATCTTGCGCTCCGGGCTCCACCAGTAGCCGTTGTAGATCAGCTCGGCGTACTTGGGCATCAGACCATCTTTCAGGTGCGCCACTTCGCGGTCGAGGCAGATCGATTCGATGGCGCGGTGGGCGCGCAGCATGATGGTGCCGCCCGGGGTCTCGTAGGCGCCGCGGGACTTCATGCCCACATAGCGGTTCTCGACGATATCGAGCCGGCCGACGCCGTTGGCGCCGCCCAGCTGGTTCAGCTTCGCCAGCACGTCGTGCGCCTTCATGCGCACGCCATCGAGCGCAACGACATCCCCGCACTCGTAGGTCAGCTCGACGTAGGTGGGCGCATCCGGGGCCTTTTCCGGGCTCACCGACCAGCGCCACATGTCCTCTTCGGCCTCGGTCCAGGGATCTTCCAGCACGCCGCCCTCGTAGGAGATGTGCAGCAGGTTGGCGTCCATCGAGTAGGGCGACTTCTTGCCGGCCTTGGCGAAATCCACCGGGATGCTGTGTGCAGCGGCGTAGTCCATCAGCGTCTCGCGGGAAGTCAGGTGCCACTCCCGCCAGGGCGCAATCACCTTGATCCCGGGCTTCAGCGCGTAGGCGCCGATCTCGAAACGCACCTGATCGTTGCCCTTGCCGGTGGCGCCGTGGGATATCGCATCGGCGCCGGTCTCGGCGGCAATCTCCACCAGGCGCTTGGCGATCAGCGGCCGCGCGATCGAGGTACCGAGCAGGTATTCACCTTCATAGATGGTGTTGGCGCGGAACATCGGGAAGACGAAATCGCGCACGAACTCCTCGCGCACGTCCTCGATATAGATCTGCTTGACGCCCATGGCCTCGGCCTTGGCGCGCGCGGGCTCCACCTCCTCGCCCTGACCCAGGTCGGCGGTGAAGGTCACCACCTCGCAGCCGTAGGTGTCCTGCAGCCAGCGCACGATCACCGAGGTGTCGAGACCGCCGGAATAGGCCAACACCACCTTCTTGATGTCCGATTTCTTGATATCCGATTGCTGGCTAGCCGGCACGATATTCTCCCGCAAATCTCGCGATGGAAGGCCGCGGATTCTACCCGGCTGGGGGTTGCGGTGCCCAGTCCGCGTCCATCCTTGCTTGCTAAGATGACTCCATGATATCCGCCAGCTCCACCACCACCGCCCGCCACAACCTGCGCCAGCTCACGGCGATCCGCTATGTGCTACTCGCCGCGCTGGCGCTGGCATTGTTCGGCCTCCCGGAGCTGGCCGAGCCGCGGGTCCGCCAGGCGCTCGCGCTGCTGCTGGTGCTGTTCGCCGCCCTCAACGCCTTCACCCGCCGCCGCACCCGGCTGGTGCGACCGATCTCGGACGGCGAATTCTTCGGCCACCTGCTGATCGACATCGGCGGGTTGAGCGTGCTGCTCTATCTGACCGGCGGCGCCAGCAATCCACTGGTGTCCTATTACCTGGTACCGGTGAGCATCGCCGCCGCGACCCTGGCGCGGCAACTGAGTTGGGCGGTCACCGGGCTGGCCTTCATCTGCTACAGCCTGCTGCTGATCTGGTATCGCCCGGTCGCCGCGCTGGCGCCGGCGATGCACCACGGCGACGTCAATCTGCACGTGCTGGGCATGTGGGCCAACTTCGCGGTAAGTGCCGGACTGATCAGCTATTTTCTGGTCAACATGGCCACCGAACTGCGCCGCCAGCAGCAACACCTGGCGCGCCAGCGCGAGGAACAGTTGCGTGACGAGCAGTTGCTCGGCATCGCCACGCTGGCGGCCGGGGCCGCCCATGAGCTGGGCACCCCGCTCAATACGATGAAACTGTTGATCGATGGCACCCGCGAGGAACATCAAGGGCTCTCCCCTGCCGAGCTGGACACGCTGTCGGCGCAGGTGGAACGCTGCCGCGTGACCCTGCGCAAGCTGGTGCAGGCGGGCGATCCTCGCCATGGCGAGCTGGAGTCGCGTCCGGTCCGGGAGTATCTGGAATCCCTGGTGGAGCGCTGGCGGGTGATCCGCCCCGACGCCCGGCCCAGCGTCACGCTGGATGCGGCGAGTCCGCCACTGCGCGCGCGTTTTCACCCCACCCTCGAGCCGGCACTGCAAAATCTGCTCGACAACGCCGCCGACGCCTCGGCGCGGATCGAGATCGAAGGCCGCTGGAACGCCGCGTGCCTGGAGCTGTCCATCCGCGACTTCGGCCCTGGCATGCGCCACGCCGGCACGCCACCACGACCGGGACGCAGCAACAAGCCCGACGGCCTGGGCCTCGGCCTGTTTCTGTCCCATGCCACCATCGAGCGCCATGGCGGTACCGTAACGCTGTCACCGGCGCCCGGCGGCGGCACCCTGACCCAGGTTCGCCTGCCGCTGGAAGCAGCGACACCGTGACCAGCGCCTATCTGGTAATCGACGACGACGCGGTGTTCGCCGAAACGCTCGCCCGCAGCCTGCGCCGCCGTGGCCATGCGGCCGAGATCGCCACCGACGCCGACACTGCCCTGGCAGCGTGCGCGCGGCTCCATCCGGCGCGGATCATCCTCGACCTCAAGCTGGCCGAGACCTCCGGCCTGCAACTGCTGCCCGAACTGATCGCCCGCGAACCCGATGCGGAAATCGTCATCCTCACCGGCTACTCGAGCATCGCCACCGCCGTCAGCGCGATCAAGCTGGGTGCGGTTCACTATCTCGCCAAGCCGGCCAGCCTCGATGAAATCCTGACCGCGTTCGTCGCCGATGCCCCGCTCCCGGCACTCCCGCCCGAGGCGCTGCCCTCGTTGAACCGGGTGGAGTGGGAACACATCCAGCGCGCCCTCGATGAACACGACGGCAACATCGCCGCCACCGCACGAGCGTTGGGCATGCACCGCAGAACCCTGCAACGCAAGCTCGGCAAGCGCCCGGTCAAGCGTTGATCCGTACCCGGCTCAACGCCCGCGCTGGCCCTGGCCCTGGCCCTG
>DASUDS010000052.1:0-5603 GCA_036275455.1 Porticoccaceae bacterium
GCCCATCGTGCTCGGCGGCGACCACTCGATCGGCTTCGCGACCGTGCGCGGCATCGCCGAGCACACCGACAAGAAGATCGGCATCATCCACTTCGACCGCCACGCCGACATCCAGGAAAAGGACCTCGACGAACGCATGCACACCACGCCCTGGTTCCACGCCACCAACCTGCCCAACGTCTCGGCCAAGAACCTGGTGCAGATCGGCATCGGCGGCTGGCAGGTGCCGCGCCCGGCGGTGAAGGAGGCGCGCAGGCGCGACACCACCATCCTGACCATGAACGACGTCACCGAGCTGGGCCTGGAAAAGACCGCCGAGATCGCCCTCGAAACCGCCTGGGACGGTACCGACGCGGTCTATCTGTCGTTCGACATCGATTCGGTCGACTGCGGCTTCGTGCCCGGTACCGGCTGGCCGGAGCCCGGCGGCTTCCTGCCCCGCGAGATCCTGTATCTGCTGGGCGCGGTCGCCAAGGAGGGCATCTGCGGCATGGAGGTGGTGGAGGTGTCGCCGCCCTACGACCACTCGGAGATCACCGCGCTGCTCGCCACCCGCGCCATCGTCGACGTGCTGGGCACCCTGGTCGCGCACGACAAGCTGGGTTCGCACAAATCCATCATTCGCGGCTGGGGCGGCTGATGGCTGCGGGGGACCAATCGGCAACCTGGGGCAATCGCGGGAGGTGGCCGTGCCCGACCAAGCACTGAATCTGCTGGTCACCGGGCTCGGACTCGGTCTGCTCCATGCGCTCGACCCCGATCACCTGCTCGCGGTCGCCAACCTGGACGATCCCCGCGCCGGACGCCGCGCCGGCCTGCAGCTGTGCGCTCGCTGGGCACTGGGCCACGGCGCGGTGCTGCTGGTCATCGGCGCCTTGGTGTTGCTGGCCGGCATGGCGGTGCCCACCGGACTCAGCGGCGGGGCCGAGCGGCTGGTGGGTCTGGTGCTGATCGGACTCGGCGTGGCCACGCTGTGGACGCTGGTCGCCGGCGAGGCGCCGGTTCGGATCCACTACCACGGAGCAGCCGGAACCCATGCCCACCTCCTCGGGCTGCCGGCGCACCATGGCCGTCGCGCGCTGCTGGTGGGCATGCTCCACGGCACTGCCGGCTCCGCCGCGCTGCTCGCGCTGGCGCCGCTGGCGCTGGCCGCCAGCCCCTGGCTGGGCATGGCCTACCTGCTCGCGTTCGGCGCCGGGGTGATGGCCACGATGCTGGTGGCGGGTGGCCTCCTCGGTGCGGGCCTGCGCCGGCTGCGCAGCCGCCTTGGGATATTGGCCGGAGTGCGCGCGCTGCTGGCGCTGGCGGCGATGGTGTTGGGGGTTGTGCTGGCTGGCGGCTGAACCAAGTGCGCGAAAGACCGCACCCCGCAGGGCGGATGGTTGCAACGCCGTGCGTCAGCCGTTCGTCCTTCGGCCGGCCTAGGGTAGGCGGGCTACTTCGGGCAGACCTGGTAGCTCCCGATGTCGCATGGCAACGAGAGCCGCAGCGGTGTCCAACCGAGGTCATCCCTGACCTCGGGATTTCGCGAATGGCGCTTATGCTGCCGGCCGATTCCGCCGCAGCACCAGCACCGCCCCCAGGCCGAGCAAACCGGCGAGGGCAGCGAGCGCCCAGGGCGACAGTGCGGGAATCTGCTGGGCTCCGACGGGCACGATGCCGGCGCCGCTGGCGAGGATGTAGGGGATGCCCCTGGTCCCGTCCCCGAAACTCATTTCCCCGACTCCGGCGACACCTTCGGCGATGGCGAGCGGCACGAAGCCGGTGCCCGGGAACGAGTTGAACACCTCGTGCACCGAACAGCCCCAGTTGGACAGGCTGGCGTCGGTGGTGCCGGACAATGCGGGGTGGCTGGCGACGATATGGGCGTCGTCGAAGCATCCGGGGGCTTCGCCAACAGTGAAGCTGCCGAACTGATCCAGCACCGGAACCGGGGTGTCGGTAGGAGTGCCATGGTAGTAGCAAGACAAACTGATATAGAGCCCCGTCTCCCCCGCCTCGCTGGTGACGAAGGCGATGCCGCTGCTGATCAGCTGTGAACCGCCTTGCCCGAAGTGGAACTGTTCATCTGTGCCGACGAACAGTTTGGGTCCGGCGCCGACCGCCGCCGACCAAGTAGCTCGGTTGGCTTCGGCCGCGGAGATGGCACTCACGCTGCCACAAGTGGGATCGCCCAGGATGATGGCACGGAAGCTTTCGAAATCGGCTTGGGTGTAGGTGGCCCAGTTGGCCGCTGTCTCGACCACGGCGGTGAAGCCCTGGGCAGTGGCTTCCGTGGAGTAGGCGGAGCCGCCATTGGTGGTGTCGAGGATGAGTACCGAGTTGGCATCGGGTGCGGGAGCGGCCAGGGCACCGGAGACGCCCGCCACGGCCAACAGGACGGCCGCCAGGAATGACAGCATGGATTGCGCTTTCATGAAGGGTTCCCTCTGAATCCTTGGTGTTGTGCATGCGCTCGCGCCCGAGGCACGAACCTGTCCCGTCCAGCGTCGGCGAGGGGTACAGCCACGAAACCGCCGTCCGTTGTCCCTGTCCGCGACCGTGCAATTCTAGTTGGCAGGTAAAATCCCTGTCCATCACTTTGTGAACGCCGTCACCGACGCGGCGTGCTGGTATGCGGTCCCGCCAGGCTGCAACGGCGGTTGGGTGTTTCCCACATTAGGTGCTTCCACAATGGCCAGGAATGCCTTTACCCGGCACTATAATTCCCTCCCCGTCGCTTCCGGACATCGCCATGTTCATCGCCATGAACCGCTTTCGCATCGCCCCCGGCCGTGAGGCCGAATTCGAGGAGCTGTGGCGCAGCCGCGAGAGCCATCTCGACGGGGTGCCCGGATTTCGCGAGTTTCACCTGCTGCGCGGGCCGGGCACCGGCGAACACACGTTGTTTGCCTCGCATTCGGTGTGGGAGTCGCGCGCGGCGTTCGAAGCCTGGACGCACTCCGAGGCTTTCCGCAAGGCCCACGCCAACGCCGGCGGCGCCAATCGCAGCCTGTACCTGGGGCCGCCGCAACTGGAGTGCTTCGAGGTCGTGCTCTGAGGGCGGTCGCCGCCCCTCAGAACCAGCCCTTGCGCTTGAAGTAGAGCACCATGGCGCCCGCGGTCGCGGCCATCACCAGCAGCACCAGTGGATAACCCAGATACCAGTTCAGCTCCGGCATCGCGAAGGGGCTGGCGTCCGGATTGCCGTTGCCGAAATTCATGCCGTAGACCCCGGCGATGAAGGTCAGCGGCATGAAGATAGTGGCGATCACCGTGAGCGTGCGCATCACGTCGTTCATGCGGTAGCTCAGGCTCGACAGATAGATGTCCATCAGGCTGGTGACCATGTCGCGGTAGTTCTCCAGCAGGTCCATGACCTGGATGGCGTGGTCGTGGCAGTCGCGCAGGTAGGTGGCGGTATGGGCGTCGATCAGGTCGTCGTCTTCGCGCAGCAGGGCGCTGACCAGGTCGCGCTGCGGCCACAGCATGCGGCGCAGCATCAGCAGGTCGCGGCGCAAGCGGTGGATGGCGGCCACCACGGAGCGGTCGGGCTTCTCGAGCACCGCCTGTTCGACCCCCTCGATGCGTTCGCCGAGACGCTCCAGTACCGGAAAGCCGGCATCGATCACCAAGTCGAGCACGGCGTAGAGCAGATAGCCCGCCGGATAGCCGCGGATCAGGCTGGACTCGCTGAGCAGGCGCTTGCGCACCGGCTCGAACGGGTCCTCGTCGCCGGTCGCGAAGGTGACCAGCCAGTTGGCGCCGAGGAAGCAGCTGATCTGGTCGAGGTGGATCTCGTCCCCGCTCAGGCGCGGCAGCGCCGCAATCAGAAAATAATGCTCCGGCAGCGGATCGAACTTGGGCCGCTGGCCGGTGTTCTGCACGTCCTCCAGGGCGAGCGGGTGGAGGCCGTAGCACTGGCCGAGCCGCTTGAGTTGGGTCGGGGTGGGTGTGCCCTGGACGTGAATCCAGGTGACCAGGGGCGCCTCGCGGCGCGGCGCGCAGTCGTCCGGCGAGCGGACCGGGATCTCCCGACACTGGCCGGCATCGTATTCCAGCCGTCGGATGTGCGCCGCCGCACCGGCCGCGGCAGGCAACAGGGTTCCGGGCGGCGTGCCCGGAGGGTGATAGCGTTTGACGATCTTGCGCATGGTCGGTGTCCAGGGATTGCGGCCATGGTAGCTAAAATCGGGCCTGGAACTGCGGTGCATGCACGCTGGTCCGTGGCGCAACTACCGACGGCCTTCATCCCGGCATCAGCGCCGCGGCGATGCAGAAGTAGATCAGGATCGAGAGCAGGTCCTGAATCACGGTGGCCAGCGGGCCGCTGCCGAACGCCGGATCGATGCCGCAGCGGTCGAGCAGCCAGGGCAGCGCCATGGCCACCAGCGTGGCGGTTGAACAGGCCGCCAGGATGGCGAGGCCGAGCACCAGGGCGACGTCCGGATCGCCCCAGCGCCACAGCACCAGCAGGGTGGCGAAGGCGCCGAGGGCCAGTCCGATGCCCAGCCCGCTCAGTAGTTCCAGGCGCAGCAGGCGGCGGATGCCGATGCCCACCGACAGCCCGCGCACCACCAGCGTCTCGGTCTGGGTACCCACCGCGTCGGCCATGTAGACGATGCCGGGGATGAAGAACGCGAGCAGCAGGTTGGCCTGCAGCTGGCGATCGAAAAACCCCACCAGATCGGCCGCCAGCAGCGAGCCGGCCAGGCCCAGCAGCAGCCAGGGCAGGCGGTGCCAGAAGCGCCGCGCGAGGGGTTCCTCGCTGCTCAGCTGGACGGCGCGGGAGCGCTTGAGAAAGCCGCCGACCCGCGCCAGGTCCTCGTTGTGTTCCTGCAACAGCACCTCGAGCAGCCGCTCGGGCGGGATCAGGCCGAGGAAGCGGCCGTCGCCATCGACCACCGACAGTGCCGCCTCGCCGTGGCGGACCACCTCCCAGGCGGCGATCTCCTGGTCGATGCCGGGGCTTACCCGGGGTGCCTCGGCGTCCATCCGCTCGCCCACCAGTGCCGTGCCCGGCCCGGCCAGCAGCTCCTCGATGCGCAGCACGCCGAGAAATCGCTCCCCGGCGCAGACCACCAGGTGGCTCGCACAATCGTAGTGGTTGCCGTCGATCTGGCGTTGCACTTCGGCGAGCGTCTGCTCCGGGCGCACGATTGGCACGCGGGTGCAGATGTGCTGGAGCGCAGTCTCCAGCAAGTGGTTGTCGGGTGTGGCGAGTGCTGCTTCCATGGCGGCCACGTGCGATGGTCGCTGCGGCTCAGCCGCCCACCACCGAACGCTTGGCGATCTCCTCCAGCATCACTTCGGTGGCGCCGCCGCCGATCGACTGCACCCGGGCGTCGCGGCTCATGCGCTCGATGGCGCTTTCGCGCACGTAGCCGAAGCCGCCGTGGAACTGGAGGCAGGTGTACATCACCTCGTTGACCAGCTCGCAGCAGAAGGCCTTGGCCATGGATACTTCCTTCACCGCATCGACGCCCTGGGCATCGAGCCAGGCGGCGTGATAGGTGAGCTGGCGGCCGGCCTCGACCTTGGCCTGGAGCATCGCCAGGCGCTGGCGGATGGTCTGCTTGTCCCACAGGGTGGCGCCGAACGCCTTGCGCTCCTGCACGTATTGC
>DASUDS010000053.1:0-23331 GCA_036275455.1 Porticoccaceae bacterium
ACGGGCTAGCGCCGCCGAGATCCCGGCAGCGGCTTCCACACCAGGATTTCCTTGAGATGCGCGAGCAGCGTGCGTGGCCGGGTGGCGCGCAGCGTGGCGAGCAGCTCGTCCCACTTGAATTTGCCGTGGTGTTCGCGCACCACGCCCACCTGTTCCAGATCGGCGAGACCGGTCTGGCGCGCATGCTCGACGAAATCCTGGTTCTTCCAGAAGAACGCGCCCGGCATGGTGGTCGGAATCACCACCACGAAGAACAGCGAGCGGCCGATCACCGCCGCCGCGATCACGCCGATCCCGAGCAACAGCCAGACCGCGGCCAGCGCCCAGCCATCCAGGCCGGCGCTGGCCGCACCCAGAAGGCCGGATGCCAGCACCAGATTGACACCCAGCAGCCCGTTGCGGATCGCCCAGGGCCAGTAGTGGCGGGTGGTCTGGAGGAACCAGGACACCGAACCCTCTCCGGCCGTCATCGCCCGGGCGTGCGCGAAGTGGCCAATGATCTCCAGGCCCTGCCCGAGTACCACGGCCGCCGCCAGCGCCGCGCCGAGCTGGCCCGCCGACGCGCCGGCAGCGGCAAGGATCGGGAAGGCTGCCAGACCCGCGAACAGCGCGCCCAGGGCCAGCGCATTGCCGCCAAACGCGGTTGCCGTCTGCCAGTGGTTCCAGAACGGCCGCGCGGGAATGCGGTAGATGCGGTACATGAAGTACAGGCCGGCGAGACCACTCAGCGCAGCGCCGCTGCCGAGCAGCTGCTGCACGCCCACCAGCAGCGGATGCGCGAAGGGCGCCAGCAGGGCATGGCCGATCAGCAGCGCGGAAAAGCCGGAGATACCGGCGATCTCGCGGCTCACCGGCGACCAGCGCAGATTGTTGAAGCCGCGATAGAAGCGATGGGGCTTGCCCAGGTGCATGTTCAGCTTGAACAGGCCGAACGTCAGCAGCGCGATCTGCCCGGCGAGCAGCGGCAGCTCGACCGGCGTGGCGGCCAGGGGCGCCAGCGCGCCACCGGCGAGACCGCCCACCAGCATCAGCAGAAAGGCGCCCAGCACCGCCTGGGTGGCAAGGGTGAACATCACGTGGGCGCGCTCGTGCGAGGTGAGCAGCCGGCGCCAGTTCGACTGCCGTTCGGCGCCGCCCTTGGCCGCGTCCACCTCGGGCGTGAAGCTGCCGGTGGCGTCGTCGCGGTGGTACTTCACCGGCAGGCCGTCGGGGCGCGTCATCTCGCGATGCGTCGAACGCCGCTGCTGGAAGCGGATGTTGGGCCGGGAGATGGACGGATCGGGAAAACCGGGGATTTCCGTCTTCGCTTCGATGCGGTTCTCGGGGATGTTCTCGATCACGCCGAAATCCAGTGCATTGCCCAGGCAGGCGCTGACGCAGGCCGGCTTGAGGCCGACTTCCAGGCGATCGACGCACATGTTGCACTTGGTGACCTGGCCCTTGACCGGGTCTAGCTGCGGCGCATTGTAGGGGCACACCCAGGTGCAGTAGCCGCAGCCGAAGCAGATGTCCGGATCCTGCAACACCGCGCCGTATTCGGCGAACTTGGTGTAGGCGCGGGTCGGGCAGCCCTTGAGGCACACCGGATCCTCGCAGTGGTTGCAGGCCATGGAAATGTTGATGCGCTGGTAGTCGGGGTAGGTGCCACCCTCGACATAGCCCACCGAGCGGAACGCGATGTGCGCGGGGTTGTCGTTCTTCTCGCTGCACGCGGCCTCGCAGGCATGGCAGCCGATGCAGTTGTCGGCGTTGAAATAGAAGCCGTGCTGCTTGTACCGGTGGGGGTTGGCGCCGACCTCGGGATTGCCATTGATGCACAGACTTGCGCCGAGGGCTTCTCCAGCCTCGGGCGTCAGATCGATGGCAGTGCCATAACGGCTGGTGGCAGCGGTTTCTCGATCCCACAGTTTTGCGTAGCCGGGTTCGTCGACACGGACTTCGAAGATCTCGGGGCGGCAATCGATCCGGTTCATGCTCGTCTCGCTCTCAATACTTGCGCGCTTCGACGCAGAGCCGCGCGGCGCCAGCCTGATCGGCCACTCGCTCCAACCGCACCGCCGCCTGCTTGAACGCCGGCTGCCGGGAATGGGGATCGAGCAGCCCCAGGGTGAGCCGATTCACGCAGTCGAAGAAATGAAAGGGGATGAACACCATGTCGCGCGGCACCCGCTGGGTGAGCATGGCCATCGCCACGGCATCGCCGCGCCGCGACACGCAGCGCACATACTCCTGATGGCGGATGCCCAGCTCGGCGGCGGCGTCGGGATTGATCTCGACGAACGGAATCGGGCTGTACTTGTTGTTGTTGCCCACCTTGCCGGTGCGGGTGCGGGTGTGGAAGTGCTCCACCAGGCGTCCGGTGTTGAGCCAGAACGGGTATTGGGCATCGGGCCGCTCGTTGTTGTCCACGAAGGGCAGCGGAATCAGCTTGGCGCGCCCCTCGGGGTGGTGGAAGCTGCGCGGCGCCGTGTACAGCCGCACGCCGCCGGCGGGCGGGATTGTGCCGCCATCGCGCTGCTCCCGGGTAAAGGGCCACTGGATGCCGCGCTGGCGCTCGATCAGGTCGTGGTCCATGCCGGAGAGATCGCAGGGCCGACCGCGGGCGAGCTGCGTCATTTCCGCGAACACCTCCGCCGGACGCTCGGGAAAGTGCACCCGGCCCGCGGGATCGAAGCGCTTGGCGAGCGCGTTGAAAATGTCGAGATCGGACTTGCAGCCGGCACGCGGCGGTGTCACCTGACGCACCAGATTCACCCGGCGCTCGGTGTTGGTGAAGGTGCCCTCCTTCTCCGCCCAGACCGCGGCCGGCAGGTACAGGTGCGCGTACTGGTTGCTCTCCATGTCGGCGTAGGCGTCCTGCACCACCAGGAATTCAAGCTGCTCCAGCGTCTTGCGGATGCGCGCGGTATTGGGCATCGAGGTGATCGGGTTGGTGGCGACCAGCCACAGCCCCTTGATCTGGCCGGTCTCGATCGCCGGAAAGATGTCGGTCTGGAACAGCCCGCGCTGCTTCGGGAAAAATTCCGGATCCACATTCCAGAATGCGCCGATCTCGGCGCGATGCTCGGGATTTTCCAGCGCGCGGTAACCGGGCAGCCCGGAACAGGACGACCATTCGCGCGTGCCCATGGCGTTGCACTGCCCGGTGATCGACAGCGCGGTGCCGCCGGGCTTGCCGAGATTGCCGGTGAGCAGGGCGAGATTGTTCATGCCCACCACGCCGTCGGAGCCATGGGTGCTCTGGTTGATGCCCATGGTCCAGATGTGCATGGCCGCGGGCGCCTTGGCATACAGCCGCGCGACGCTGCGGATGCGGTCCTCGTCGATGCCGCACACCGCCGCCGCCGTGGTCGGATCCCACTTCGCCACCTCGGCGCGCAGCGCTTCGATGCCCGTGGTGTTGGCGGCGATGTAATCGGCGTCCTCCAGGCCCTCGGCGAGGATGACGTGCATCAGCGCGTTCTGCAGCACCACGTCGGTGCCGGGCTTCACCGGCAGATGGATGTCGGCGAACTGGGCGAACATGGTGACCCGGGGATCCACCACGATCAGCGGAAACTTGCGCTTCTCCAGCGCCTCCTTGAGGCGCCAGTAGATGATCGGATGCTGTTCGGGCAGGTTCGAGCCCCAGGCGATCAGGCAGTGGGTGTGCTCGAAATCCTCGTAGCAGCCGGGCGGCCCGTCGGCGCCGAACGAACGCTTGTAGCCCGACACGGCCGAGGCCATGCACAGCGTGGTATTGCCGTCGTAGTTGTTGGTGCCGATCAGCCCGCGGGTGAGCTTGCCGAGCGTGTAGAACTCCTCGGTGAGGATCTGCCCCGTCGACACCACGGCGAAGGCGTCGCGCCCGTATTGCCCCTGGATGCGGCGGATCTCCGCGGCCATGTGGTCGAGGGCTGCATCCCAGGCGACGGGCGCGAAGGCCTCGCCGCGGTGGCGCCGCAACAGCGGCTCGCTGCCACGACCGGGTGCTTCGAACAGTTCGTGTTCGAACATGCCCTTCAGGCACAGCTTGCCGCGGTTGACGTCGGCACCGCCGACGCCGCGCGAAGCCACCACCTGGCCCTGCGCGTTCTTGCCCACTTCGATGGCGCAGCCGGTGGAGCAGTAGCCGCAGGTGGTGTAGGTCCAGTCCGCGACCTCCTTGTCGGCGATCCGGATCGGGTTCTTGCTATGACGACCGAACAGCATGGCGATCTCCGCGGCGAGGCTCAGGGTTCCCGACTCAGGGCTCCAGGCTCAGGGTTCCAGGCTCAGGGTGCCCCGTGCGACCAGGACGGTATCGCCGCCGACCCGGACCTTGGTGGGGCGGTCGCGGCGCTTGTCCAGCTCGACGTGCAACAGGCTGCGCCGGGTCTCCTTCCGCCCGCGATCGATGGCGAAGGTGTAGGTGCCCTCGCGAATCGATTCGTGATCGGCCAGATAGCCGGCGAAACAGGGCATCACCGCGCCGATGGGCGGGTCCTCCCGCAACCCGATCCCGGGTCCGAGCAGACGGCCGTGAAAATCCGCGTCGCGGCTGCCGGTGCGGCGGCTGAACAGGAAAATCTCCTGGGCAGCCAGCGCCGGGGCGCTGGAGTGGCTCCAGGCGTCGAAATCGAAGCGCGCGCGGTCGACCGCCTGCTGATCGACCAGGGGCACGATCAGATAGGGCTTTCCGGTACTGGCCAGCCGCACGCCGAAGCCGCGGGTATCGATGTCGCGCTCGGCCAGCGACAGCAGCGCGGCCAGCTCCGCCGCCGTGGGCGTATAGCGGTCCAGCACCGGCTCGACCCTGAGACTGAACTGGACGAAGCAGGCACGGCCGCGCTGCGGGCCGAGATTCACCGCGATGTCGCCGCCGGCATGGCTCAGCACCAGTGGCAGCGCGCGGTTGCCCGGCGGTTCCACCAGGCCGGCGGCGAGCAGGGCGCTGCCGGCCGCGAGCAGCGGATGACCGGCGGGCCCAACTTCTCCCGCCGCGGAAAAAACCCGCACGCCGAAGCGGTCTGCACTCGTGGACGGATACAGAAACACCGTTTCCGAAAGCCCCAGCTCGCTGGCCAGCGCTGGCAATAGCGCTTCGGGAATCGTTTCGGCGCGCGGAAACACGGCGATGGGCGCGCCCTGAAACACGCGCTCGGCGAATACGTCGACGGTGAAGAACTCGTGGTCGATCATCCTCACGCCTCCCCCACCGCAACCTCGACGCGCCCGTTGCCCACGCGCACCGGGAAGACGTCGACCGCCACGCCATCGTCCTCGACACAGCGGCCGTCGCGCAGCCGGAAGTGCTGCTTCAGCACCGGCGAGGCCACGGCCGGTTCACCCTGGATCTGGCACAGGATGCCACGCCCCAGCACATTGGCCTGGCTGAAGGGATCGAAGTTGGCGATGGCATGGACCTGCTCGCTGTCGGCAATGCGAAACAGCGCGATCTGCCGGGCGCCGCGCGCGCCCAGATCGAGCAGTGCGGCCACCCCGGCATCATGGGGAAGATCGTCGAGCGCACAGATGTCCTGCCAGAGCAGAGCCACCGTGGTGGCGGGCTGTTGCTGGAGCGTATGCGTGGTCACGCCGACACCTCCTCGAGCTCTTCCTGCCGCGCCGGGCGGATCTGCTCGCGCTCGCGCACGAACACCACCTGCTCATCGGCGCGGTCGCTGTTGACGAAGGACCGGAACTGGCGGAGTTTTTCCGGATCCTCGATCGCGGTCTTCCACTCGCACTGGTAGCTGGCGATCACCGCAGTCATCTCCTCCTCCAGTTGCGCGCCGATCCCGAGCGAGTCGTCGATGATCACCGCGCGCAGATAATCGAGTCCGCCCTCGAGATTGTCGAGCCAGCTCGCGGTGCGTTGCAGACGATCGGCGGTGCGCACGTAGAACATCAGGAAGCGGTCGACGTAACGGATCAGGGTGTCGCGGTCGAGATCGGTGGCGAACAGATCGGCATGGCGCGGCTTCATGCCGCCGTTGCCGCACACATAGAGATTCCAGCCGCGTTCGGTGGCGATCACGCCCACGTCCTTGCTCTGCGCCTCGGCGCACTCGCGGGTGCAGCCGGACACCGCGAACTTGAGCTTGTGCGGCGCGCGCAGGCCCTTGTAACGGTGCTCGATGTCGAGCGCGAGACCGACGCTGTCGTCGACGCCATAGCGGCACCAGGTGCTGCCGACGCAGGATTTCACCGTGCGCACCGCCTTGCCGTAGGCGTGGCCGGTCTCGAAGCCGGCATCGATCAGCTCCCGCCAGATCAGCGGCAGCTGCTCGACGCGGGCGCCGAACAGGTCGATGCGCTGGCCGCCGGTGATCTTGGTGTAGAGGTCGTATTTCTTCGCCACCTCGCCCAGCGCGATCAACCTGTCCGGCGTGATCTCACCGCCGGCGATGCGCGGCACGATCGAATAGGTGCCGTTCTTCTGCAGGTTGCCCAGGAACCGGTCATTGGTGTCCTGCAACCCGGCGTGCCGGCCACCGAGTATGTGCTCGTTCCAGCAGGAGGCGAGAATCGAGGCCACCACCGGCTTGCAGATGTCGCAGCCGCCGCTGCCGCGGCCGTGGCGCGCGTGCAGCTCGTGAAAATCATGAATGTTGCCAACCCGCACCAGGTGATACAGCTCCTGGCGGGTGTGGCCGAAGTGCTCGCACAGATCGGTGCAGACTTCGAGGCCGAGCTTTTCCAGCTCGGCATTGAGCACCTGGCCCACCAGGGCGGCGCAGCCACCGCAACCGGTGCCGGCCTTGGTGCAGGACTTCAGCTCGGCCAGCGTGGTGACACCCTCGGCGACCGCCGCGCACAGCTGGCCCTTGCTGACATTGTGGCAGGAGCAGATCTGCGCGCTGTCGGGCAGTGACCCGACGCCCAGGCCGGGCAGGCCGGCGCCATCGCGCCGCGGCAGGATCAGCGCATCCGGGTGCTCGGGGAGCGTCAGTTCGTTGAGCCGGAACTGGAGCAGGTTGCCGTAGTCCGCCGCATCGCCCACCAGCACCGCGCCGAGCAGCCGCCGGCCGTCGGCATCGACCACGATCTTCTTGTAGATGCCGTTGACGCCATCGACGTAGGTGAATTCGCGGGCGCCCGGGGTGGTGCCCTGGGCATCCCCGATGCTCGCCACGTCCACGCCCATCAGCTTGAGCTTGGTGCTCATGTCGGCACCGATGAAGGTCTCGCCACCACCGGCGATATGACCCGCGGCCACCGTCGCCATGCGGTAGCCGGGCGCCACCAGGCCGAAGATGCGCCCGCTCCACAGCGCGCACTCGCCGATGGCGTAGATGGCGGAATCCGAGGTCCGGCAGTAATCGTCGACCATGATGCCGCCACGCTCGCCCACCGCAATGCCGCTGTCGCGCGCCAGCTGATCGCGTGGCCGGATGCCGGCGGAAAACAGCACCACGTCGGTTTCGATCGCGCTGCCGTCGGCAAAGCGCATGCAATGGCGGCGATCCTCCCCGGCCTCGATCGCCTGGGTGTTCTTGCCGGTATGCACCTGCACACCGAGCGCTTCGATCTTCTCGCGCAATACCGCACCGCCACCGGCATCGACCTGCACCGCCATCAGCCGCGGCGCAAACTCGACCACATGGGTCTGCAAGCCCAGATCCTTGAGCGCCTTGGCCGCTTCCAGTCCGAGCAGGCCCCCGCCGATCACCACGCCGATCCGCGCCGCGGCACCGGCGGCGACGATCGCCTCGAGGTCCTCGATGGTGCGATAGACAAAACAGTTATCGCGGTCGTTGCCGGGAATCGGCGGCACGAAGGGGTAGGAGCCGGTGGCCAACACCAGCTTGTCGTAGGACACCACCGTCCCGCTGCGCGCGGTCACCGTTTTCGCGGCGCGATCGATCGTCACCGCGGCATCGCCGATCAGCACCCGCACGCCGTGGCGTTCGTAAAAGCCGGGCTCGACCAGCGACAGCGCAGCGGCGCCGCGGCCACTGAAAAACTCGGTGAGGTGCACCCGATCGTAGGCGACCCGGGGCTCCTCGCAGAAGGCGGTGATGTCGAGCCCGGCGCCGCTGGCGACCGCAGCCTCGATGAACTTGTGGCCGACCATGCCGTTGCCGATGACGACCACGCGGGTTTTGTTGCTCATGCTCCGATCCATTTCCTGACAGCCGTAGCACTGACAGTCGTTTCAATGACAGTCGTTTCAATGACAGTCATTTCACTGACAGCCCTTGCCCTCACAGCCATGCGCCCTTCGCTGGCTTGTCGGGTTCATAGCAGGTTCTGTGCCACGCAAAGCGCCTGCCGATGACCTGCGCAAACCCCTGCTGGTCTGCGCTGTTTTCGCCGCTGGGGCCGGATTTGCGACGCCGGGTCGCGCCACCATCCGCCTCGGTCTGGTGCGCGGTCGCCCCGATTTCGCCCTGTTGCGCGCTTTTATGGTGCCCAGGCCCCTGCACCAGGGTGGACGGCTTGCGGCTAGGCCCGCACGGCGCATGCGCACCGATTGCAGGCGTTGCCCGCGCAATCCTGGGTCTCGCGCCCCGCGACCTGGTCAAACATCGGGCATTGGCATGGTGGTTGCTGAACGTCGACCTGGTAGGGATTCCCTTTCACCACCCGATGGAGCCGAACCCGATGTCCGAAAAGCTCAACCTGCTGTCCTTCCGCGGCAACATGCGCATCCTGCACACGACCTGGTTCGCCTTTTTCATCTCGTTCGCGGTGTGGTTCAACCACGCGCCGCTGATGGTGGTGATCCGCAAGGTGTTCGCGCTTTCGGATCAGGAAGTCGCGGTACTGCTGATGCTCAATGTCGCGCTGACGATTCCCGCGCGCATCCTGGTGGGCATGCTGGTGGATCGCCATGGTCCACGGCGGATGTATGCGGCGATTCTGGGCATTTCCGGAGTGCTGTGCTTCGCCTTTGCGCTCGCCGACAACTTCCAGCAACTGGCACTGGCGCGCTTTCTGCTCGGCTTCGTGGGCACCGGTTTCGTGGTCGGCATCCGCATGATCGGGGAATGGTTCCCGGCGCGGCAGACCGGCGCGGCGCAAGGCATCTACGGAGGCTGGGGGAATTTCGGCTCGGCCGGTTCGGCGATGCTGCTGCCGACCCTGGCGCTGTGGTTCGGCGGTGACGACGGCTGGCGCTATGCCGTCGCCACCACGGGCGTGATCAGCATTGCCTATGGCGTGTTCTATTTCTTTTCGGTCAGCGACACCCCCAAGGGCTCGACCTATTTCAAGCCCAAGAAGATGGGCGCCATGGAAGTCACCAGCGTCGGCGATTTCTTCCTCTACCTGCTGATGAGCGCGCCCATCTACGGCGCCCTGGGCCTGCTCACCTGGAAACTGTCGCCGGCCGGGCTCGGCTGGCTGAGCCCGATGGCGGCCGCCGCGATCTACGCGCTGGTGCTCGCGATCTACGCCTGGCAGGCGCTGCGCATCTACCAGGTCAACCAGGGGATCTTCACCAAGCCAGTTCCGGAGATGTTCCGCTATCAGTTCCGTCAGGTGGCGATCCTCGATCTCGCCTATCTGGTCACCTTCGGCTCCGAGCTGGCGCTGGTGTCGATGCTGCCGCTGTTCTACGTCGATACCTTCGGGCTCTCGGCGGTAGCTGCGGGGCTGGTCGCGGGCACCTATCCGGTGATGAATCTGATCGCGCGCCCCGCCGGCGGCGTGATGAGCGACAAGGCCGGGCGCAAGCGCACCCTGATCATTCTGTTTGCGGGCATGGCACTCAGCTTTGTGCTCCTCGGCCAGGTCGATACCGGCTGGGCGGTCCCGCTGGTGGTGGCCAATACCCTGCTCTGCGGGCTGTTCGCCAAGGCGGGTTCCGGTGCCGTCTTTGCCATGGTGCCGCTGATCCAGCGGCGCATGACCGGGCAGATCGCCGGCATGGCCGGCGCCTACGGCAACGTCGGCGGCCTGGTGTTTCTCACCGTGCTGTCGTTCGTCTCGCCGCAGGTGTTCTTCCTGGTGATCGGCGGCGCCGCGACCCTGGTGCTGGCGCTGGTGATACTGTTGCTGCGCGAACCGCGCGGCCAGACCGCAGAGGTGCTGGAAGATGGCACCGTGCAACTGATCGAGGTCGGGTGATCGGCAATCGTCAGATGGGCAATCGCCAGATGCGCAATCGTCAGACCGGCCATCGTCAGACCGGCCATCGTCAGACCAACCAGGATCGCGGCGCCATCATTCCCCGAACGGAGCTGCCATGACCTCCCCGCAGATTCTCAGCGTCGGCCAGTATTCCGATCGCGGAGCGAAGGAACAGAATCAGGACAGCTACGGCGTCCAGCTGCCCGACGAGCCCGCCCTGAACTACAAGGGCATCGTCGCCGTCATCGCCGACGGGGTCAGCAGCTGCGACAACGGCCGCATGGCGAGCGAGGCCAGCGTGCAGAGCCTGCTGGCCGACTACTACTGCACCTCGGATTCCTGGACGGTCAAGACGTCGGTGGAAAAGGTGTTGCGTGCCACCAACAGCTGGCTCTACGGGCAGGGCCAGCAGGGTCACGCCGCGCACAAGGGTCTGGCGTCGACGCTCTCGGCGCTGGTGGTGAAATCCGCCACCGTGCATCTGTTCCACGTCGGCGATACCCGCATCTACCGGCTGCGCGGCGATACCCTGGAGTTGCTGTCGCGCGATCACCGGGTGTGGGTCTCGGACGACAAGAACTACCTCACCCGCGCGCTGGGCATCGACCTGCGCCTCGACATCGACTACAGCAATTTCCTGCTCGAAGCCGGCGATACCTTCGTGCTGACCACCGACGGCGTGCACGAATATGTCGCCGACGGGCTGATTCAGACCCGCATCCGCGAGCACGCCGACAACCTCGATCGCGCCGCCCGCGAGATCGCCACCCAGGCCCTGGCCAGCGGCAGCCCGGACAATGTGACCTGCCTGATCGTGCGCTTCGACCGGCTGCCCAAGGTCGCCGACGACGAGGTGTTCCGCAAGCTCACCGAACTGCCGTTCCCGCCGGATCTTGGCGCCGGAATGAAGCTCGATGGCTACCGCATCCTGCGCGAAATCCATGCCAGCAAGCGCACCCAGGTCTATCTCGCCGTCGACGAGGACAGTGGCCAGCAGGTGGTGCTGAAGACACCGTCGGTGAATTACGCCGACGATCCGGCCTATCTCGAACTGTTCTGCCACGAGGAGTGGGTGGGCAGCCGGGTGCACGGCAACCATGTGGCGCGCGTGATCAATCCCGAGCGGCCGCGGCGGTTTCTGTACTGCGTCGTCGAATACATCGACGGCCAGACCCTGCGCGGCTGGATGAACGATCACCCCGAGCCCGAGCTTGCCGAAGTGCGCAACATCGTCGCGCAACTCGCGCGCGGCCTCACTGCCTTCCACCGGCTGGAAATGATCCACCAGGATCTGAAGCCCGAAAACGCGATGATCGACCCTGCCGGCACCGTCAAGATCATCGATTTCGGCTCCACCAAGATCGCCGGCATCGAGGAGATCTCGACGCCCGTCCAGCGCCTGAACCTGCTCGGCACGCGCAGCTACACCGCACCGGAATACTTGCAGGGCTATGCCGGCAGCCCGCGTTCGGATGTGTTTGCACTGGGCGTCATCGCCTACGAGATGCTGACCGGGCATCTGCCCTACGGCGACAAGTACGACGAAGGCACTTTGCGGCGCCTGGAATACACCAGCGCGCGCCACTGGGATCCCGAGCTGCCGGTGTGGATCGACAAGGCGCTGGAAAAGGCGGTGGCCAAGCGCCCGGAAAACCGCTACGCCCAGACCTCCGAGTTCGTCCACGACCTCCACAACCCCAACCCGGAATTTCTGCTCCAGCAGCGCGAGCCGCTGATCAAGCGCTATCCGGTGGGGTTCTGGCGCAGCGTCGCCCTGCTGAGCCTGCTCGGCAATCTGGCGCTGGTGCTGACCTTGTGGCAGCGCCGCTGAAGAACTTCTCTTGCAGCGCGCGTTCGTTGCAGCGCGTTCGTTGCAGGGCATGTATCAATTCGGCAATGACCGGTCAATCGACAATCACCGGTCAATCGACAATCACCGATCAATCGATAGTCACCGATCAATCGATAGTCACCGATCAATCGCCAGTGACCGGTCAATCAGCCGTGACCGGTCAATCGGCCGCGACCCGTCAATCGGCAATGACCGGTCAACGGGGCCACCGGCCCCATTGACCGCCGACCCTCAGTGGTGGCGATCGCACTCGGCGAGAAAGCCGATCACGCTCTCGCGGTAGCCGTAGTAGTCCGGGTGCTCCAGCAGTGCCTTGCGGGTGCGGGGACGTGGCATGTCGATCCCGACCACCTTGCCGACCCGCGCGCGCGGGCCGTTGGTCATCATCACCACCCGGTCGGCGAGCAGGATGGCTTCGTCCACATCGTGGGTAATCATGATCGCGGTCAGCTTGGTGCGATCCCAGACCTCCATCAGCACCTCCTGCAATTCCCAGCGGGTGAGCGAGTCGAGCATGCCGAAGGGTTCGTCGAGCAGCAGCAGCTTGGGCGACAGCGCAAACGCCCGCGCGATGCCCACCCGCTGCTTCATGCCGTTGGAGAGCTCGCTCGCCTTCTTGTGCATGGCGTCGGCGAGGCCGACCCGGGTCAGGTAGTACTCCACGATGTCGTCGCGTTCGCTCTGCTCGGCGTGGGGATAGACGCTGGCCACACCCAGGTAGACGTTCTCGAAGGCGGTCAGCCACGGGAACAGGCTCGGCGCCTGGAACACCACCGCGCGGTCGGGGCCGGCGCCGTCGATCTCCTTGCCGTCGAGAATGATGCCGCCGGCGCTGATCGAATTGAGCCCGGCGCACATCGACAGCACCGTCGACTTGCCGCAGCCCGAATGGCCGATCACCGAGATGAACTCACCCTGGCGCACCTTGAGGTTGAAATCCTCGACCACCGCCACCGGCCCCCGGGGCGTGGGATAGACCTTGCTGAGCTGGGTGAACTCCAGATAGCGCTCGCGGCCTTCGACGACCGGCGCCGGCTTCAACGCGGTGGTATCCAGCTTCCAGTCGATGCTGGTGTTGGGGCGCACCGGCGGCAGCTTGATACTGGTGGCGGTAGCCGCGGCAGCGCCGCCCACGCCCAGCAGATACTGGGTGATCTCGTTGCGCAGGCGCTTGAATTCCGGGTCGTGGTTCATTTCCGTGCGCAGCCGCGGGCGCGGCAGATCGATCGCGAATTCCGGACCGAAGGTGGCGCCGGGCCCCGGCCGCAGCGGAATCACCCGATCGGCCATCAGCAGGCCCTCATCGACGTCGTTGGTGATCAGGATCACCGTCTTGCGGTCCTGCTCCCAGATGCGCAGGATCTCGTCCTGGAGGTTGGCCCGCGTCAGGGCATCGAGCGCGCTCAGCGGCTCGTCGAGCAGCAGGATGTCCGGGCTCGCCGCCAGCGCCCGCGCCACCGCGACGCGCTGGCGCATGCCGCCGGAAAGCTCGGCCGGGCGTTTTTCGGCCGCCGGACCCAAACCGACCATCTCGACGTACTTGCGCACCTGAGCGTCGCGCTTCGCCTTCGGCCAGTCGGCAAACACCTGGTTCACCGCCAGCGCGACGTTGCCCTGCACCGTGAGCCAGGGCATCAGCGAATAGCTCTGGAACACCACGCCGCGATCGGGGCCCGGACCCCGAATGGGTGAGCCGTTCTTGGTGATGGTGCCCGCGTCCGGCGCGATCAGCCCGGCGATGGCCGAGATCAGCGTGGTCTTGCCGCTGCCGGAAAAACCCACGATGGCAACGAATTCGCCCTCCTGGATCTCCAGATTGATGTCGCGCAATACCGAGGTGCGCGCTTCGCCCTCGCCGTAGCCCTTGGCCACGCCCTGCAATGCCAGCAATGTCATGACTGCCTCCTGTCCGCGCACTTCTCTCTTGTCCACGAACTTCTGTTTTATCCACGAACTTCTGTCTTATCCACGAATTTCTGCCTTATCCACGAACTCCGGTTTTATCCACGCACCTCGTCGAACGAAAACAGTTTTTGCAGCGTCAGCATCACGCGATCGAGGAGAAAGCCGATGATGCCGATGGTGAACACCGCCACCATGATCCGGCCGAGCGAGCTGGAACTGCCGTTCTGGAATTCATCCCAGACGAATTTGCCGAGCCCCGGGTTCTGCGCCAGCATCTCGGCTGCGATCAGCACCATCCAGCCGACGCCGAGCGACAGCCGCAGCCCGGTGAAGATCAGCGGCAGCGACGACGGGATGACGATCCTGGCCACCTGGGTGCGCTTGTTGAGGCGCAGCACGCGACCGACGTTGAGCAGATCCTTGTCGATGGAGGCAACGCCGACCGCCGTATTGATCAGCGTCGGCCACAGCGAGCACAGGCTCACGGTGATCGCCGAGGTGATGAAGGATTTCTCGAACCAGCTGTCGGCACTGGTGACATAGAGCGCGCTGACCACCATGGTGACGATGGGCAGCCAGGCCAGCGGCGAGACCGGCTTGAAGATCTGGATCAGCGGATTGAGCGCCGTGTTGATCACCCGGCTCATCCCGCACAGGATTCCGGCCGGCACCGCCACCAGGGTAGCGAGCAGAAAGCCGGTGAACACCGTGAACAGGCTGGTGCGGATCTGATCGAAATAGGTCGGCTTGCCGGTGTAGGGCATCACCCGGATGCTGGCCTTGGGATCCGCCGCCAGCCGCTGTGAGTTGCGCTGCTCCTGACGGGCCATGAACGCCGCCTCGCGCTCGCGCTCGGCGCGGTGCTCGGCGAGCAGCCCGCGTGCTTCGGCCTGCACCTGGCCGGGCCCGGGAATGGCACCGAGGCTGGTGTCGATCTGGCCCGCCGCCCAGCCCCAGAGCAGGAGAAACAGCAGGAATGACGCCAGCGGCACACCGATCATCAGCCCCATCTCGCGCAGCTGGGCACGGGGATTCTCCCCGGCGAAAAGGCGTACCAGCGGCACGAACCATTCGAGCCCGAGCAGTGACAGCAGCCGCGTGATGCGCACATAGAGCGGCGCGCCAACGCGTGCCGGCGCGGTTCCCGCAGCGCCGTTGGCTGGCGCCGGCCTGGCAACGGGCGCCGGCGCCGAGGGATTGGCGGCCGCCCCGGTGGCGGGATCGGAGTGCGGGACGCTCGCAACGGGTTTCAATGAAGGCATGGACTTGCTCCTGGTTGAGCCGCGGCCGTCCCTGGCCTGGATGCGGCGGTGACGATTCCCCGCGCCCCATTCCGCGGGACGCGGGTCGCGGGTCGCTACCGGACCCTACTGCACTACCTCGGCGCCTTTCAGACCGATCGGAAACTGATCCAGGTAGGCATTCGGTTTGCGGCCATCGAACTCGATGCCGTCCAGCGGACTCTTGCGTGGCGGCTTGAAGCTGATATCGGCGCCGAGGTCGGGAAAGTCTTCGGCTTTCATCTTGCCCTCGGCGATCAGCTCACGTGCCGCGGTGACGAAGATGTCGCCGCGATAGGCCTTCTGCGCCGTTTCCAGATACCAGCTGTCCGGTTTCTGCTCGGGGATATGGCCCCAGCGGCGCATCTGGGTAAGCCACCAGACCGCATCCGACGCGTAGGGATAGCCGTAGTAACCGCGGAAGAACTTGTTGAAATCCGGAATCGGCCGTTTGTCGCCTTTCTCGAATTCGAAGGTGCCGGTCATGCTGTTGGCCATGACTTTTTCTTCCGCACCCACATAGGTGGATTGCGAAATGATGCCGACCGCTTCCGGACGATTGGCGTTGTTGTCGGCATCCAGCCAGGCCGAGGCGCGGATGATCGCCTTGACCAGACGCACCGTGGTGTTGGGGTAGCGCTCGACGAAGGACTGGGTGACGCCGAACACCTTGTCGGTGCCGTCCGGCCAGATGTTCTCGCTAGTCATCACGGGAACCCCGAGACCGGTGAACACGGCCTGCTGATTCCAGGGCTCGCCCACGCAATAACCTACCGTGGTGCCGGCGCTCATGGTCGGCACCATCTGCGGCGGGGGTACCACGGAAAGCAGTGCCTGCGCGTCGACCGCGCCGCTGTTGTCGCCCTTGGCCGGCGCGTAGTAGCCGGGATGGATGCCACCCGCGGCAAGCCAGTAGCGCAGCAGATAGTTATGAGTGCCGATCGGAAAGGTCATGCCGAGGTTGAACGGCTTGCCGGCCTGCTGATAGCTCTCCACCACCGGCTTGAGCGCGGCGGCGCTGATCGGATGCACGGGTTTGCCGTCCGCCATGGGCACATGGCTTTTCATCTGCGCCCACACCTCGCTCGACACGGTGATGGCGGCTCCGTTATAGGACAGCGTCATCGGCGCGACGACCTGGGCACTGTTGCTGACACCCGTGGCCGCCACCAGGGGCATCGGCGCCAGCATGTGCGCACCGTCCAGCACGCCGCTGACCACGCCGTCGAACAGGACCTTCCAGTTCGACTGGGCTTCGAGCGTCACATACAGCCCTTCATCCTCGAAGAAGCCCTTTTCGTAGGCGATCGCCAATGGCGCCATGTCGGTGAGCTTGATGAACCCGAGCTTCAGTCCCTCCTTTTCCGGTGGCCCAATCTCGGCACCTGCCGTGGCGGAGAGCATGCAGAGCGCGCCAGCCGCAAGCTGCGCGGCGTTCGACCAGAGTTTCGATAACTGCATTCGCATAGCCTTGACTCCTGCATGGGGCGCATCGCTGCGCAGCAAATTTTCTTGCAAAAAAAAAGCCCACTTCGGCCATGCCGAAGTGGGCTGCATTGCCCTGATTGACCGGGAGAATCGGGTCTCTCGCCGCGCCGGCGCTATCGCTTCGATCCGGCACCTCAATGGATTAGCAGTGATCGTGCCAGATCAACAAGAAACTTGCGGAAATCGTGCTTCCGTCAACCCGGCCAACGCGCAAGTTCCGATGGTGCTTTGACCAGAAATCAATTGGCTGAGACCAGAAATGAATTGTCTGCAACCAGGAAAATTCGCAACAACCCGTCACCCCGGCGAAAGCCGGGGTCCAGATGCTTGATTTAGCTGGATTCCGGCTTTCGCCGGAATGACAAGAGTGGGGTTTTTCAGGCTTCCCCAATAATCAATCGGCTGCGCAGCGATCTCGGCCCGACACCAAAGCGCACGCCGCGGGAGCTCGCCAGGCCGCGATTGGGTGGCGATATCCGCCACCCCGGCCAGGACCGACCGGCATCCGTGCCTTGTTGTGGCGCACCGGAGACGTCACGGTGCACAGGAAGCGCGCAACGCCGCCAGGTAGCCCGCGTCGGGAGCGAGGCGCCGGTTGGCACCCACGACAATGCCCGGCGCCACTTCCTGCGGGCCGTCCTGCTCGCTCCCCGACCGACTGTCCGCTTGCGGGCAGGGCCAGGCCAGCGTGCGCGCGGCATCGCGGTAGAGATCGGTGCGGTAACAGCTGGCGGCAAGTGCGCCGAGTTCGACCGCGGGCAGGGGTCTGCCGAGCAGGCCAAGACATTCGCGGGCGAGTTGCTCGGCCGCGGAATGCCAGGGAAACCCGGCCTGGTAGCGGTGGAACACCAGGAAATCGGGATTGACGTGCAGTGCGCCATTGCGCCGATAGCGGTGCCGACCGAGCAACGCCGGCAACAGCAGCGTCTGCGGCAAGTCCAGATAGCAGCGACTGGCGAGCAGTTGCGCCGCCTGCGCGCGATGTTCCGCATCGGCCAGCCAGCGCCCCGCCTCCATCAGCGCCAGCCGGAGCCGCAAGTGCGCGCCCGGATGCGCCTCGTGCCAGGCCGCAGTCACCCCCAGCACCTTTTCCGGCGCGTTGTTCCACACGTCATAGCCGGAGGCCACGATGACGCCGACACCGGACTGCACCGCCGCGGAATTCCAGGGTTCGCCCACACAAAAACCGTCGATGAGGCCCTGGGTCAGGCTGTCCACCATCTGCTCCGGCGGCAGCACGACCAGCCGCACCTGCGCATCAGGGTCGATGCCGCCAGCGGCGAGCCACAGCCGCAGTTGCAGCGTGTGGGTCGAGAAGGGATACACGGTTGCCAGAGTCAGGTACGCGCCACTGGCGGCGAGATGACGCGCCAGTGCGCGTGCGACGGGCAGCGGATCATCGGCCGGTTCGGCGCCGCAATCCAGCTGCGCGTACAGCCCGGTCGAGAGCGCGATGGCGTTGCCATTCAGGTTCAGCGTAAGCCCGGTGAGCAACGGACAGCGCAAGCCGCCGACGCCGAGCGAAGTGAGCAGCGGCATCGGCGCCAGCATCTGGCCCGCATCGAGCGCGCCGACCGTGACCTTGTCGCGGATATTGGCCCAGGACACTTCGCGCACCAGGTCGACCTCGAGCCCGAAGCGGGCGAAAAAGCCCAGCTCCCGCGCCACCACCAGGGGCGCGGCATCCACCAGGCGCATGAAGCCCAGGTTCAGGGCAATCTTTTCCGCCGGCGGCAGCGCCGGCAGCGGAGCATCAAATGAACTCATCGGGAAGACTCCACCCGGTTCTTGTCGAGCAGCGCCAGCACGCCGGCAGCCACCGCGACGATGGTCTGGTTGCTGTTCATGGCCAGCTTGCGCATCTGGGCGTAGGCCTTGTCCTCGTCGATGCGCTGGTGGTTCATCAGCAGGCGCTTGGCCTGATCGACGAGCTTGCGCTCCTCCAGTTCCCGGCGCGCCTGATCGCACTCCCGACGCAGCGCCTGGTAGTGGCCAAACTGGGCGATGGCCACCTCCACCACGGTGCGCACCTTGTCCGGGTCCACCCCCTCGGCGAGATAGGTACTCACCCCGGCGGCGATGGCCTCGCGAATGAATGCCGGATCCTGCTCGCGGGCGAACATCACCACCGGCGTCGGCTGATGGCGGTTGAGCACCGCGAGGCTGTCGAGAATGTCGCGATCGGGCGACTCGATGTCGATCATCACCACGTCCGGGCGCTGCTGCTCCATCTGAAACAGCAGTCCGGAGGCGGAGCCGAGCACCACCGCAACGCGAAATCCGCAGCGTTCCAGCGCGGCTTCCACCATGGCCGCGCGCTGCGGATGATCGTCCACCAGCATGATGCGGACTTCCCGCGTCGCGGCTTCTTCCAACTTCGAGGTTTCGGTCATACCCGGATCACAACAACCGCATGTCCGGATGCCATGCAAAAAACGGGGCACACGAGGTGCCCCAAAGCATTGCGGAGGGAAATCACGTCAGAAGGTTGCCGTCAGCATCAGCCAGATCTTGTCGGTGTCCCGGGCCGCAGCCAGGTCACCCTCCTGATAGCTGGCGTACTTCAGCATGGCGCTGAAGTTGGCATTGATCGGGTAGTTGGCGACCAGGTCGATTTCGTCGCCGTAGTCGTCACCACCGCGATCGGCTTCGAAGTCGTGGTAGAAAGCCGTGAAGGCGACGCCGTACAGGGTGATTCCCGCCTTGAGATAGCCATCGCGAATGCCATTCGGCGGCGTGACCAGAAATTTGTCGGCAAAGCCCTGGAACTTGTGCAGCGTCGCCAGCGGGGTCTGGAAACTGACGCCGTCGTCGCTGCCCAGGACCTCGTAGCCAACACCGAATACCAGCGGAATCGGTACCGCGGCGCCGGCATTCATTCGCACCGGGGTCATCATCGCGTTGACCTCGCCGAAGTAGTAGGGCGCGCTGTAATTCAGGGCGCTGTCGCCGTAGTCGTACTGGCGCGCGGCGGAGAGATTGATGCCCAGCGAGACATCGGCGGATACCTTGGCGACGCCCTTGTACTCCACGCCCCAGGTGCGGCTCGACAGGTTGGGCAGCTCATCGATGTCGAGCACGTAGCCGAAACCGGCCAGGTTGTGGCTGCCGCCGAGATCGTAGTTGACGTAGACCGCGTGGTTGTCGCCCTCGTACTCGCCCAGCGCGGTATTGCCCGGGAAATCGCCGAGGCCGGTATCGGGATCGAAAATCCGGTTGATCCGCCAGATGTAGCTGTAATCCACCGTCAGCCCAGGCAGCGGCGTCAACTGGGTACGGGCGGAATCGAAGGTCTGTTCGTTCTGCCGCCAGGCGACGCTGCCCAGAAAGCGCTCGCCGCTGTGGTTGATGCGCTGGCGGCCGGCGGTGACCCGCGCGTTGCGATTGATGATGTAGCCGAGCCAGGCCTGGTTGACCTGGGTGTAATCGGGATCGGCGACCACGGGATACTGGGTCTTGCCGTTGGCGGTGTTGTTGAACGACTCGCCACCCAGGTAGGAGACGTTGTCCACCTCCACCAGGCCACTGAAGCCGCGCACCATGCCGGACTTCATGGTGATCCGCGACAGCAGCGTGGACGCATCCGCATCCTTGCCCAGCGGATCCTGGTCGACAGTCTCGTAGCGGTAGCGGAACATCAGATCGATGTCGCCCTGATTGACGGCCTTGCTGATCTGGCTCGCGACACCGTCCGCCATTGCGGCCGGAGCACCGAGAAAAACGGACAGCGCGGTAGCGGATGCCAGCGCGGAACAACGATATCGCCGGTTGAACATGGTGATCTCCTGTCGTGAACACACCACCAGACGGCAGTCGGCAGCCCGGAATAAAGCCGAAAAAAAGCCCACGTACCGGGAGGGGGGGAACCGGTACGTGGGCCGCTTTGCCCGACACAGGGAAGCACTGTGTCGCAGGTTCTTATTCAATGATCGTGCCGAAAAACATATCTATTTGATTTGCAAAATATTTGTTGGATCACCCCGCTTTCGCTCCAGGGTCCCGGTGCGGCGCCTTGGCCCCGGAAGCGCGCAGCGATGCACCATCGCGGCTCAAAGCGGCACTGCGCACGCTGCCCCAGGGTGCGCGCCAATGCCCTGTGCTAGATTGCGGGCCGAACCCGCCTGCCTCGAGGAGACCCCGCCGTGACCACCGTTTTGCCGCCCGAGCTGACCCCCGCCGCCGCCCGCGCGCAGTTGCGCGCCGGGGACAAGGTATTCGTCGCCGGCGGCTGCGGGCAGCCCGATGCCGTGCTGGCGGTGGTCGCCGCAGCCGGACTGGAGCTGCCGCTGACGGTATTCGATTGCTCGGTGCCGGGCATGACCGAGCTCGACGCCGACCGCATATCCAGCGCCGCGCGGCTCAACACCGGCTTCTTCATGAACGGCTACCGCCGCCTGCACGAGGCCGGCCGACTGGACTGGGTGCCGGCGTTCCACTCCGCCCGCTACCGGGCGCTCGATGACGACTACGGCATCGATGTCGCGCTGATCATGGTGGCGCCGCCCGGCGCCGACGGCGCGTGCAGCCTGGGCCTGCATTCCGACTACTCGCTGGCCATGCTGCAACGGGCGCGGCTGGTGATCGCCGAGATCAACACCGCCGTGCCGGACATCGCCGACGCGCCGCGGCTGCCGCTCGCCGACATCGATTTCGCCGTACACAGCGAGCGGCCGCTCCTCGAATACCGCGTCGGCGGCAAGGCCTCGGAAACCGAGGACCGCATCGCCGCGCATATCGCCGGGCTGATCGAGGACGGCGACTGCCTGCAACTGGGCATCGGCTCGCTGCCGGTGTCGATCCTGCGCCAACTCGGCGCCAAGCGCGATCTCGGCGTCCACACCGGGCTGCTCACCGAAGCCTTCATGCCGCTAGTCGAGGCCGGCGTGGTCAACGGCCGGCGCAAGAACATCGACACCGGCAAGCTGGTGACCGGCATCGCCGCCGGCAGCCAGGCGTTCTACCGCTGGTGCGCAAGCTACAAGGGCCTCGCCCTGCGCCCGGTGCGCTACACCCACGACGCGGCGGTACTGGCGTCGCTGGAGCGGCTGGTGGCAATCAACACCACGCTCGAGATCGATCTGTTCGGCCAGCTCAACAGCGAGACTCTCAACGGCCGCCAGATCGGCGGCGGCGGCGGCCTGGTGGATTTCCTGCGCGGTGCCCGCGCCTCCAGAGGCGGGCGCAGCATCATCGCGCTCAGCGCCACCGCCAAGGGTGGCAGCCTGTCGAAGATCCAGCCGCTGCTGCCGGGCCCGGTGACCGCGCTGCGCGCCGACGTCGATTACGTGGTCACCGAGTACGGGGTCGCGCGGCTCTCCAACCAGTCGCTCGAACGCCGCGCCGAGGCGCTGATCGGCATCGCCCACCCCGACTTCCGCGCCGAACTGACCGCGCAGTGGCAGGAACTGCTGCGCCGCTGCTGAGCCCGCGCCATGCCCAGACCCACCGGCCGCATCGGCCTGCGCATCGCCATCGTCCTGGCCCTGCTCGCCACCACCGCGGGCGCCGCCTGGCACTGGTTCGGCCCGGTGACGGTCGCTGCCGCTAAACCCCTGCGCGGCCCGGCCATCGATGCCGTGTACGGCGCGGGCATCGTCGAGCCGGAAGTGCTGGTGCCGATCGGTCCCAAGGTCAGCGGGCGCTTGATCGAACTGCGCGCCGACGAGGGCGACCGCGTCGTCCAGGGCCAGGTGCTGGCGCGGCTGGAGGCCGGGGATCTCGCCGCCACGGTGGCCGAGTGGACCTCGCGCGTGCGCCTCGGCGAGGCGGAGCTGCGTCGGGTGGAAGCCCTGCACCGCCGCAAGCTCGCCGCCGACGCCGACCGCGACCGCGCCCGCAATGAACTGACCACCGCCGCTGCGGCGCTGCGCCGGGCGCGGAAGCTGCTTGGCGAACTCGAACTGCACGCCCCGGCGGATGGCCACATCCTGCGCCGCGACGGCGAGATCGGCACGCTGCTGCGTCCCGGCGACAACCTGTTCTGGCTGAGCTGCTGCGGCGGCCTGCGCATCACCGCCGAGATCGACGAGGAAGACATTCCGCGCGTCGCGCCGGGGCAGACCGTGCTGATCGGCGCCGATGCCTTTCCCGGCCAGGTGTTCGAGGGTCGCGTCCAGGAGATCACCCCCAAGGGCGATCCGGTGGCGCGCAGCTTCCGGGTGCGCATCGCCCTGCCCGGCGACACGCCGCTGCGCACCGGCATGACCGCCGATTGCAACATCGTCGTCGCGCGCCGCGACGAAGTGCTGTTGATCCCGGCCACCGCAGTGGTCGACGGCGCGGTGTGGCTGGTGCGCGACGGCCGCCTGGTGCGCCAGCCGGTCGCGCTGGGCGCGGGTGGCACCGACAGCAGCCAGGTGGAGGTGCGCGAGGGGCTCGCCGCCCACGATCGCGTGGTGACCGCGCCGGACGACCGTCTGCGCAGCGGCCGACGCGCGCGCACACACGGCGGGACCGTGCCCTGAAACCGCCGCTGGGGCTGCGCATCGCCCTCACCCAGCTCGCGGGACGCAAGCGGCAGGCACTGATGTCGATGCTCGGCATCGTGCTCGGCGTCGCCTTCTTTCTCGCCATCAGCGCGCTGATGCGCGGCTCCCAGACCGACTTCATCCAGCGCATGATCGACTCGGCGCCGCACATCACGGTGAGCGACGAATACCGCCACCCGCCGCGGCAGCCGGCGCAGCACCGCTTTGCCAGCGCCGCCCTGACCCTGCGCGGGCTGGAACCCAAGACCGAGACCCGCGGCATCCGCGGCTACAAGCAGAA
>DASUDS010000054.1:0-8177 GCA_036275455.1 Porticoccaceae bacterium
CGCCTTGCAGCGGCTGCACCACGAACGGCAGCGAGTAGAGCATCGACGCCAGCACGAGGCCGCTGAACGAGAAGGTGAGCGTCTGCCCGGTCAGCCCCAGCCAGGCGGCGCCGAGCGGCGCGCCCGGCGCGAACAGCACCAACAGATAAAACCCCAGCACCGTCGGCGGCAGCACCAGTGGCAGCGCGGTGATGGCCTCGACGAGCGGCTTCACCCGTGTGCGGGTGTGCGCCAGCCACCAGGCGAGTGGGGTGCCCACCAGCAGCAGCAGCGCCACCGTCACCGCCGCCAGTTGCAGCGTGAGCCAGACCGGGCCGAGGTCGAGGTTCATCTCAGGGCGTCGGCAGGTCGTAGCCGAGCGCCGCGATCACCTCGCGCGCCGCTGGCGTCTTGAGGTAATCGAGCAGCGCCCTGGCGGCCGGGTTGTTTTGGGCGCGGGTGATCAGGATGGCGTCCTGCTTGAGGGGTGGATGCAGATTCTGCGGCACCAGCCACTGGCTGCCCGGCTTGCCGCCGGCGAGCACCGAGGAGGAGGCCACGAACGCGGCTGTGGCGGCGCCGCTCGCGGCCATTGCATAGACCTGGCCGATGTCCTCGGCGCGGACGATCTTCTCCTGCAAGCCGGGCCACAGGCCGAGCTGTTCGAGCACCCGCCGCGCCGCCGCGCCATAGGGCGCGACCGCCGGGTTGGCGATGGCCAGATGCCGGAACGCGCCGGTTTTCAAATACGCCTCACCGTCGCCGAAGGTCTTGGCGTCCGGGCTCCATAACCTGAGGCGGCCAATGGCGTAGGTGAAGCGCGAGGCAGGCACGCCGAGGCCGGACTTGGCGAGCAGTTCGGGCCGCTCGACATCGGCCGACAGCAATACGTCGAACGGCGCGCCCTGCTGAATCTGTTGCAGGAACTTGCCGGACGAGCCGAGCACCACGGTGAGCCGGTGGCCGCTGGCCTGCTCGAAGCCGGGCTCGATGCGTGTCATCGCTGCGGCGAAGTTGGCGGCCACCGCGGCGGTGGCTGCGGCAGCCTGCGCCAGCGGTGTGGTGATCGGCAGCAGCAGGAGCAGGACTGCGAAACCGCTGCCGGCACGGCGGGAGAGGGACTTGTTGACCATGGCGAGGTGCGAATCGGCGGCCGGAGTACAGATGGGGCCAGTGTACTGGCCCCCGCAAGCGTGCGGCCAATGCCTTGGAGAAGACTTTGGGAAGAGACCTTGGGAAAGGGCCTTGGGAAAGGACCTTGGGCGAATACCGCGGGAATCAGGCGCGGTCGAGCAGCCGGTTGAGCTCGGAGATGCCGATATAGCCCAGCCCGGAGGCGAAATTCATCATCGCATCCAGATGGGTGCGGCGGCCGTGGGCGATGCGCAGGCTGGTGGCCATCGCGATCACCGAGATCTTGTAGTAGGAAAACACCTGGTAATAAAAAAGCCGCTGGCGATCGACGGGATTGCCCGAGGCCTGCTCGTACTTGCGCAGGAAATCCTCCACCGGCAACAGGCTGCTGGCCAGCGGCGTGCCGTTTTCGTCCGGGCAGCCGAACAGCGCCAGACTGGCCCAGGCGAGATCGTCGTGGTAGTCGCCCAGGTAGGCCAGCTCCCAATCGAAGATGGCGTTGATGCGCAGCTGGTCGTCGTACATGAAGTTGCCGCTGCGGTAGTCGCCGTGCACCAGCACCGGTTGCTGCACCACCGGGCGATGTTCGCGCAGCCAGAGCGCGGCGCGCGCCATGATCGGGTGGGCGTCCAGGGTGTCCTCGTACCAGGCGCGATCCCAGAGGCCGAGCGCCCAGTCCACCGCCTGGGTGGTGCCCGGCTCGGGCGCGGCGAAGCTGGGCAATGCGCAGCGGCGCCAGTCGAGCCGGTGGATGCGCGCCAGGATGGCGATGAATTCGTCTTGCAATGCGGCGCGCAGCGCGGGCTCGAAATACATGCCGACGCCGCTCATCCGGTCGGCGCCCGGTGGGCGTACCGTGCCTTCGAGAAAGCCTGCGATCAGTGCGGGGCGGCCCAGGGCTTCGCCTTCGGGATCCAGCCACAGCGCCTCGGGTACCGGCACCAGGCCGCGCATGGCACGCAGCACTTCCCATTCGCGCTGGCGGTGGGTCTCGACGATGGCCTCGGAGGGATCCATGCGCAGCATCATGCGGCGGGTGACCTGTTCGCTGCCGCCATCCGGCCGCCAGTGGAGCTGAAAGCTGAACTGTTCCTTGGAGGCGCCGCCGGCGAGGCGCTGCACATCGGTCACGCGCAGCTCCGGCTGCCCGGTGGCCTGGGCGAGGAAGGCGCGCAACCGCTCGGGCAGGGCACTGAAATCCATCGAGTGCTCGGGTGTCTCGACGCGCTTTTTCAGCTTGCGGGTGAAGACCGCATCGATCGCCGGTTCCACCGGAAACCGCGCCCGCGACTGGGCGATCCACGCCGTCGTCGGGCGATCGCGCAGGGCCTGGATGGGCGTATGTGCTTTCATCGGGCGCCTGCTCGTGCCGGGTGCTGGTCGATGTCCGGGCCGCTGTCGAGGCGGCGCTGGAGGCTGGACAGCGAGATGTAACCGAAGCCACTCAGCAGATTCATCATGGCATCGAGATGGGTGCGGCGGCCGTAGGCAGTGCGCAGACTGGTGGCCACGGCGATCACCGCCATCTTGTAGTAGTTGAGCACCTCGAAATAGAACAGCCGGTCTTCCCGCACCGGCAGGCCGCTCAGCTCCTGATAGCGCGCGAAGAATTCCGCGCGCGGCAGCAGCCCGCACACCAGCATCTGTCCGCGCTCATCGGGGCAGCCCAGAATATCGCTGGCGGTATAGGCGAGATCCTCGTGATGATCGCCGAGATGGGCCAGCTCCCAGTCGAGCACCGCGTTGATCTGCAAGGCATCGGTATTCCTGCTGCCGGTATCCCCGCTTCCGGCATTCATCCGGTTTCCGGTATCCATCCGGTTTTCGGTATCCATCCGGTTTTCGGTACCCATCCGGTTTTCGGTACCCATCCGGTTTTCGGTATACATCCGATTTTCGGTATACATCCGATTTTCGGTATACATGAAGTTGCCGCTGCGGTAGTCGCCGTGGACCACCACGGGTTTTTCCACCACCGGCATCTGCTCCTTGAGCCAGGCCGCGGCGCGTTCCAGGATCGGGTGGGATTCGAGCGCGTCCTCGTGGCAGGTGCGCTCCCAGGTGCCGAGCGACCAGGCGTTGCCTTCGGTGGTTCCCGGCGTCGGGCTGTCGAAGGCGGAAAGCTCGCGGGTGCGCCAGTCGAGGGTATGGATGCTGGCCAGGTGGCGCACGAACTGGTCTTTCAGTCCGGCGCGCAGTTCGGGTGCGAAGTACATGCCCAGGCCGCTGGCCTTCTTGCCGCCTTCGGGTTGCACCGTGCCTTCCAGGAACCCCGCGATCAGAAACGGATGGCCGAGGTGTTCCGGGGTCGGATCGACCCAGAGCACTTCGGGTACCGGCACCACGCCCCACATGGCACGCAGCAGCTGCGCCTCGCGCAGGCGGTGGGTCTCGACGATGGATTCGCTCGGATCCATGCGCAGGATCAGCTTGCGGGTGGCACGCCGGCCGTCGTCCTGGCGCCAGCTGAGATCGAAGGTGAATTGCTCCTTGGAGGCCCCGCCGGTGAGGCGCCGTAGATTGGCGAAGCCGAGATCGGCCTGGCCGGTGGTCCGCCGCAAGTAGGCTTCCAGGCGTTCGGCGAGCTGGGTGAAGTCGGTGCGATGCTCACTTTGCCGGGTGCGGTTCTCCAGCTTGCGGGTCAGCACTTCGTCGATGCTGCGTTCCACCGGAAAGCGGGCGCGGACGGCAGCGATCCATTCCGGCGTCGGCGCCGCGCGCAGGCGCTGGAGCTGGGTGTAGCCGCCCATCCTAGCGGGCCTCCGGCAGGTGCAGCCGGCCATCGCGATAGAGCAGTTCGGCGATGTCGGGCAGCTCGGCGGCATTGGCGTCGAAGCCGAGTGGTTTCACCCAGGCGCGTTCGCGCACCTCCAGTTCGCGGAAGAACGGCCGCAACAGCCCGTCGAACGCCTCGCGCAGCGGGGCCGGCAGCGTCGGTTGCAGGCGGATCAGCTCGCACAGCTGTTCCTTCATGGTTTCGTTGGCGCCGCGTACGAAGTCATAGGGGCGCAGATGCACGTCGCTGCCCGGCGGATCCCGCTGGAGCTGCTCGCGCAGCGCGGCAAGGGTGGCGCCGATTTCACCCGCGGTTTCGTCCGCCAGGATCGTGAGCGTCTGCCCGAGCAGTTGCTTGTAGCGGTGGTTTTCCAGCAGTTCGTAGTGGAACACCTTGTCGTGGATCTGCTCCAGGAAACCGAGCGTGGCGGCGACGATGCCCGCCTGCTCCTGCGCGAAGCGGTCGCTCAGGTTGGGCAGTACCACCTGCTCCATGGTCTTCTTCATGCCGGAGAGAAATTGCGCGATTTCCGGTCCCATGGCTGGCCCTCGGTCAGTCGGTGGGGTTAGCGGGGCAGCTTGGCGTTGAAGTGCTCCTTGCACAGGTCCTGCACTTCGCCCCAGCCGGTGACGCCACCGCGCTCCCAGCGCACGAAGGCGTGGCTCAGGTACATCTGCGGCCAGGGAATCCAGGGGTTGGCGGTCATCGCGGTACCGGTGAATTCGTGGGTCTTGCCGCGCGAGTCTTCCACTTCGAGCGCAAAGAACTGATGCAGAAAACCATTGCGTCGCACCTTACCCGTCCCGCCGCGCAGGCCATAGACCTTGTCGCCTTCGCGGACATAGCCGTGGGCGATGGTCGGATAGCAATCAAGGCGCTTGGGGTCCACCAGCCAGATGCAGTGGATGCTGGTGTCGTCGCTGAAATTGGCGTTCATCCAGCAGAAATTCTTCAGCGAGCGCTCGTCGCGCAGGCCCCAGCTGTGATCCATGCTGGCCACGCAATCGATGGCATGGCTCTGGCCGCGCAGGTTCAGCGTACCGCGCACCCGGCCGCTCTGATCCCAGTGGCCGGCATAGGCGTGGGAACTCACCGAATCGCCTTCGAGCTGGGCGCCGGCGAGAGGATCCATGGCGGGATCGTGGATGTCGTAGGGTTCCATCAGCCCGGTGTAGGTCACGTCGAAGCTGACGCCCTGACCGCCGTCGAAGCGGATGTGGTAGTCCATCACCGGCTTGGTGCAGCGGATGGCGAGGCCGTTGTCCAGCGCGAAATCATCGAGGTTGCCCTTGGGCATCGGCAGATGCACGAAGCAGTCGAAGTAGTTGACCTCGTGCGGAGTGTTGGAAATGCCGTCGAAGATCGAGACGCTCGACATCACCGCGCCCAGATTCGGCTTGGCCTGCACATAGGCGCCGACGTGGAGATTGGCCTCCGCCACGTAGAAGCCGAAGTAATTGGTCTCCGCCCAACTGTAGTGGTCCGAAGTCGGCGGATGGAAATACATGTCCTGTGCCTTGATCACGAGCAACCCCCTCTACTGCGTCACCGAGTTGACATCGGCGGATGATGAACTGCCAGTTATGGATGATGAGCTATCAGTTATTAATGATGAGCTGTCAGTTATGGATGATGATCTGTCAGTTATGGATGCTGAATGTTCGTTTATGAGCCACCGTCTGTTTATGAGCCACCGTCTATGAACGGCTGTTTATGAGCGATTGATCATCAGCGATTGATCATCAGCGGCTGTTGATGATGAACCGCTGTTATCGGTTGGATGAACGGGCGTTAAACTAGAGCATGGCCCGCTCGCCGGTCAAGCTGGCGCCGATCGATACCGACCCATGCCCGACAATGCCGAATGATCAGGCAATCCCGAATCACCAGTAAATCCCGAATCGAGGAGTAACCATGGACCGCTTCTTCACCCTGGGGCGCACCAGCAATTTCCGCCACATGGGCGGTTACCAGACCGCGAGCGGCCGCCGCACCCGCGCCGATCGTCTGTACCGCTCCGGCTACGTCAACGCGCCGCACCAGGAAGTGGATGAACTGTTCGACCGGCTCGGCATCCGCACCGTCTACGATTTTCGCAGCCCGGTGGAGCGCACCAAGCACCCGCTGGAGGTGGCCGATCAGGTCGAGGTGGTGGCGCTGGGCATGCTGGTCGCCAGCGTGGAAAACCTCTGGGACATGCTGCTCGCCGAAGGCCTCACCCCGGCCGGCGCCGAGAAGATCATGGCCGAGCGCTATCGCGAGCTGACCCGCGAGGAAGTACCGGGCTATCGCGCCATGTTCCAGCATCTGGCCACGGGCGACGGCGGCGCCCTGGTGATGTGCTCGTTCGGCAAGGATCGCGCCGGCATCGCCTCGGCACTGCTGCTGAACGCACTGGGCGTGCCCGCGGCACAGATCGAGGCCGACTACCTGCTCTCCGCCAAGGCCTATGCCGACGAAGACGCGGCGATCGGCAAGTTCGAGCAATTCTTCAACGCCCAGGGGCTGCCGGTGGACCGCGAGATTGTGCTGCCCATCCTCGACGCCCGGCCCCAGTACCTGCGCGTAGCCCTCGATCTGATCGACACCGAAGCCGGTGGCATGGACCGCTTTCTGGAACGAGAGCTGGGCATGGGAAGCGGAGAGCGGGAGCGGCTGGTGGCGCGGTTTACCGCGGAAGATTGATCCGCGCGTAAGACTGCGGGCGAAGGAGGGAAACTGGCGTCCCGGAGAGGATTCGAACCTCCGACCTGCCCCTTAGGAGGGGGCCGCGCTATCCAGCTGTGCCACCGGGACGGAACGGGCCTGGCGGCGCCATTATAGGTAGCCACCGCTGTTGGCGACAGCGGCCAGCGTGACAGCATTCCGCACGACGGCATTCCGCGCGACAGCATTCGGTACGACAGCATTCGGTACGACAGCATTCCGCACGACGGCATTCAGCGCAGCAGGCGGTCGCGGGCGGCGTTGACCTTGGCGGCGAGGTAGTCGTTGCCGCCGCGATCCGGGTGCAGGCGCTGCATCAGCCGCTTGTGGGCGTGCAGGATCTCCTCGCGACTGGCGCCCTTGTCGAGGCCGAGGATGCGCCAGGCTTCGTCTTCATCCGTGGTATCGACTGCGGGTGGCGGTGTCTCCGGGCGCTGGCCAAAACGCCGCGCGACGTAGGCGTTGAGCAGCCAGCGCGAGCGACGGTCATTCGCGGCCAGCTCCGCCAGCAGTTCGTCGAGTTGCGCGCGGGACAGCGCGCCCAGCCGCTGGCCGGCATGGCGCCCTTGCAGCACGCTGCCGTCGATGGTGCCGGATTGCAGGTCGATCTGTACTTCGAGCACCGCGGTGCGAAAGCGTGGGGTGAAACCGGGTCCGTGCTGGCGCCATAGCCGCCACAGCGGCAGCGCGCGCAGGCCGATGCCGAGCGCATTGCGCAGCGCGGGGAGCAGGGCGGCGAGCGCGGCGGTGATCCAGTGGGCGCGGCCGGTCAGCACCAGCAGCAGCGCCACGCCGAATACCGCGCCGCAGAAACCGCGCCAGAGCAGTTCGCGGCGGCGCTCGGGCGGCAGGGTGCGCCAGCGGCCGCGCTGCCGCCAGCCGTACCACAGCAGGTAGGCGATGACGCCCGCCAGGATCAGTCTGGCCATGGCAGGCGTGGTGCGTTCGGCGGCGACATGGTCAGTGAGAGCAAGTCAGCGATGACATCTCAGCGATGACTCATCTGCGATGACACATAAGCGATGACACATAAGCGACGGCACATCAGCGATGACACATCAGCAGCGCGAATTCTGCATCGCCTGCGCTCAGTGGTGTCGTCAGCGGGATGCGCACCCGGTGGCCGGAGCCGGGGGCGGCGTCCAGCGTTTCGCCGCCCAGACTCTCGATGCGCGCCAGGGTGAAATCGACATTACCCGTCGGAGTGATGAGTTCGACGCGGTCGCCGGTGGCGAAGCGGTTTTTCACCTCCACCGTCGCCCAGCCGCGTGCGGTGTCGATTGCGCTGATCTCGCCGACGAACTGCTGCTGGCTGTTGGCGGAGCTGCCCTGGTCGTAGTTCTGGTAGGCCTCGGGGACGTGGCGGCGGTAGAAGCCCTCGGTGTAACCGCGGTTGGCGAGGTGATCCAGCTCGCGCATCCGGTCCATGTCGAAGGGCGCTCCGGCGACGGCTTCGTCGATGGCGCGGCGGTAGGTCTGCGCGGTGCGCGCGACATAGTAGTGGGACTTGGTGCGGCCCTCGATCTTCAGCGAATGGATGCCCATGCGCACCAGTTCGGGCACATGCTGCACGGCGCGCAGA
>DASUDS010000055.1:0-12698 GCA_036275455.1 Porticoccaceae bacterium
CTCGCCGGTCTCCGCGTCTCCCGCGACGCCCTCGCCGCCGCGGTACTGACCGAGCTGCTGCCGCTGCTGCGCGATTTTCCCGCGACCGGGTTTGCCGCCCACCGCGCCGAGTGGGAAGCGAGCGATCACTATCGCGACCGGTGCGTGGCCATCAGCATCGGCAGCAACCGCCGCGAAGGCATCGCCCGCGGGGTCAACGAGCGCGGCGCCCTGGCCCTGGAATGCGCCGACGGCTGGCACTGGTTCAGCGGTGGCGAAGTGAGCTTGCGGGGAACGCCATGATCCTGGAGCTCGACATCGGCAACAGCCGCGTCAAGTGGCGCACCCTTGCCGCGGGTGCCGTGACGGGGCGCGGCCACTGCGAACGGGCGACCCCGGACTGGCCGGCGACACTCCCGCAACAGGAGGTGGAGCAGATCCGGGTCGCCAATGTCGGCGGGGCCGAAGCGGCGCAACAGCTGACCCGCTGGGCGCAAGCGCACTGGGGACTGACACCGGGCTACGCCGAGTCGCTGCCGGCGCTGGCCGGGGTAACCAATGGTTATCGCGAGCCCGCGCGGCTCGGCGTCGATCGCTGGCTGGCGCTGCTCGGTGCCTGGCAGGAACTGCGGGCCGGAGCCATCCTGGTATCGGCCGGCACCGCGCTCACCGTCGACGTGCTCGACGACAACGGCCAGCACGGCGGCGGCTATATCGTGCCGGGCCTGCGCCTGATGCGCGACGCGCTGGTCGGCGGGACCAGCGGCGTGCGCCTGGATTTCGCTCTCGCGACGACGCTGGCGCCCGGCCACAGCACCGCCGAGGCCGTGCTCCACGGCTGTACCGCGATGGCAGTGGCCCTGATCGAAACGACGCGCAAGGAAGCCTGGCCGGTGGTGCTCGGCGGCGGCGACGCCGCCGCCCTGGCGCCCTGGCTCGCCGGCACGGTGCTGGAGCGACCGGACCTCGTGCTCGATGGCCTCGCCATCGCCCTGCCCTGAAGCGGCGATGCGCACCTGGCTGATCGTCTTCATCACGCTGGCCAACGGCATCGCCTGGTGGTGGCTCGGTGCCCAGCAGTCGCTACGAATGACCGCACCGCGGCCCCAGCTCCAGCGCGTACTTCCGACCGCTCCCGACATTCCCAAGCTGCTGCTGCTGAGCGAAGCGGCGCCTGCGCTCCGTCCAGCAGATCCGCGCCCGCCGGAACCGGAGCCCCCCGTGGCACAGATCGAAACCGTGCCGCCGCCCCCGGCCGAACCGCAGGCCCAGGAAGCGATCCCGGCGGAAACCCCGTCGCCAGCTGGTGGCCCCGAGCCAGAGCCCGTGCCAGCGCCCGCCGTCGTACCCGAGCCCGCACCGCCAGAGGCGGAAGCGACGCCTGCCGATACCGTCGCCGCCGAGTGCCTGGTCCTGGGGGGTACCACCAGCCGTGCCCAACTGATGGCGTGGCGCGACAAATTGCTCGCCGCGGCGATCTCGGTCGGCGAGAACGTCGAAGCTTCGACCGAAAACCAGACCTCCAGTTATCGCGTCTCCCTGCCCGCAGGGGAAGCGCCGCGGCAGAAGATTGCAGCGCTGCGCAAGGCCGGCATCGAACCGCTGCTGGTGGCCGACGGCAGCGATGCCCCGCGCATCTCCGCCGGGGTGTTCCGCGTAAACGCCAACGCGCGCCAGCAGCAGCAGCGCCTGATCGATCTGGGTTACTCGGCGCAGGTGGTGCCGATACAGCGCCCGGTCAGCAGGTTCTGGATGACACTGAGCGGCCCATCGGGGCTGAAAAGCCGCGTGACCACCCTGCTCCGCGGCACCGATCTAAGCTGGCGCGCCTGCCCGGAAGCCGCAACCGGCGCGACCACCCGTGCGCAAGACCCCTGATCGGAAGACATTCGTGCGAACGACGCGCGCGCAAAGGACGTCCGCACAAGAGAAAGATAGTGGACAGCACTGAGGAGGAATTTGTATACTCGCGTCGCCTCGGAATGGGGCTTATGCACAGTACCACGAATACTCTCTAGTTCTCGTAGTCCTGAAGTCCATAAGTACTACCCCCTTCTTAAGCAATATCCCATTTAGCAAGATTCCATCACAGCAATTTCGCAGGACTACGATCATGGCAAATACCGTCACCGGTACCGTCAAATTTTTCAACGAAGCCAAGGGCTTCGGTTTCATCCGTCGCGACAACGGTCCGGACGTCTTCGTACATTTCAGCGCCATCCAGGGCAACGGCTTCAAGACCCTGGCAGAAGGCCAGAAAGTGCAGTTCACCGTCGGCCAGGGCCAGAAAGGCCCGCAAGCCGAGAACGTCGTTCCGCTGTAATTTCAGTTCTTCGGGACACCGCAAGCCGCCGCGTTCGTGAACGCGGCGGCTTTTTGCATTAGCCCTGCGCTGCTTGCACGCCGAGCAAGTTGCACTGCCGAGTGAGCTCCACTGCCGCGTAAGCTGCGCTGCCGCGCAGATCGCGTTGCCGGCTTGGGGCGTCTGTGCCCCGGCAGCCAATCGACCCCAGCCAATCTGGACCATCGCTTCCCATGGAACCCTATTCCGATCAGGATGTTGGCGGACGACGCACCTTTGCCATCATCTCCCACCCCGATGCCGGGAAGACCACCATCACCGAAAAGCTGCTGCTGCTCGGTAATGCCATTCAGATCGCCGGTACCGTAAAGGGGCGCAAGAGCGACCGCCACGCGACCTCGGACTGGATGGCGATGGAGCGCGAGCGCGGCATCTCGGTGACCTCCTCGGTGATGCAGTTCCCCTACCGGGGCCGGACGGTCAATCTGCTCGACACCCCCGGGCACGCGGATTTCTCGGAGGACACCTATCGCACGCTCACCGCGGTCGATTCGGTGCTGATGGTCATCGACTGTGCCAAGGGCGTCGAGGAGCGCACCATCAAGTTGATGGAGGTCTGCCGGCTGCGCGACACGCCCATCATCACCTTCATCAACAAACTCGACCGCGAGGCGCGCGATCCCCTCGAAGTCCTCGATGAGATCGAGCAGGTATTGAAGATCCGCGCCGCGCCGATCAACTGGCCGATCGGCATGGGCCGCGGCTTCCGTGGCGTCTACGACCTCGCCGCGGACAGCATCCACTGCTATCAGCAGGGCCAGGGCCACCGCCTCCACGACGACGTGCGCATCGCGGGCCTGGATTCGCCGGCCGCACGCGCTGCCCTGGGGCCGGAACATGCAACACTCGAAAGTCAGGTCGAGCTGGTGCGCGGAGCCTCCGACGCCTTCTGTCTCGACAGCTATCTGGCCGGCCGCCAGACCCCGGTGTTCTTCGGCACCGCGCTCGGCAACTTCGGCGTCCGCGAGATGCTGGACTGCTTCGTGGAATGGGCCCCGGCACCGCGCCCGCGCGCTGCGGTGGAGCGCGAGGTGGCAGCGAGCGAAAACGCCTTCACCGGCTTCGTTTTCAAGATCCAGGCCAACATGGACCCACGCCACCGCGATCGCATCGCCTTCCTGCGCATCTGCTCTGGCCGCTACGAGAGCGGCATGAAGATGCGCCATGTGCGGCTGGGCAAGGAAGTGCGCATCGCCGACGCCCTGACCTTCTGCGCCGGCGAGCGTACCGCGGTCGACACCGCCCTGGCCGGGGACATCATCGGCCTGCACAACCACGGCTCGATCCAGATCGGCGACACCTTCACCGAGGGCGAAAGCCTGAACTTCACCGGGATCCCGCATTTCGCGCCGGAGCTTTTCCGCCGCGTCCGCCTGCGCGACCCGCTCAAGAACAAACAGTTGCGCAAGGGCTTGCAGCAGTTGGCGGAGGAGGGTTCCACCCAGGTGTTCTATCCGCTGGGCAACAACGACATCATTCTGGGTGCGGTCGGGCAGCTGCAATTCGAAGTGGTCGCCTACCGGCTCAAGGACGAATACGGCGTCGAGGCGATCTACGAGCCGGTCACCATCGCCACCGCGCGTTGGGTGAAATGCGACGACGACCGCAAGCTGGCGGCCTTCCGTGCCAAGGCGGATGTCAACCTCGCGCTGGACGGCGGCGGCTACCTCGCCTACCTGGCGCCGTCCCAGGTCAATCTGTCACTGACCCGGGAGCGCAACCCCGAGATTCAGTTCCTCGCCACTCGCGAGCATTGACGGCGCGTCGCAACCCCGGGCCCCGTGCACCGCTCCGCTGCGGCGCGCGGGTCACGCCGGGTAGATCGCGCCCAGCACCACCGCCGCCGCCGCCCCGGTGACGCCGGGCAGATTGCCGGGACGCCCGAGCAGGGTCTCGCGCGCCAGCCAGGCGAAAGCCACGGCCTCGACCCACTCCGGCGCCAGGCCCAGCGCTGCGGTGGTCGCCACCGGCCGCGGGTGCAGGAGTTCGCCCAGCCGCTTCAGCAGCGCCGCGTTGTAGGCGCCACCACCGCAGAGGTACACCTCCTCCACCGCGGGCGACAGCCCGCACACCGCATCCGCGATGGTTGCGGCGGTGAGTTCGAGCAGCGTGGCCTGCACCCGACCCGGCGCGACCGGAGGCCCCGCGGCAAGCAAGTCGTCCACCCAGCCGAGGTGAAACTCCTCGCGCCCGGTGCTCTTGGGCGGCTGGCGGGCAAGGAACGGATGCGCCAGGAGCCGCGCCAGGAGATCGGCATCGGCACGGTGTGCGGCGGCCCAGCTCCCGCCCGCATCGAAACCCGCACCCTGGTGGCGCTGAATCCACGCATCCATCAACCCGTTGCCCGGCCCGGTATCGAACCCCAGTACCTCGCCCCCGGGCGGCAGCAGCGTGAGGTTGGCGATGCCACCGATGTTGACAATGGCGCGGACCCGCTCGGGATGCGCGAATGCGGCGCGATGAAAGGCCGGCACCAGGGGCGCGCCCTGGCCGCCGACGGCGAGATCGCGACGGCGAAAATCGGCCACCACGGCAATGCCGGTGCGCGCGGCAATCACGTGGGGATCGCCGATCTGCAACGTGAAGGGGTAGCGGCGGGTACCGCGCGGAGGATAGTGGTCCGCGCCACATGGAGGATAGCCGCTGGCGCCGCACGGAGGACGGTGGCGCACCGTCTGACCATGGCTGCCGATCGCGACGACCTGCGCTGCGGGCACGGCGGCCCGGGTGAGCAGTGCGCTGACCGCTGCGGCCAGAACTTCACCAAGCTGGCGGTCGGCTGCCCCCAGCAGCTCCACCGTATCGCCCATTTCCGGCGTGGGATTGCACAGGCCGGCCAGGTCGGCCTTGAGGGCTGGGGGCAGGGGGTGATCGTGCTGGGCGCGTAGCTGGATGGCGCCTGGACCGATTTCGACCAGCACGGCATCGATGGCATCCAGGCTGGTCCCGGACATCAGGCCGACGTAGCAGCCGCTGTCCGTCGGTAGCGGAAACCTCAATCGCGCAATGCCACGGGCGCGCTGGCCTGGTTGTCCAGTTTGGCCAACAGCACGATCGAAGCCTGGTCGAAGCTGGCCTTCAGCCTTGCCGCGATGGGCTCGGCCTTGGGGAGCACCACGGTGCCGGGGTTGCGATGCGCCCCATCCACCAGAAATTCATAGTGGAGATGGGGGCCGGTGGCGTAGCCGGTCGAACCTACGGTGCCGATCACCTCGCCCTGCTTGACGGTTTCGCCGGCCTTTACGCTGCGCCGGTCGAGGTGGAGATATTTGGTGGTGTAGCGACCACCGTGCTGGATGACGACGTAGTTGCCACTGGGGCCGTTGAATCCCGAGGTCACCACCTTGCCGTTGCCGGCGGCATAGATCGGCGTGCCCCGCGGAGCCGAGTAATCGATGCCGTTATGGGGCCGCACCGTCTTGAAGATCGGGTGCAGGCGGCGTGGGTTGAAGTTGGAGCTGACCCGGGTGAAATCGAGCGGCGCGCGCAGGAAGGCCTTGCGCATCGGCCGGCCTTCCGGCGTGTAGTAGCCCACGGTGCCGTCGGGCTCGACGAAGCGCACCGCGGTGTAGGTAGTGCCCTGGTTGGTGAAGCGCGCAGCGAGAATGTCGCCGTTGCCGATCTTTTCGCCGTCGAGGAATTCCTCGTCGTAGAGCACGCTGAAGGTATCGCCTTGGCGCAGATCCAGGGCAAAGTCGATATCCCAGGCGAAGATCCCGGCCAGTTCCAGGATCTGCGCGTGGGAAAGGCCGATGGCTTCGCCGTCCACGGACAGCGACGACCGGATCTGCCCCCCCCGCACCACCGGCATCCGCTCGGGCTCGATCACCACGCGGTGCCCGGTGAACCCGGTCTCCGTGCTGCCGGCCTCGAACAGGTAGGTCTCGGTCGGGGACGGCGAGTACTTGACCTTGGTCAGCTCGCCATCCGCAGCGAACGCCACGGCCACGGTGTCGCCGATCTGCAATTTGGTAAGCGCCCGGGTGTCCTCATCCGCGGCAGCGACGGCGTGTACCTCATCAACGCCGAGCGACAACCGGCGAAATACGGTGGTGAGGGTATCTCCGCGGCGAATCCGCTCCTCGCGCCAGTCCAGGTCCTCATCGGCCGCCGCCGGGCCGGCTTGCTGGGAAAACGCTGTGCTGTCGACACTCAGGGGTATTTCCAGCGCGGTTCGCTTGGCTTCCACCTGCTCCGAGGGCACCAGCACCAGCACCAGCGCGGTGGCCACGGCAACGCCACTGGCGGCGACGATATGACCCCTGGGCAGAAAATTCAGTATTCCGGGCAGGGCTTTCGGGCCGGCCAGGAGTTTCAGGCCGGCCAGGCCTTTCAGAATAAAACGCAACGTGCTGGCTACCATGCGCAAATTATCTGTCGGATCGCGGCGGAAGGAATCGCAAGAGGCGCAAGGTAGCGTAAAAGCCGCCGCGAGGGAACCGGTTGCAGCGGGGCCAAGCTGTGACTCGATCCGCAGATCCGCTCCCCAAAAATGCTGGTCAACCGCTGGCGGCGTTCCCGCGATCCTTCTCCAGCAGGGCGTAATAGAACCCGTCGTTGTCGTCCATGCCGGGCAGCCACTGCCGACCGAACCGCGTCGCGATACCCGGCAAGGTCACCGGGAGCGGCAGCACACGCACCGCGCCGCGCGCCTCCAGCAGGGCGCTCACCACGGCGTCGTTCTCAGCGCGCAACACCGAACAGGTCGCATAGAGCAGACGCCCACCCGGCGCCAGCGTGTCCCACAGCGCCAGCAGGAGGCGGCGCTGGGTGGCGGCCAGTTGGTCGATGTCCGCGGCACGGCGCAGCAACTTGATATCCGGATGGCGGCGCAGCACCCCGATCGCCGAACAGGGCGCATCGAGCAGGATGCGGTCGAAGGGGACGCCATCCCACCAGGTCTCGGGGGCGCCGGCATCGGCCGCCAGCAGCCGGGCGTGCAGCCCCAGGCGATCGAGATTTTCCCGCACCTGGTCGAGCCGCTCGGCGCTCTGGTCGATGGCGACCAGTTCGGCGCAGTCCGGCGCCAGTTCGAGGAGGTGTCCGGTCTTGCCGCCAGGCGCACAACAGGCATCCAGCACGCGCTGCCCGGCGTGCGGTGCCAGCAGGGGTGCGCACAGCTGCGCGGCCTCGTCCTGCACGCTGGCCAGACCGTCGCCGAAACCGGGCAGTTCGGTTACCGCGCAGGGCGCGGCCAGGGTGACGCCGTCATCGCTGTGCGCGGTGGCGGTGGCGGCGATGCCCGCCGCGGCGAGTTGCGCCAGATAGGCTGCGCGATCCCCGCGCCGCCGGTTGCTCCGCAAGGTCATGGGCGCACGGCCGTTGTTGGCAGCCATGATGTGCTCGGCCTGCTCCGGCCAGTCCGCGGCGAGCATCCGCGCCAGCCAGCGCGGGTGCGCGGTGCGATAGCCGAGGTCATCGGCAAGCGCTGCATCCAGGGCTGCGCGTTCGCGCTGAACGCGGCGCAGCAGCGCGTTGACCAGCCCCTTCGCCCAGGGCTTGCCCAAAGCCTGGCAGGCAGCGACCGACTCATGGACCACCGCGTGCGGCGGAATCCGGGTGAATTCGAGCTGATAGAGCGCGGCGGCCAGCAGGGCGCGAAGATCGCCGTCGCGCTCCTTGAGCGGACGCGACAGCAAGTGCTCGACGACGGCGGTCAGGCGCGGAAACCAGCGCAGGGTGCCATAGCACAGCTCGGCGAGCAGGGGCCGGTCCCGCACCGGGGTCCGCTCCGCCTCGATCGGCAACGCGGCATCCAGCGACTGGCCCGCGCACACCGCGGCCAGGACGCGCGCCGCGGCGGCGCGGAGGGCTCCCGGTTCAGGCGTCAAATGCGGCTCCAGGTGCGAACTGCTCGGCGCGGCTGTTGCGCAGCTCCGCCGCGGTCACGCGGTTGCGCCCTTCGAGCTGCACTTCGCGCAGCCAGAAGGCGTCTTCGCCACAGGCGACCAGGATGCCCTCGCGCCCGGCGCTGAGGATGGTGCCGGGCGCGGCATCTCCGGAGTAAGCGCTCACCTGCCCGGACCAGACGCGCAGCGCCAGCCCCCCCAGCCGCGCATGGGCGACGGGCACGGGATTGAACGCCCGCACCTTGCGCGCGACCACTGCCGCGGGTTCCCGCCAGTCGATCGCGGCCTCGGCCTTGTCGATCTTGGCGGCATAGGTGGCGCGGCTGTCGTCCTGCGGCTGCGCCGGCAGCATGCCCTGCCCGAGCCGGTCGAGCACCGCCAACAGCAGCGGCGGCCCCAGGGTGGCGAGCCGATCCTGGAGGCTGCCCGCGGTGTCGTCCGGCGCGATGGGGCAGGCGACCTCCGCCAGCACCGGCCCGGTATCGAGGCCGGCATCCATCTGCATGATGGCGATCCCGGTTTCCGCATCGCCGGCGGCGATGGCGCGCTGGATCGGCGCCGCGCCGCGCCAGCGCGGCAGCAGCGAGGCGTGGACGTTGATGCAGCCCAGCCGCGGCAGGCCGAGCACCGCCGCCGGCAGGATGAGCCCATAGGCGACCACCACCAGCAGATCGATCCCGAGCGCAGCCAGCTCCTGCTGAACCTCGGGAGGTTTCAGCGATGCCGGCTGGCGGATTTCCAGGCCATGTTCCAGCGCCAGCGTCTTGACCGGGCTCGCGCTCAGTTGCCGGCCGCGGCCGGCGCGTCGGTCCGGCTGGGTGTAGACCGCGCACAGCGGATAACCGGCATCGAGCAGCGCGCGCAGATGGACGGCAGCGAATTCCGGGGTGCCGGCAAAGGCAAGGCGCAGGGGTGAATTCGGCAACGGCGAGCTCGGCGGCGGCGTGGTCAAGGGCGGGGATCAGGCCGTGCCGTGCTGTCTGGCGGACTGTTCCAGCTTGGCAGACTGCTGCTGCTTGGTGAGCTTCTGGCGGATGCGCTGGCGCTTGAGAGCCGAGAGATAGTCTACAAAGAGCTTGCCGTCGAGATGATCGACCTCGTGCTGGATGCAGACCGCCATCAGCCCGGTCGGCTCCAGCACAAAGGGGGTGCCGTCACGATCGAGCGCGCGGACGCGGATGCGCTCGGGTCGCGAGACCTTTTCGTAGAACCCCGGCACCGACAGGCAACCCTCGTCGTAGTCGCACAGCGCCGGGTCGAGCACGGTGATTTCGGGATTGATGAACACCAGCGGCTGGTTGTGGGCCTCGGAGACATCCATCACCACCAGGCGGCGCTGGACATTGACCTGGGTAGCGGCGAGCCCGACACCGGGCGCCGCGTACATGGTTTCGAGCATGTCGTCGGCGAGCCGGCGAATCGCGTCATCGACCGCCGCCACCGGTTCTGCGACCTTGCGCAGCCTGGAATCAGGGAATTCCAGAATAGTCAGAATCGCCATAAACTTGTGACAGCTTTCTAGTAACGTGCGTTAATCGGCTGCTAAGATCCGGCCACGGGCTTGGGGCGGGACTGCGGGCTTCAGTATAGCGCAGGGCAACAACACTCAAGGAATGGTACAAAGGAACGGCGCAATGAAAAGAATACTGCTGGCGATTGCCGGAATCTTCCTGTTTGCGACGCTGTCCCTTGCGCAGACCGGCGCACCCTTCAATCCCGATGTCCCCGACCGCTATGTGGTCAAGAAGGGCGACACCCTGTGGGATATCGCGGCGTTCTTCCTGCAAAAACCCTGGCTGTGGCCGGAGATCTGGCACGTCAATCCGCAGATCGCCAACCCCCATCTGATCTATCCGGGCGATGAAATCAGCCTCATCTATGTGGACGGCCGCCCGCGCCTGACCCTCAACCGCGGCCGCGAGGTCAAGCTGGGGCCGCAGGTCCGCGTGGAGCCCCATGGCGCGGGCATCCCCGCCTTGCCGCTCGATGTCATCGACACCTTCCTGTCCAAGACCCGGGTGGTCCTACCGGGTGAACTCGAAGCCGCGCCCCATGTGGTCGCGGGGCGCGAGAAGAGCATCATCGTCGGCGCCGGGAACGATTTCTTCGTGCGCGGCGACGTACCCGGCGAGCAGAGCTTCTGGGGCGTGTATCGCAACGGCGGCAATTATGTGGATCCGGAAACCGGGGAGATTCTCGGCGTCCGCGCCCAGGACATCGGCTCCGGCAAGCTCAAGGCGAGGGATGGGGAAATCCTCACCCTGGCCGCCACCCGCAGCGTCGAGGAAATCCGCATCGGCGACCGCATCCTCCCCGTCGAGGACCGCAAGATCGACACCATGTTCTACCCCAACGCCCCGCCCGCGGGCAGTGCCGGGGTGATCATGGCCGTCGAAGGCGGCATCGACAACGTCGGCCACCTCGATGTGGTCGCGATCAACCGTGGCGAAGAAGACGGCATCGAGATCGGCGACACCTTCGCCATCTACAAGCAAGGCGAGACCGTGCGCGACCGCATCGCCGAGGACATGGTCACGCTGCCGCCCGAGCGCGCCGGACTGCTGATGGTGTTTCGCACCTTCGAGCAGATGAGCTTCGGGCTGGTGATGAACGCCAACCGGCCACTCAAGGTAGGCGATCTGGTCAGGGAGCCCTGATCCAGGCTCCGTTCTGATGCGGGCTGCGGCCCGCCGGGCTCAGGGAAGGAGCCGTTCATGCATGCCAGCCACGAGGCCTTGCGGGCCCACCAGCTGCTCACCTGGCCCGGGCTGGGCTCTGCCGCCGCCCTGGCCTGCCAGCGTACCTTCGGCAGTTTCGCGGCGGCATTCAGCCAACCCATCCCGGCACTGCGCGAGCCCTGGCAGAGCGCATTGCGCGCCTGCCGCGCCGCCTGCCCGATGGCCAGCGCCGCGGCGCTGACCGAGCTGCGTATCCCCGGGCTCTTTCTGCTGGCACTGTCCGATCCGGACTATCCGGCGCTGCTGCGCGAAATCCCCTCCCCACCCCCGTTGCTCTATGGCCAGGGCGATCGCCTGGCCCTGGCGCTGCCGGCCATCGCCATCGTCGGCAGCCGCAGCGCCAGCCATCATGGCCTGGAGACGGCCACGCGCTTTGCCGCGGAACTGGCGGTGAGCGGATTCGTCGTCGCCAGTGGTCTGGCGCTGGGCATCGATGGCGCCGCCCACCGCGGCGCCCTGACCAGCGGCCTCACCGTGGCGGTGGTGGGCTGCGGCATCGACCAGATCTATCCCCGCCAGCATGCGACCCTGTGGCAACAGATCGTCGCCGCGGGCGGCACCGTGATCTCCGAATTTCCGCCCGGCACACCGCCACGCGCCCAGCATTTCCCGCGCCGCAACCGGATCATCAGCGGCCTCAGCCTCGGCGTCCTGGTAGTGGAAGCAGCGCCGCGCAGCGGCTCGCTGATCACCGCCCGCCAGGCGCTGGAGCAGGGCCGCGAGGTCTTCGCCATTCCCGGCTCCATCCACAATCCGCTGGCGCGCGGCTGCCACCAGTTGATCCGTGAGGGCGCCACGCTGGTGGAAACCACCGCGGACATCGTCGCCCAGCTCGGCGGCATGCTGGCGCTCAAGCGCGGGGAGGCAGACGGAGAGGCAGGCGGCGAGGCCAGCGTCGGTGCCCCGCCGCCTGTGGCAGTCACGGAATTGAGCGGCGACGCAACCGCCGTGCTCGATGCCCTGGGCCACGAAGCCGCCGACGCCGATCTGCTGATCGCGCGCACCGCCCTCGGCACCGCCCAGCTCACCGCCGCCCTGGGCGAGCTGGAACTGCTGGGCCTGGTGGAAAGTCGGGGCAGCGTCTATCTGCGCACCCGCTAGACGAATTACCCGCTAAGCGGGTTACCCGTAAGCCGCTTGCCCGACAAGCCGCTTGCCCGACCACCAGCGGCCGCACGCCGTCGCGGCACGCTGCTGTCACGGTTGTCACGGCACGGCTGGCACGGCACGCGGTTGCAGCGGTTGTCGTGGCGGCAGCGGTTGTCGCCGCAGAGCCCTTCCGGTAGCCTCTGCCGCCCCCGCGACCCCGCCCGAGAGCCCTCCCCCGTGGCACGATTCGCCCATCCGAGCGTCCGCACGGCCGCACACGCCATGCGCGCCGGTGGCGTGGTGGCCTATCCCACCGAAGCCGTCTGGGGCCTGGGCTGCGATCCGGACGATGCCGCCGCGGTGGCGCGGGTGATCGCGCTCAAGGGCCGCGACCCTGGCAAGGGACTGATCCTGGTGGCCGCCGAGCTGGACATGCTCGCGCCCTACCTGCGCGGCCTGCATCCGCAATGGCTCGCGCGGATGGCCGCGACCTGGCCCGGACCCGTGACCTGGCTGATCCCGGACAACGGCCGCGCCCTACCGCTGGTCACCGGCGGGCAGGGCACGCTCGCCGTGCGGGTGACCGCGCATCCGGTGGCGGCGGCCCTGAGCCGCGCCTTCGGCGGCGCCATCGTCTCCACTTCCGCCAATCCCCAGGGGCTGCCGCCGGCGACCCGGTTG
>DASUDS010000056.1:0-24029 GCA_036275455.1 Porticoccaceae bacterium
CGAGGGCTTCATCAACTTCAACGCCGGCACCGAAGGCCCCAACATGGTCGAAGGCCGCATCTCGGCGGGCGTGTTCGTGGGCGCGGGTTCGGATCTCGGCGGCAGCAGCTCGACCATGGGCACGCTCTCGGGCGGCGGCAACCTGGTGATCTCGGTGGGCCGCGAGTGCCTGATCGGCGCCAACGCCGGAATAGGCATCCCGCTGGGCGACCGCTGCACGGTGGAGGCCGGCCTCTACATCACCGCCGGCACCAAGGTCACCCTGCTCGACGACCACCGCCAGCCCGCGGGCACCGCCCGGGCGCGCGATCTCGCCGGACGCTCCGATCTGCTGTTTCGCCGCAACTCGCTGACCGGCGCCGTGGAGTGCCTGACCAACCGCTCCGCCGTCGCCCTCAACGAAGCGCTGCACAGCCACAACTGAGGCCGGCCAACATCCCGCCCATGGCCACCATGACCCCCACGCTGGCGCTGACCTGCGCGCTGATTCGCTGCCCATCGGTGACCCCGGACGATGCGGGGTGCCTGGAAATCCTGGGCGCGCGGCTCGCGGCGGCGGGCTTTGCGCTGACCCCGCTGCGCTTTGGCGCGGTCAGCAATCTCTGGGCGATGCGCGGCGACAGTGGCCCGCTGCTGTGCTTTGCCGGGCACACCGACGTGGTGCCGCCCGGCCCCGAGCGCGAATGGCGCCACCCCCCGTTCAGCCCGGAGATCGCAAACGGGCTGCTCTACGGGCGCGGCGCCGCCGACATGAAGGGCGCGCTGGCCGCCATGGTGACCGCCGTCGAAGGCTTCGTGGCCGAACACCCCCGGCATCCCGGCCGCATCGCCTTCCTGCTCACCAGCGACGAGGAAGGCCCGGCGCTCGACGGCACCGTGCGCGTAGTGGACTGGCTGCGCGATCGGGGGCTGGCGCCGGACTGGTGCCTGGTCGGCGAGCCTTCGAGCAGCACGACGCTGGGCGATACGGTGCGCAATGGCCGCCGCGGCTCGCTCAATGGCACGCTGCGGGTACTGGGCGTGCAGGGCCATGTGGCCTATCCGGAGCGTGCCGACAACCCCATCCATCGCGCGGCGCCGGCACTGGCGGCACTGGCCGCCGAGGTCTGGGACGCGGGCACCGCGCAGTTCCCGCCGACCAGCTTTCAGATCTCCAACGTCCAGGCCGGGACCGGCGTCACCAACGTCATCCCCGGCGAGCTGGAAGTACTGTTCAATTTCCGCTTCTCGACCGCCGTCACGGCCGATGACCTGAAACGCCGTACCCAGACCATCCTCGACCGGCACGGCCTGCGCTATGCGCTCGACTGGCAGCTCAGCGGCGAACCCTTCGTGACCGTTCCCGGTACGCTGCTGACCGCAGTCACCAGCGCGATTTCCACGGTGACCGGCGGCCATCCCGAACTTTCCACCGGCGGTGGCACCTCGGACGGACGCTTCATAGCCAAGCTGGGTACCCAGGTGATCGAACTGGGGCCGATCAACGCCAGCATCCACAAGGTCGACGAGCATGTCGCCGTCACCGACCTGGAACGGCTGTCCACCATCTACCGGGAACTGCTGGCACGGCTACTGCTGCCCGGCGTTACCGGGTAACACGCCCTACCGGGCAACACGGGCTACCGGCGCCGCAGCAGCCTCGGCAGCGCCCGCAGCGCCGCCCACAGTTCGGCGCCACGCATCCCCAGCGCATAGCCGCGTTCCACCGGGAAGGCGCGCATCAACCGATGATGGAGCTTGCGCTCCGCCTTGGCGCGCAGGTGCGCGAAGTGGTCGCTGGGGCTCGCGCCCTGGACCGCGAGCATCGGAAACACCGCATAGCAGCCGGGCAACAGCGAGTACGCCGAATCGATGCCCTTGCCCGCGCCGCGCCGCAACGCCACCTCGGGCGCACCGAAGGGCCGCTCGGCCAGCCAGTGCAGCAGGCGCTCGCTGGCAACGTAGGCGTGCGCGCAGGCCGATTCGGTCTCCAGCAGATCGCGGCCGAGGAACCGGACCCGAAACGGCCAGTGACCCAGAAACAGGATGTTCCAGGCCTGTGGCAGCCGTCCCAGCTGTCGCGCCAGCTCGGCGGGCCTGGGCAGCCGCCGGAAATGGATGTCGTCCTCCAGGATGATCACCCGGCGCTGGCCCAATTCCAGCGCGTGGCGCGCCACCGCGCGATGGCTCTCCCAGATCCCCTGCACCGGTTTGTCCGGATGGCGGATGGGGCGATAAAAGGTGGTGATGGGCAGCAATCCGGCCCGTGCCAGTTCAGCGCGCGCCGCGGCGGCGCGGTCGGGCCGGCTCTGGAGGGAGATGCAATAGGCGGCATCGATGCCCGGCCACAGGCCGTCGCCATGGCTGCCGGGATCGCCCGGTTCAAAGTAGGCGGCGGACGGTTCCGAAGTGCAGGGGTTCAACGGTTATCCAGCATGCAGCAAGGACGGGAAGGAACCGCATTCTAGCAGCGCAATTCCGTCAGCTCCGGTTGGGCAACCGCCGCAGGGCATGGACGTCGAAGCGCGTGGCACGGCCGGCAACCGCAAAGGTCGGCTCGCTGCCGCCCAAGTGAGGCGCATGCCGGGCGCGCTTGACCACCACGCGATAGCGCGCCACCGCCAAGGCAGGTTCCAGCAGTGCGTCGCTGTCGGCGTCGGCGCCGACGATCTGCTGCAGCGCCTGCATTTCCTTGCGTACCTGGGCGCTCTTGTTGCGCTCGGGGAACATCGGGTCCAGATAGATCACATCCGGGCGCTCGGCCTCGGAACAGCTTGCCAGCCAGGCGTGCGCCTCGCACTGGTGCAATTCCATGCGCGCAACGGCCGCGCCGATGGCGGCGTTGTGGGCCAGTTCGCCAGCGCGGCGCAATCCGTCTTCGAGCAGCGCCGCGATCACCGGATGGCGCTCGATCATCACCACCTTAGCGCCCAGCCCCGCGAGCACGAAGGCGTCCTCGCCAAGCCCTGCGGTCAGATCTGCGATGTGCAGATCGCTGCCCTGCTTGAGCCCCACCGCACGTGCGATGCTCTGCCCCGCGCCCCCGCCAAACTGGTGTCGGTGCCGCAACCGCCCGGCGGCGAACTCGCAACTGATCGGGCCGAAACTGTCCATTGCGCTGCACAGTGCCAGCCCGTCGGCACCCAGGCGCAGGATGAAAGCGGCCTGACTTGGCTCGCCGAGCGCGGCATCGAGAAATGCCAGCCCCAGGCGCTCCGCCAGCTCGCGGCCTGCCTCGCGATTGCGGCTGTCCGCCGCCACCACCACCTGCGCGCCGTACTCTACCCCAGCATCCCTGGCCGCATCCGAGGCACTCTGCCCGCTCCTGCCCATCAGTTGCTGCTCCCCATCGTCAGTACCCCGCCACGGAGCCGCCGACCGGATGACCCGGATCACGGGAGCGGGGACACCCGGCCTGAATGCCCGGTCCGCCGAAACAGACGACGCGGGTCTTGTATCCTAGCGCCCCGCAGATTCCGCCCGCTAGAATGCAGGTCACAGAATTGGCGGTTCCTGGACCTGGAGATCCCCATGGCGCAGCGCTTCAACCGGTTTTCGTTGTTGCTGGTCTTCCTGCTTGCCGGCTGCAATCGTTATGAAGTGACCTTCAACCAGCAGCCCATCCATACGCCCGCGAAGCTGCTGACCGGCTACGAGATCGCCGATCCGGCACTGCGCAGCTGCGTGGCCCAGACCATCCAGGATCAGCAGATTTCCCGCATCGACGCCCTCAAGCGCCTGCTCTGTACCAACGCCGGGATCGGTTCGCTGAAGGGACTCGAAGCCTTCGTCGGGCTGGAAATCCTGAACCTCGCCAACAACGCCTTGAGCACCATCGAGCCCTTGCACACACTGCCCTCCCTGGCTCAACTCGACCTGAGCGCAAATCCCGGTCTCAAATGTAACGAAATTGACGCATTGACAGCGCGAGGGGTAACCACCACCATCCCGGAGCACTGCAAACTAGGGTCGACGAAATAGCCAGGGTCGACGAAATAGCCAGGGTCGACGAAAAAGCCAAGATTCACGAAATAGCCAAGGTCCACAAATAGCCTGGAGCCACGACATAACCTGGGCCCAGGAATAACCAACCGGCCTGCGGCTTACCCACAAAATCTGTGGATAACTTTGTTGACAACGCCAAGGATTGAAGCCAAAAACCTTGCGGCAGGCGACCTTGTCACGGAATGGTTATTTTTTCGACAAAATAAAAAATCTATTAAAATCAACCAATTAATAAATCAAAAAACAAAAATCAACGAGTTGCGTGAGATTCGTCAATCATCCCTGAAGTCGCGGCGCCAACTGTGGAAAACAGTGCGCGGAGGCTTGACCTGTGCACCATTTTTTTGCAGCGCCAATGGCACCAAGCCTTCTTTTGGCAACGACGATCACGCCAAGCCTTGGACGCGCACCACAAACGGCTCTGCTCAGCAGCTCAGCATGCCCCGGCGTTCGATGAAGGCAATGATCTCGCTCAGACCCTTCTCCTCCTTCAGGCAGACGAACTGGAACGGCCGCTCGCCGCGCATCCTGCGCGCGTCGCGCGCCATCACCTCGAGCGAAGCTCCCACATGTGGCGCAAGATCGGTCTTGTTGATGATCAGCAGATCCGACTTGCAGATGCCGGGGCCACCCTTGCGCGGCACCTTGTCGCCGGCCGCGACGTCGATGACGTAGAGGGTGAGGTCGGACAGCTCCGGACTGAAGGTCGCGGCCAGATTGTCGCCACCGGACTCGACGAAGATCAGATCCAGGCCGGGCAAGCGCTCGGTCAGCCGCGCCACGGCCTCGAGATTGATCGAGGCATCCTCACGAATTGCCGTGTGCGGGCAGCCGCCGGTCTCGACGCCGATGATGCGATCCGGCGACAACGCCGCGTTGCGCACCAGGAACTGCGCATCCTCCTGGGTATAGATGTCGTTGGTGACGGCAGCGACACTCCATCTGTCGCGCAGGTGGCGACACAGCAACAACGTCAGCGCGGTCTTGCCGGAACCCACCGGGCCACCGATACCGACGCGCAGGGGACGGGCATTCATGGGCAATTCTCCTCGGCGGTGATGTCGGCTAGGGTTCGGGTTGGTCAACCGCCGGATTCGGGCCGGTCAACCTGCGGATTCAGGAGCGAAACAGGCGCGTGTACTGGCACTCGTGGCGCATGCCCAGCCAGGCCAGCCCCGGCGCCAGACTGCTGCGCGCGGCCTCCGGCAACGCCAGCGCCGCATCCACTGCTAGCGCCACTCGGGGCAGCAGTGCCGACAGCAACCGCTGCCCCGTGGTCTGCCCCAGCGGCACCGCCTTCACCAGCACCGCCACCTGGTTCTCCAGCCAGCTGCCGGCATACATCGCCAGCAAGGTGCGGGCATCGCAGCGGGCGACGGCGGCGACGAGCGCATGGGCCGCCAGCGCGCCCGGCCGTTTTTCCCGCGCCAGCCAGGCCTGCACCACCGCGGGCGTCTCGGGCAATGCTTGCAGCAGTTGCCCCAGCGACCAGCCCAGTTGCTCGGCCTCGGCGCGCGCCTCGCGTGTCTCGCGGCTGGCGAGAAAGCGCTCGTCGAGCGCCGTCAGCGCCGCCCAGTCGCCGGCGTGCACGGCGGTTACGGCATCGGCCAGCAACGGCAGCTCCCAGCGCGCCAGCGGCCCCCGCAGGACCTCGGTCAGCCAGACCTCGGCCGTCGCGGCATCGCACACCAGTTGTGCGTCGATCGCGGTCTCGGTGCCCTGCGACCAGCTGTAGAGGCCGATCGGCAATGCCGGCGATCCGAAACGCAGCAGCTGCAATTGCGCCAGGGTATTCACGGATCCGGCTCGAACAGATGCAGTTTCGGCAGGTAGCGGAACTTCTCCTCCAGCGGCGGCGCCATGGCATGCCGATGGTGGCCACCGTAGGCACCGGACTCGGCATCGAAGGGCGCCGTCACCCGGGTTGTCTCTGCCCCCAGTTGCTCGAGCATGGCGCGCAATACCGGATCCTCGGGCGTGCGCAGCCAGCCGTCGCCGATCTGCACCTGCACATGCCGGTTGCCCAGGTGATAGGCCAGCCGGGCGAGGGTGAATGGATCGGCATTGCGCACTTCCATGAGCACCTCGGGCTCGGCAATCACCTTCACCACCAGCCCGCAGACGCTGCGCAGCAGGTCGCCGCCGCGCAACGTACTGCCCGGCTCGAGCAGCACCCCGGCATCGCGGCCAGCGCGAGTCATCGTGCGCAGGCGGCTCCTTTGGCGCAACTCGAAGGGCAACACCACCGTATCGTCCACGGTGCCGCTGAAGTCGGCGAGACGCTCGCGCAATTCGATCATGGCCGTCTCAGAACAGGAAATAGCGCTGCGCCATCGGCAGCACCCGTGCCGGCTCGCACCAGAGCAGCTCGCCGTCGGCGTGTACCTGGTAGTTCTGCGGATCGACGCTGATCCGTGGCAGCGCGTCGTTGAGCTTGAGATCCTTCTTGCCGAGGTTGCGACAACCCTTGACGGCGACCAGCCGCTTGGCGAGCCCGAGCCGGTCGCCGACGCCGGCATCCAGTGCGGCCTGTGAAACGAAAGTCACCGAGGACACCGCCAGCGCGCGGCCATGCGCACCGAACATCGGCCGGTAATGCACCGGCTGCGGGGTCGGGATCGAGGCATTGGGGTCGCCCATCAGCGCGCTGACGATCAGCCCGCCCTTGACCACCAGCGACGGCTTCACGCCAAAGAAGGCCGGACGCCACAGCACCAGATCGGCGAGCTTGCCCACTTCGACCGAGCCCACCTCATGCGCGATGCCATGGGTGATCGCCGGGTTGATGGTGTACTTGGCGATGTAGCGCCGGACGCGGAAGTTGTCGTTGCCCCCGCTTTTCGATGACGCCGCGTCTTCCGGCAGCGGGCCGCGTTGCTGCTTCATCTTGTCCGCCGTCTGCCAGCAGCGCAGGATCACCTCGCCGACGCGGCCCATGGCCTGGCTGTCGGAGGAAATCATCGAGAAGGCACCGAGATCGTGGAGGATGTCCTCGGCGGCAATGGTCTCGCGGCGGATGCGCGATTCGGCAAAGGCCACATCTTCGGCAATCGCGGGATCGAGGTGGTGACACACCATGAGCATGTCGAGGTGCTCGTCGATGGTATTCACCGTGTAGGGCCGCGTCGGGTTGGTCGAACTCGGCAACACGTTGGGCTCGCCACAGGCCTTGATGATGTCCGGCGCGTGGCCGCCCCCGGCGCCCTCCGTGTGGTAGGTGTGGATGGTGCGGCCCTGGAACGCGGCGATGGTGTCATCGACGAAGCCACACTCGTTGAGCGTATCGGTGTGAATCGCCACCTGCACGTCCATCTCATCCCCCACCGCGAGACAGCAATCGATGGCGGCCGGCGTGGTGCCCCAGTCCTCGTGCAGTTTCAGCCCGATGGCACCGGCCGCGACCTGCTCGCGCAGCGCTTCCGGCTGGCTGGCGTTGCCCTTGCCGGTGAAGCCGAGGTTCATCGGGAAGGCTTCCGCGGCGCGCAGCATCTGCGCCAGGTGCCACGGCCCGGGCGTGCAGGTGGTGGCGCAGGTGCCGGTGGCCGGCCCGGTACCGCCGCCGATCATGGTGGTGATGCCGGAGGTCAACGCTTCCTCGATCTGCTGCGGGCAGATGAAGTGGATGTGGGCATCGACGCCGCCGGCGGTGACGATCATGCCTTCACCGGCGATCACTTCGGTGCCGGGGCCGATCACGATGTCGACGCCCGGCTGGATGTCCGGGTTGCCGGCCTTGCCGATGCCGCCTATGCGGCCATCCTTGATGCCGATGTCGGCTTTGTAGATCCCGCTCCAGTCGAGGATCAGCGCATTGGTGATCAGGGTATCGACCACCTGTGCAGCCGGCCGCTGCGACTGGCCCATGCCGTCGCGGATCACCTTGCCGCCGCCGAATTTCACTTCTTCGCCGTAGATGGTGAAATCCCTTTCCACTTCGATCCACAAGCCGGTATCGGCCAGGCGCACCCGGTCACCGGTGGTGGGACCGAACATGTCGGCGTAGGCCCGTCGGGAAATTTTCATGGTTGCCCCTCCTCGATCTCCCGGAGCCTGCCCATCACCAGACCGCGGAAACCGTACACGGTCCTCGCGCCGGCGAGTTCGACGAGTTCCACGGTGCGCGACTGGCCTGGCTCGAAGCGCACGGCAGTACCGGCGGGAATGTTCAGGCGGAAACCACGCACGCTTTCCCGCTGGAACACCAGGGCGGCGTTGGTTTCAAAAAAGTGGTAGTGCGAGCCGACCTGGATCGGGCGGTCGCCGCTGTTGGTGACCTCGAGCGTGCGCGTCGCGCGGCCGGCGTTGAGTTCGATGTCGCCGTCGGCCACCCGGATCTCGCCTGGGATGAGCGCTCCGGGATCAGTAGCTCTGGGATCAGTAGCTCCGGGATCAGTAGCTCTGGGATCAGTAGCTCCGGGATCAGCAGCTCGGGGATCAGCAGCTCCGGGATCAGTAGCTCCGGAAATCATGTCGCTCTCCCCCTTACACGATCGGCTGGTGGACGGTGACCAGCTTGCTGCCATCGGGGAAGGTCGCTTCCACCTGGATGTCCGGAATCATCTCCGGCACGCCTTCCATCACGTCGGCGCGCGACAGCAGCGTGGTGCCATAGTGCATCAGCTCGGCAACTGTCCTGCCGTCGCGGGCGCCCTCCATCACCGCGGCAGTGATCAACGCCACCGCTTCCGGGTGATTGAGCTTCAGGCCGCGGGCGCGACGCCGCTCGGCCAGTTGCGCCGCCACCACGATGAGCAGCTTGTCCTTTTCGCGCGGGGTCAGATCCACGCCACCCTCCTCGTTGCGGTCGATAATCCGGTCAGCACTTTTTCCGGTCAACAACTTCCGATCAACACTTTTCGGTGAACAACTTCCGATCGACAACTTCCGGTCAGCCACTTCCGGTCAACAATTTCCGGCCAGCATTTTTTTCCGATCAGCACTGTTCCAGCCAGCCATCAGGTGGCCCAGATGCGCGGGGGCACCGCGGCGCGCCCGAGCAATGGCGGGCGGAGCAGCGTCCAGAGTGCGCGCAGCCAGCGCAGTGCTTCTTCCGTGGAGTCGCACAGGCAGCGGGCACTGAACAGTGCGGGCAACTGCGTCACGCCTCCACGGCCGCGCAGCGGCAGGTCGCGGCAGGCCGCGATCAGGTCGTCCGGCAGTGGCGCACCCACCCACAGCAGCATTCCCAGCACGGTGGCGCCACCCAGTCCGACCTGCGCCGTTTGCAGCGGATCACCACCCTCAAGCAGTGCCTGCTCGCACCACAACAGGCGGCCATCGCGGCGGATCTCGCTGGACTGCCGCCAGTACCCGGCGGCGAACCGCTCGCCGCTGCCGGGCCGGCCCAGGCACAGCACATCGGTGTACAGCAGCCGCGCCGTGCCGGCAAGTTCGATGCGGTTGCGGATGTGGCAGCGCGCGCCGGAATAGAGAATGGTTTCGAGCGGCAGCCATTCCAGCACGGCGCCGCCGGCCAGCCGCTGCGTCACCTCCAGGGTCGCCTCCGCGGTGCCGCGATACCATTTGGCCGCCCCGGGAGAGGTGATCAGCGCTGCGGCGTCGGTGCCCAACTCGATATCCATGCGCAGGGCGTCGCCGCCCGCAATTCCGCCCGGCGGGTGCACCAGGATGTGGTGGCAAACCTCCGGGCCCTCCGGATGGAAGTGCTTCTGCACCCGCAGCGGACCCTGGTGGCGGCGCAGAACCGGCACCGTGGCCGGACCACGGCGGGCATAGGCAAGTTCGAGCGTCGCCTGCCAGCGATCGAAACCGACCGCCGCGGGCAGCGCCACGACACGGGTCTCAGATCGCAAGCAGCTCACGCACGCCCGCGGCGACCATGTCGGCGCCGCGCCCGCTCTGGATCACCGTGCCGCGCGCCATCACCGCGTAGCTGTCGGCCAGTTCCGCCGCGAAATCGTAGTACTGCTCGACCAGGAGAATGGCCATGTCGCCACGCGCCGCGAGCTGCCGGATGACGCTGCCAATCAGCTTGATGATCGAGGGCTGAATGCCCTCCGTGGGCTCGTCGAGGATCAGCAGCCTGGGCTCGCTCACCAGCGCGCGGGCGATGGCCAGCTGCTGTTGCTGGCCGCCGGACAGGTCGCCGCCACGGCGGTGCTTCATCTCGGCCAGCACCGGAAAGGTCTCGTAAACGAACGTCGGGATGTTGCGTCCCTTGCTGCCGGAGAACCGGGCGAGCCCCATGCGCAGGTTCTCCTCCACGGTCAGGCGGCTGAAGATTTCGCGCCCCTGCGGCACGCAGGCCACCCCTTCCGCCACGCGCCGGTGGGGTGGCAACCCGGTGAGATCCCGGCCGGCCCACTGCACCCGCCCGGTCCGCACCGGGAGCTGACCCAGGATGCAGCGCAGCAGGGTGGTCTTGCCGACCCCGTTGCGGCCCAGCACGCAGGTCACTTCGCCCACCGCGCAGCGGAGCGAAAGGTCGCGCAGGATGTGGCTGCCTCCGTAATACTGATTGAGACCCGTGACTTCCAGGCATTCGGCGGCGCGGGCACGGTCAGCGTCCAAGATACACCTCGATCACCTTGTCGTTGGCCTGCACCTCGGGCAGCGTCCCTTCGGCCAGTACCGAACCCTCGTGCAGCACGGTGACGTGCTGTGCAATGGCGCCGACGAAGGCCATGTCGTGCTCCACCACCATCAGCGAATGCTTGCCTTGGAGGCTGAGCAGCAGTTCGGCGGTTTTTTCGGTCTCGGCGTCGGTCATGCCGGCTACCGGTTCGTCCAGCAGCAGCAGTAACGGATCCTGTGCGAGCAGCATGCCGATCTCCAGCCACTGCTTCTGCCCGTGCGACAGCAGACCCGCCAGACGCCCGCGCTCGGCACCGAGGCGGATGGTCGCCAGCACCGCGTCGATGCGGTCGCGCTGCGCGCCGGTGATGCGATAGCGCAGGCTGTCGCGCACCGACTTGCCGGCCTTGAGCGCGAGCTCGAGATTCTCGAATACGGTCATTGCCTCGAACACGGTTGGCTTCTGGAACTTGCGGCCGATACCGGCGCTGGCAATCTGTGGCTCGTTGAGCCTGGTGAGATCGATGTTCTGGCCGAAGTAGACGGTGCCGCTGTCGGGCCGGGTCTTGCCGGTGATCACGTCCATCATGGTGGTCTTGCCGGCGCCGTTGGGCCCGATGACGCAGCGCAGCTCGCCCACACCGATGTACAGCGTCAGCCGGTTGAGCGCTCGAAAGCCATCGAAACTCACGGTGATGTCCTCCAGATAGAGGATATTGCCGTGGGTGAGATCGACACCGCCACTCTGGTGCAGGCGTGCGCCCGCGTCACCGCCGGCCGCTGCCGGCACCAGCTGCTCCTGCTGCGCGGCGGCGGTCCTGTCGGCGGCGGTCACGTCGGCGATCGTCATGTCAACCATCCTCCCGGTCCGGGTGCCGGCCGCGAAATCGGACCAACAGGCCAACCACACCGCGGGGCAAGTACAGGGTGACCAGGATGAACATCACCCCGAGAAACAGCAGCCAGTACTCGGGGAACGCCACGGTGAACCAGCTCTTGGCGCCGTTGACGAGGGCGGCGCCCAGCAGCGGGCCAAACAGGGTGCCACGGCCGCCCACCGCCACCCAGATCGCCGCCTCGATGGAATTGGCCGGGGACATTTCGCCGGGATTGATGATGCCCACCTGCGGCACATAGAGCGCGCCGGCCAGCCCGCAAATCACCGCCGACAGTACCCAGATGGCAAGCTTGTAGTTCACCGGATCGTAGCCACAGAACATCAGCCGCGATTCAGCGTCGCGAACCGCGGCGAGCACGCGGCCGAATTTCGAGCGCACGATCCAGCGCGTCAGCAACAGCACGCCGACCAGCAGCAACACGGTGCAGGCATACAGTGCCGCGCGCGTGCCCGGTGCGGTGATGTCGAAACCGAGGATACGCTTGAAGTCGGTGAACCCGTTGTTGCCGCCGAAGCCGGTTTCGTTGCGAAAGAAGAGCAGCATGAAGGCGAAGGTCATCGCCTGCGTGATGATCGAGAAGTACACCCCCTTGATGCGCGAATGAAACGCAAACCAGCCGAATACGAAAGCCAGCAGGCCGGGCACCGCCACGACCAGGAACAGCGCCCACAGGAACTGGTCGGAGCCATGCCAGAACCAGGGCAGCTGGTGCCAGTCGAGGAACACCATGAAATCCGGCAGTTCGCTCTGATAGTTGCCATCGCGGCCGATCTGCCGCATCAGATACATGCCCATCGCGTAGCCCCCGAGCGCGAAGAACAGCCCGTGACCCAGCGACAGCAGCCCGGCGTAGCCCCACACCAGGTTGAGCGCCAGCGCCACGATGGCGTAGCAGAGGATCTTGCCGGTCAGGGTCAGGGTATAGGCGGACACGTGCAGCGCGCCGCCTTCCGGCATCAAATGCGCGAGCGGCAGGAGCAACAGCACGGCGGCGAGCGCGACAATCGCCGCGAGCATTCGCTGGTGGGCAAATTTCTGCATCAGCACTTCCATCCTTTCCTCTTCCATCCTTTCCTCTTCCATCCTTTCCTCTTCCATCCTCCCCTCTTCCATTCTCCCCTGCCTCAGTCGATCTGCCGGCCCTTCAGGGCGAACAGCCCCTGGGGGCGCTTCTGAATGAACAGGATGATGAACACCAGGATCGCAATCTTGCCCAGCACGGCGCCGACCTGTGGTTCCAGAATCTTGTTGACGACGCCCAGCCCGAGCGCACCCAGCACCGTGCCGGCCAGTTGGCCGACGCCGCCGAGCACCACCACCATGAACGAATCGACGATGTACGACTGACCGAGTTCGGGGCCCACGTTGCCCAGCTGCGACAGCGCCACGCCGCCGAGCCCGGCGATGCCCGAGCCGAGCCCGAACGCCAGCATGTCGACCCGGCCGGTCGGCACCCCCGTGGCATCGGCCATGCGCCGGTTCTGCGTCACTGCGCGCACGAACAGCCCCAGGCGCGTCTTCTGCAGCAACAGCCAGGTGAAACCGAGCACCAGCACCACGAACAGGATGATGGCGATGCGGTTGTAGGGGAGCGTCAGGGTGGTGGTGAGCTCCAAGCCGCCGCTGAGCCAATCCGGGTTGGCCACGGTGACGTTCTGCGCCCCGAAGAGCATGCGCACGACCTGGATCAGCAGCAGACTGATGCCCCAGGTGGCAAGCAGCGTTTCCAGTGGACGGCCATAGAGGTGGCGGATCACGCTGCGCTCGATCAGCATGCCCGTCAGCGCCGTCACCGCGAAGGCCACCGGCAACGCCGCCAGCAGGTACCAGCCAAAGGCATCCGGCAGGTGCTGGGCAAACAGGCGCTGCACCACAAAAGTGGCATAGGCACCCAGCATCAGCATCTCGCCGTGCGCCATGTTGATCACGCCGAGCAGTCCGTAGGTGATGGCGAGCCCCAGTGCCGCCAGCAACAGCACCGAACCCAGGCTGACGCCGCTAAACAGGTTGCCCAGCCGATCGAACCAGCCCATGCGCTGCTCGATGGCGCGAATGCTCCGGGCCGCCGCGGCACGAATGCGCGGGTCGCTCTCGGTGGCCTCGGCGGCGAGGGGTGCCAACCGCGCCGCGACACTGGCATCGAGGCTATCGGCAAAGGCGACGACCGCCGCCATGCGCAGCGCCGGATCGCCGCTGGCAAGGCGCAGGCTGGCCTGCACCTGACCCAGCACCTTGCGCACGGCAGCGTCCGTTTCCGCGGCGAGCCGGTCGTCGATCACCGGCAACAGGTCCGGCGCTTCGGCGTCTAGAAAGTTCCTGGCCGCCGCCAGTCGCTCGGCGGCAACGGCACTGCCGAGCTTCCGCACCGCACGCGCCAGCTCGATCGCGCCGCGCACGCGATTGTTGATCGTGACGGAGTCGAGCGTGCCAGCGTCGACCGGAACCCGCACGCCAGTCGTTGGATCGCGCACCCCGCCATCGGCGAGCAGCACCAGGGCACGGCCACCGCCATCGACCAGCAAGCGGCGCTCTTCCAGCATCGACAGCAACGCCTCCAGCCGCGGCTCGCCGGCCGCCGCCGCCTGCACGATGAGTTCGGCGCGACCGCCGATGTCGGCATCCGCCAGGCGCTGTTCGATGACCGGCACCGCAACAGCGACTGTCTCCGTCGCCGCCTTCGGCACCACGTCTTCCGGCGCACACCAGCCGGTGCCCGCGCCAATGCAGGCCATCCCGACGATACCGGCCATGGCGGCCGCAAACGGCACCCGGAGCAATCCCCGGCACACAGAGCTCATCGGCAAGACATCCCTCGAAATCCCGGGGGCGGGAAGGAACCTGCGGACCCGGGCAGCGCGGTCCGCAGGCGGTGACGGAAGCCCGATCGGCAGCAACGCCCGGGCGGGGGCAGCGCCTCCGATCAGAACTTGCCCTTGACCGGAACATCCGCCTTCTTGTCGTTGCCCGGAATGTAGGGGCTCCAGGGCATGGCGCGGATCGGCCCCTGGGTCTTCCACACGACGTCGAACTGCCCATTGGGGAGCACTTCGCCGATCATGACCGGCTTGTGCAGATGGTGATTCTTCTCGTCCATCTTCAGCGTGAAGCCCGAGGGCGCGGCGAAGGTCTGGCCATACATCGCCTGGCGCACCTCGGCGACATCGGTCGAACCCGCTTTCGCCACTGCCTGGGCCCACATGTGGATGCCGACGTAAGTCGCTTCCATCGGGTCATTGGTGAGGATCTGTCCGGTGACCCCTTTCTTGTTCGCCCACGCGGTGTAGTCGGCCGTCCACTTGGCGTTCACCGGATTCTTCACCGACATGAAATAGTTCCAGGCGGCGAGGTGGCCGAGCAGCGGCTTGGTGTCGATGCCCTTCAGTTCTTCCTCGCCGACCGAGAACGCCACCACCGGCACGTCGGTCGCCTTCAGGCCCTGGTTGCCCAGCTCCTTGTAGAACGGCACGTTGGAATCACCGTTGATGGTGGACACCACCGCGGTCTTCTTGCCTTCGGAAGCGAACTTCTTGATCTTGCCGATGATGGTCTGGTAGTCGCTGTGACCGAACGGCGTGTACTCCTCCATGATGTCGGCGTCGGCGATGCCCTTGGCGTGCAGAAATGCGCGCAGGATCTTGTTGGTGGTGCGCGGGTACACGTAGTCGGTGCCCAGCAGCACGAAGCGCTTGGCCGCACCGCCGTCCGCGCTCATCAGATACTCCACCGCCGGGATCGCCTGCTGGTTCGGCGCCGCACCGGTATAGAACACGTTCGGCGACAGTTCCTCGCCTTCGTACTGCACCGGGTAGAACAGCAGGCCATCGAGTTCCTCGTAGACCGGCAGCACCGACTTGCGCGACACCGAGGTCCAGCAACCGAAGGTCACCGCCACCTGATCCTGGGTCAGCAGCTGGCGCGCCTTCTCGGCGAACAGCGGCCAGTTCGATGCCGGGTCAACCACCACCGGTTCCAGCTTCTTGCCCAGCACGCCACCGCTGGCGTTGATCTCGTCGATGGTGAACAGCGCCATCTCCTTGAGCGACGTTTCGGAAATGGCCATGGTGCCGGACAGCGAGTGCAGGATGCCGACCTTGATGGTGTCGGCCGCATTCGCCAGCGACGCGACCATCGCGCCACTGGCCAGCACGCCAGCCGCCAATACCTTCAACAGAACACGACGTTTCATGTGTAGTCCCCAGTGAGTGGAAAGATGCGACCGCTTCCGGCCCGCGCTGGAGGGGCGGCCAGACACTCCATGCAGGATGCGCGCCAGCCACCTGCCGAGGCTCAACGACCAGGAAATACCGGGGATCGGGAGAGAAAATCCGGGGCACCGCCGATGCCGCTGGCGCCGGCAACCAGCACCCGCACCATGCATCCGATCCAGATTGATGCATCCGCCCCGGTTTGGTGCGGACGCCCTGCTGGCCTGCCGACCCCGAGGCGCGGGCGTTCGCCACCCGCCCCGCGGAGGAGGGGCGAGAAGCGGTCGCGGGAGAGAAACGGTGGCGGGAGAGAAACGGTCGCGGGAGAGAAACGGTGGCCGAAGCGGCTTGTAAGTAAAGGGCGCGGGTCAGCCGAAGGTCATGCCCAGACGGCGGCCCACCACCTCGTAGGATTCGACGACGTCGCCCAGATCCTGGCGAAACCGATCCTTGTCGAGTTTCTCCCTGGTTTGCACGTCCCACACCCGGCAACCGTCGGGAGTTACTTCGTCGCCCAACAGCACTTCGCCGTGGTACAGACCGAATTCAAGCTTGTAATCCACCAGCAGCATCCCCGCGGCCAGGAACAGCGGCGCGAGGATGTCGTTGATGCGGAAGGTCAGCTCCTTCATGCGCTCGACCTGCCAGGGTTCGGCCCAGCCGAGGCTGCGGATGTGATACTCGTTGACCATGGGATCACCGAGCGGATCGCTCTTGAGGAAGAACTCGAAGGTGGGCGGCGAAAGCTGGCGACCCTCCTCGATCCCATAGCGCCGGCACAGCGAACCCGCCGCGAAATTGCGCACCACGCACTCCAGCGGCAGCATGTCCAGCCGCTTGACCAGGCATTCCTGGGCACCGAGCAGCCGCTCGAAGTGGGTGGGGATACCGGCGGCGGCCAGCTTTTCCATGATGAACGCATTGAACTGATTGTTGACCCGGCCCTTGCGATCGAGTTGCTGGCGCTTCTTGCCATCGAACGCGGAGGTGTCGTCGCGAAACAGCAGCACCATCAAATCGGGGTTGTCGGTGCCGTAGACGGACTTGGCCTTGCCGGTGTACAGCTCTACTCGTTTTTCCATGGGCATTACCTTCGGTCCGAAAATCAGGATAGGGAAAGCCAGCCGAATCCGGAATCCTGATCGGCATAGCAGGTGTTTTCAAATTGCTCCGTCGGGGCAGCCAGCGCGGCGCGCACCAGTTCGGGACTGTTGTTCTGCTGGCTGATATGGCCGACGACCAGGGTCCGCAGCGCGCCCTGTGCGAGGCTGCCGAGCAACCGTGCCGTCTGACAGTTGCTGAGGTGCCCCCAGGCGCCACCCACCCGGCGCTTGAGTCCGGGCGGATACGGCCCCGCGGCTAGCAGTTCGCGATCGTGATTGGCCTCGATCAGCAGCCCGTCGCAGCGCTGGTAGCGCTCCACCACATGGGGGGTGACGTCGCCCAGATCGGTCAGCACCCCGAAACTGAGTCCGCCCGCCGAGACAATGTACTGGACCGGCTCGCGGGCATCGTGGGGAACCGCCACGGCCTCCACCTCGAAGCCGGCGACCGGGAGCCGCTCGCCGCTGCCGATGAGCTGTACCCGATCGGTGTTCCGGAGTTCCACCGCACGCGCGGTGCCGGCGGTCATGTACACGGGAATCCGGTGACGGCGCGCCAGCGGCAGCACTCCGCTCAGATGGTCGCTGTGTTCGTGGGTCACCAGGATCGCGGCAATCGCCCCGGGTTCGGTACCCAGGGCCGCCAACCGGCGCTCAGTTTCGCGGAGGGAAAATCCGCAGTCCACCAGCACACAGCCGTCGGCGCCCTCGACCAGGGTGCCGTTGCCACGGCTGCCACTACCCAGGGACGCGATCCGCACGGCCCGCCCCTCAGGCGAGGTTGGCGCGGATTCTGTTCAGCACATCCAGTTGGTGCGCCCGATCGAGATCTTCGCCTTCCGTGGCCACGCGCACCCTGACCCCCTGCTGCGTTTCCTGGAGCTCGACGCGATAACGCGCCTCGGCCGGCTGCTCGGCGGAATCTTCTCCAGCACCCAGCATCCGGGCAAAGAATCCCGGCCGATCTTCCTCGACCTCTTTCTTCAGATTGACGTAAAAGAGCCCGCGGGTTCGGTCCTGATCGACGAGCTGGAATTCCTCTCGGCTGACTGAATAGGCAACCGACGCCCAGGAACGGTCATAGCCCAGTTTGATCAGCAGATACGGCGGGACATCGCCGGAAGCCACCATTTCCACCTTGGCACCGCCACCGATCGACTGCGCCAGCAGGGATACCGAACCCGCGGCGTCGCCGCCGGCAAGGCCGCTGGCAATGAAATCGACCATTTCCACGGTACGCCGGTCTCCGGTGGCAACGCTGCTCCATTCCCCGGTCGCGCCGGCCGCCCCGGCTTCACCGTCACGCGGTGCCACCGCGTGCTCGACGGAGATTTCCGCCGTATCCGGCTGCATGCCCTGCTCGATGCGCAACCGATAGCGATGCTGATTGCCGGGTTCGTCGTCGAATTCGACCCAGCCGGTCTCGATGACGCCCGCCGAGGCATCCGCGCGATCGGCGACCATCTTGTTGGCATTGAGCAGGTTGCGCACCCGCGGCCACACCTCCGCCGGACTGCGATTGATCCATACCCAGCGCCGCTCACCCAGGGACTGGACCTTGATGTCCTCCTCGAGCAGCGCAGTACCGAGCGCCTCGGGACGCGGCAGGGCTCCCGTCGCATCGGCGACCACGGGCGCGGTCACCGCGGGAATCGAATAGAGCTGGCCGAGCGCCTGATCGTCCAGTCCATCGGGCACCCGGATCGTGGGATATTCCCGCGCCGCCAGGTAATCCCGGCTGCGGTCTCGAAACATGCCTTCATCGGAAAACATGCCACAACCGGCCAGCGCCGGCACCGCGAGCGCGATCACCGCGATTTTCTTCATTAATTGCACCTCAACAGGGATTCGGTCGTCCGTCGTGAGACTCGATGCCCGCAACTTGGTTCGCGAGGATTCCCGCCGCGGCCATTGCCTGAGCCACCGTTTGATGGAGATCAGACGACAGTGGCGTCAGCGGGAGGCGAATGGCGTCCTCTATCCAGCCCATTCGCGCCAGCGCCCATTTCACCGGAATGGGATTCGCCTCCAGAAACAGCGCCCGATTGAGCGGTTGCAGCCGCCGATCGAGCGACTCCGCCAGGGCCCGATCGCCACGCAGTGCGGCAGCGCAGAGTTGCGCCATCAGTGCCGGCGCGACATTGGCGGTGACGGAAACATTGCCGTGCCCACCGAGCAGCATGAGCTCCATCGCCGTGGCGTCGTCGCCGGAATAGACGGCAAATCCGGCTGGCGCCGCGGTGATCAGCTCCCGCGCACGCGCCAGATCTCCGGTGGCCTCCTTGATGCCCACGACATTGGGCAGCTCCGCCAGCCGCAGCACGGTTTCCGGCCGCATGTCGCAGGCGGTGCGCGAAGGAACATTGTAGAGAATCTGTGGAATATCCACCGCCTCGGCAATCGCCCGGTGGTGGAGATACAGCCCCTGCTGGGTGGGCTTGTTGTAGTAGGGAGTGACCAGCAGACAGGCGTCGGCGCCGACGGATTTTGCGCCCCGGGTGAGATCAAGCGCCTCAGCGGTACTGTTGGCTCCGGTGCCGGCGATCACCGGAATCCGGCCCGCAGCCTGACGCACGCAGAATTCCACGACCTGCAGATGCTCATCGACGGCCAGGGTCGGGGATTCCCCGGTGGTCCCGACCGCGACCAGGGCCGCGGTACCCTGCGCGATATGCCACTCGACCAGCCGACCCAGCGCCGCGTAATCCACCGCCTCCGAACCCGGCGACATGGGCGTGACCAAGGCGACGATACTGCCCGAGATCATGGACGCTCCGCAAAATTCGGCCATGGTAGCCAGACCCACTACCCCACACAAGCGCCCGGCAGCCACTCACGGCGAGCCCGACGCCCGCCAGAACGCCAGGTCGAGCCGCCGGGAATTGCCCCGTCGCGGCGGCGCGGCGAACTCGCGGGGCCGCAGCCTGATCGCCGGCCTCAGCCCTTCGGCAGCGCCACCACCGCGCTCCCGGTGAGCTGGGCGATGCGCTCTTCGCCGTAGCCCAGCTCGCGCAGGATGGCGGCGCCGTCGGCGCCCAGCGGCGAGCCCAGGCGCGCGCGCACCTTGTCGCAACCGGCGATCCAGAACGGGCTGTCGACGGCTTTTCTGTGGCCGTATTGATGGCCCTCGACCTCGATGAACAGATCGTTGGCGAGCGCCTGGGGGTCGTCGATCACCTCCTCGAAGGTGGCGACCACGCTGAAGGTGATCTTGTGCTCGCGCAACCGTTGGCGCCATTCGGCGCAGGGACGGGTCGTGAAGATCTCGGCCAGGATGACGCTCAGTTCCTGGGCGTGCTTGAAGCGGGTTTGCAGTTCGGCGAAGCGCGGGTCTTCGCCGAGATCCGGCCGCTCGATGGCCTGGAGGAAATTGTTCCAGTGCTTGTTTTCCTGGATGACGATCAGCGAGATCCAGCGGTCGTCGCCGGTGCGGTAGTAATTCACCAATGCGCTGCCCGGCCGCGCGGGGTTCAGACGGCGGTAGGGCTTGGTGCCGGCGAGCAATCCGGACAGGGCACTGGAAGCGGCCCACAGGCCATTGGCCATCAGACTGCTGCTGACCTTGCCGCCCCGCCCGGTGAGCTGGCGGCGGTAGAGCGCGGTCATCACCGCGGCATACAGGGTCATGGCGCTGGGGTGGTCGCCCATCGCCGGCGAGGGCATGGCCGGCTCGCCTTCGGCGGTGCGCACCGCGTCCATCAGCCCGGTGCGCGCCCAGTAGGCATTGCCATCGAAACCGGGAGTGTTGGCATCCTCGCCACGTTCGCCATAGCCGCTCACCTGGGCATAGATGAGGCGGTCGTTCTCGGCGGCCAGATCCTCGTAGCGGATCCGCAGGCGCTCCAGTACCGCGGGCGGAAAGTTGGTGATCAGGACATCACACTGGCGCACCAGCTTGAGTAGCACTTCCCGCCCTTCGGCATTTTTCAGGTCGAGGGCGATGCTGCGCTTGTTGCGGTTGTCCTGCTGAAAGGCGTAGTCGAACTCGGAGCGCATGAAGGGCGGCCCCTTGTGGGCGTGGCGCAGCGGGTCGCCAAGTCCAGGCGATTCCACCTTGATCACGCTGGCGCCGAAGTCGGAGAGGATGGCGCTGCAGCCGGGACCGAACACGAAGGTGGCGATTTCCAGCACCTTGAGATCGTTCAACAGCGGGGTCGCGGTGGTCATGACGGGGTCCTTGGATGAGTGAAAAAAACCGGTTGGGTCTGTGGGTCTGTGGGTCTGTGGGTCTGTGATTGCCCGGCAGGCCGGTCTCGACCGCTACTTTGATCGTCCCGAGACGTCCGGGCAATCGGCGGTCGCGCTGGCAGCCTTGGCGGCCACCTCGGCGCGGGTTGCATGCAGCTGGGCTCGCTCTGCCTCGGTAAGCGCTTGTCCGGCCAACCCGGTATCGAGCAGCGCCAGCGCCGCGACCCGGCAGCCGCGCTCGCCCAGGATGTGGGCCAGATTGTTGCGGGCGATCACCAGCCCGGGATGCCTCTCGATCACTTGCGCGAAGGCGGCTGCCGCGCCTCGGCGATCGCCCGCCTCATAACGGGCATTGCCGAGCCCGACCCGCGCCCAGCTGTTGTCGGGCCAGCGCTCGACCGCGGCGGCGAAGGCGGCGACCAGCGCCGCCGGTGGCGCCACCCCTTCCATGTCGGTGACCGCGCGCAGGTAGCGTTCGGCATCGGCAGCGGCCGGCAGGTCTCCAGGCGACAGCACCAGCAGGCCCCAGTTGCCCCCCAAACCCCAACTGCGCGCGAAGGCGTGGGCGCCAGTCAGTTCGCGTTGCGTGGTTCCGGAGCGCAGGATCAGCGCATCGCGCCGGGCGTCGTAGCCGATCACCACGGCGAAATGCCAGATCGGCCAGGATTGAGTGCCGAGATTTTGCAGCACCAGTACCGGACGGCCGCCGCGCAGGGCATCGATCAGCCCCGGCAGCTCGCCGCCGATGGGATAGGGCACCAGCCCCTGGCGCCGGGTGGCGGCGATCAGCTCGACCTGCAGGCTGCCGCCGCGGCCGGGCAGGTAGACGGCGCTGACCAGTTGCTCCGGCGTTACCGCCGCACCGGCATGGTTGAGCACCGTGGCCAGGGCAGCTGGCCCGCACTGATAGTCGCTTTGGGGGAAAAAAGGTACCGCGGAGAGTTCGACCAGCGCCGCGTCGCCAGCGATCGGCGGCAGGATCGGGGTGCGGCTACAGGCCGCGAGCAGCAGCGCTGCCGCGGCCAGCAGCCAGGGGGAACGGGTCAAAGCCCCTTGAAGACGTTGATCACACCGACGATTTCGAGAATCACCAGGACCAGGAAGACCACACCGATGACGGCCAGCGCGCCGGCACCGGCGGGCAGCTCGTCGATCTGCTCGGAAACCATGGCCAGCTCGGCATCGGAGAGCGCCGCTACCCGCGCGCGGGCGTCATCGGGATTCACGCCCCGCGCTTCGAGGATATCGAGCACCTGCTGCTGGGCAAGGAAGCTGTCGACGCGTTCGAGCTGTGCGCCGCGGGCGTCCGCAGTCATCGCGGCGGTACCCATCATGGCCGCGCTGGCAGGCTGGATCGAGGTGGTGACCGCTACGCTCAGCGCCAGCACCAGCGTGGTCAGGATTCGAGCGACTTTGTCCATTCGAGAGATTTTGCCAAAGATCATTTGCGCTATCCTCAGAGAGTGGGTGACGCGGCCCAGCCGCAACCGGTCGCGAGTGTAGCCAGAACCGCCGCGCCGCTCCAACCGCGGATTGCGGCCCAGGTCTCATCCGGCAAGTCTCGTCCGGCAAGTCTCGTGCGCCGTTTGACCCCATGCCGCACGGCGTGTACAAAGCGCCCGCTTCTTTTTCATACCCTTGCCAATCACCATCGGCCATCGACTACAGAGGATTGCACCATGAGTTCAGGCCAGCGACTGCCGGGCACCCCGGATCCCATGTACCGCTGGCGCGGTGCCGGCGGGGTGATGATCGCCGGCGACGCCTGGGGTGATCCCGCGGGGCCGCTGGTACTGCTGCAGCATGGCGGCGGCCAGACTCGCCACGCCTGGAAGGGCACGGGCGAGGCGCTCGGCGCGGCGGGCTACCACGCGGTCGCCTTCGATGCCCGCGGCCACGGCGACTCCGACTGGTCTCCCGATGGCATCTACGGACAGGACATCATGGTCGAGGATCTGCTGCACGTGATCGACGCCCTGGGCGGGCGACGGCCGGTACTGGTGGGCGCCTCCATGGGCGGCGGCACCAGCCTGGTGGCGATCGGCGAGGACCACGTCGACGCTACCGCCCTGGTGCTGGTGGACATCGCGCCGCGCATCGAGCGCGAGGGCGTGGAAAAGATCACCAGCTTCATGTCGTTCAAGCCCGACGGCTTCGACTCCCTCGAAGAAGTGGCCGAGGCGATCGGCAACTACCAGCCGCACCGCTCCCCACCCAAGGACTTGCAGGGACTGGCCAAGAACCTGCGCCTGGCGCCCAACGGCAAGTACCGCTGGCACTGGGATCCGCGCTTCATGCAGGCGCGGCGCGACATGGAGCAGCGCATGCTGCGGCTGGAAGACTGCGCGCGCGCCCTGAAACTGCCGGTACAACTGGTGCGCGGCGGGCTTTCCGACGTGCTCAGCGAGGAAGGCGCGCAGTCGTTTCTGACCCTGTGCACGCACGCCGAATACGTCAACATCACCGATGCCGGGCACATGGTGGCCGGGGATCGCAACGACGTGTTTGCCACGGCGGTGACCGATTTTCTCTACCGCACCGTGCCCCTGCACGGCGCGCCGCTGCAAGCACCCCATGCGATCCATCCGCACCATGTGGGCCCGCCCGGCGACGTCAACGACATTCCCTGATTTTCCGCGCGCACTGAACGCCTTGACGTGAACGAAGATGTCCTGGCCGCCCTGGCCGGGGTGATGAAACCGAATCCCCGGTCTTCGTTCCAGATCCTGATCGTGCCTTTGATGCGCATGCGGAACCCTGTACGCCCTGACGAACCAACTCAGCGGCGCGGCAAGCCTCGGCAACCCGCGCACGGCGCCACGGCCGCCCCTTCCGGCCAGCGGGTATCGTTGGCGCCGTAATACAGCGCGCCATCGCTCGCGATGGTCTGGGTGCGGCCGAGTACGCGCGGGCTGGGCACCATGCGGTGGCCCATGCCCTGCAACAGTTGCAGCGTATCGGGGCTGATGCCGGCCTCGTAGTACACCTCGTCGGGCTGCCACTGGTGATGGATGCGCGGCTGCGCGCTGGCCTCCGCGACGTTCATGCCGAAATCCACCACGTTGAGCACGGTCTGCAACACGGCGGTGATGATCACCGGTCCGCCCGGGCTGCCG
>DASUDS010000057.1:0-25837 GCA_036275455.1 Porticoccaceae bacterium
GTCGCGGCAGGGGCGAGCGCCATCGGCGGCTACCGGCTGTTCGCGCCGGCACAGCCGGAATTTGCCGAGGTGCTCGCGGTTGCCGAAGTGACCAGGGACATCCAGGAGCCGAGGGAGGAATGCCGCGACGTTCAGGTCACCCATCGCAAACCGGTCAAGGATCAGCATCAGATTCTGGGCACAGTGGCAGGCGCGGTGCTGGGCGGCGTGGCCGGTAGCCAGATCGGCGGTGGCTCCGGCAAGAAGATCGCCACCGCGGCCGGTGCCGTTGCCGGGGGTGTGGCCGGGAACAAGGTCCAGGAGAACATGCAGGATCGCAACACCTACACCACCACCGAACGGCGCTGCACCACCGTGCAGGAGACCCGGACCGAAGTGACCGGATACGACGTCCGCTATCGGCTGGGAGAGCAGGAAGGCCAGGTGCGCATGAGCCACCGGCCGGGCGAACGCATCCCCGTGCGCGATGGCCAACTGGTGCTCGATCCGCCCGCTGCCACCCAGCCACCGCAGTCCTGAAATCGACGCCGCCGATGCCGCCGATGCCGGGTCGCGCAGCCGGTGCAGCGCCCGCTCCTGCCCATGGCGTGCTGGCGGCAATCGAGGCCATCGGCAACCGTCTGCCGGACCCGGCGGCGCTGTTTGCGCTGCTGCTGGTGGCGATCTGGGGCCTGTCGGCTGTGCTGGCGCCGATCCAGTTTGCCGCTGTCCATCCCCAGACCGGGGCGCCCATCGCCGTCGTCAATCTGCTCAGCGGTGTCGAGCTCGCCCGTTTCCTGACTGAGCTGATCCCCACTTTTACGGCGTTCGCGCCGCTCGGCATCGTGCTGGTGGCACTGCTGGGAGTGGGGGTTGCCGAGCATCTCGGCCTGATCGATGCCTGCCTGCGCGGGCTGCTCGGCGTCGCCGCGCGGCGTTGGCTGACGCCGCTGGTGGTGCTGGTGGCAGTCCTCAGCCATACCGCTGCGGACGCGGGCTACGTGGTGGTGATCCCGCTGGCGGCGGCCATCTTCCATGCCGCCGGCCGCCATCCTCTGGCCGGCATCGCGGCCGCCTTTGCGGGGGTCTCCGGTGGCTTTTCCGCCAACTTCATCCCCTCGGCCCTGGACCCGCTGTTGCAGGGCATCACGCAGGAGGCCGGGCGGGTGGTGGCCCCCGGGCTCCTGATTAACCCGCTGTGCAACTGGTTCTTCATGAGCGCCTCCAGCCTGCTGGTGATCGGCATCTGCTGGTGGCTGACCGATCGCGTCATCGAACCCCGGCTGCTGCGCACGTACCCGATGGCGACCGGCTCCGCACCGGCAGCGGTAGGCATCGGGGAGCGGGAGCGACGTGGCCTGCGCTGGGCTGGGGTGGCGTTGTTGCTGGCGCTGGTGGCCCTGGCACTAGCCGCCATTCCGGCCGACTCGGCGCTGCGCGACCCGGCGACCGGCGGGCTGACCGCGGCCGGCGCGCCGCTGATGCGCGCCATCGTGCCGCTGATCTTTCTGTTCTTTCTGGTTCCCGGAGTGCTGTACGGGCTGGGTGCCGGCACCCTGCACAGCCACCGCGATGTCGTGGCCGGGATGACCAGGTCCATGGAGACCATGGGCCACTACATCATCATGGCGTTTTTTGCCGCCCAGTTCATCGCGGCGTTCAGCCGCTCGAATCTGGGCATCCTGCTCGCCGCCAGTGGCGCCGATACGCTGGGCCAGCTGGCGCTGCCGCCGCAGTTGACGGTGGTTGGCGTGATCCTGCTCACCACCAGCGTCAACCTGTTCATCGGCTCGGCATCGGCCAAATGGCTGCTGCTGGCGCCGGTATTGGTGCCGCTGCTGATGCAGCTCGGCATCGCCCCGGAGCTCACCCAGGCGGCCTATCGCGTGGGCGATTCGAGCACCAATATCATCACCCCCCTGATGCCCTATTTTCCGTTGATCGTGACCTTCTGCCGGCGGTATCTGGGCAGTACCGGTATCGGCACCCTGGCAGCGCTGATGCTGCCCTACTCGGTGCTGCTGCTGGCCGGCTGGATCCTGTTGCTGATGGCGTTCTGGGCGCTGGGCCTGCCGCTGGGCATCCAGGCCGGCTACGGCTATCCGGGCTGAAACAGAAGGCTATCCGGGCTGACGCAAACCCGGTGGGTCGCGAATCAACCGGCGCTTGCCTTGACGGCCATCGGAAGCTTGGGGAAGACTCGACCAACCTGGTGCTGGCCGGGTAACCCGCAACGCGAATATGCCACTCCGGCCGCGAGGGAAGCTGCGCGCAGTGGCCATTGGCGCTGACAATAATCGCGGGCCGGCGCCAATCGCCGGCCCCCAACGAGGAGGTGTGAGTTGTCCGGCATTCTGCGCTATGGTTCCTACATTCCCTTTTATCGGCTGGATCGCCAGACCGCCGGTCTCGGGCGCGGCGAGCGCGCCATCGCCAGTTACGACGAAGATGCGGTCTCCATGGCGGTCGAGGCCGGGCGGCAGGCGCTCGGCGACACCAAGCCCGACACGCTGATCTTCGCCACCACCAGCCCGCCCTACGCCGAGAAACTCAATGCCGCGGCCGTTGCCGCCGCGCTGGATCTGGCTCCCGAGACCCGTTCGCTGGAGTTGGGCAACAACAGCCGCATGGGCCTTGCCGGGCTGTCCCTGGCCTGCGATCTGGCCGCTGCCGGGCGCACCGCGCTGGTCTGCGCCGGCGATGTGGTGATCGGCGCGCCGGGTGGCGCGCGCGAGCGCGACAGTGGTGATGCCGCTGTGGCCTTCGTCACCGGGCCCGGCGATCAGGCGATCGCACGGATACTGGGCAGCGCCTCCAGCACCTCCGAGGTGCTGGATGTGTGGCGCACCCCGGAGGAGCGCTTCGCCCGGCAGTGGGAGGAGCGCTTCGGTGTCGAGGTGCTCGCGCCGGTGAGCCTCGACACCGCCAGGCGCGCGCTGGCCGCGGCGGGCGTCGAACCGGCGGCACTCGCCAAGGTGGTGCTCGACGCCACCAACCGCCGCGACGTTGCGGAGATCCCCCGAGCCCTGGGGCTGAAGTCCGAACAGGTGCTCGACCCGCTGGTGGATAGCGTCGGCCGAGCCGGTGTGGCCCACGCCGGCCTGCTGCTCGCCCATGCCCTGGATACCGCGGCGCCGGGCGACTTGCTCCTGGTGCTGTCCACCGCGGATGGCTGCGATGCCCTGGTGCTCGAGGTCACCCCGCGCATCGTCGCCGGGCGGCCGCAGCGCAGCGTGGCGCACTGGCTCGCTTCCAAGCGCACGGATCTCCCCTACAACAGCTACCTGAAGTGGCGCGGGATTCTGCCCTTCGAGCCGCCGCGGCGGCCCGATCCGACGCGCCCCGCAGCGCCGGTGATGAAGCGCCACCAGCAGTGGAAATACGCCTTTCACGGTTCCCGCTGCCTGGGTTGCGGCCAGGGTCATCTGCCACCGCAGCGGGTCTGCGTGAAGTGCGGTGCGGTGGACCGGATGAGCGACGAACGTTTTGCCGATCAGGGTTGCAGCATTACCACCTTCACGCTCGATCATCTGGCCTACAGCCTGCAACCGCCGGTGATCTCCACCGTGGTGGATTTCGCTTGCGGTGGCCGCATGGCCTGTGAGCTGACCGATGCCGAGCCAAAGGAAGTACGCATCGGCGATACGCTGGAGATGACCTTCCGCCGGTTCTATACCGGCCAGGGCGTCCATAATTATTTCTGGAAAGCGCGCCCGGTGCGCTAGGGGTTATTGCTATGGCGAGTAACGGTATCAAAGACAAGGTGGCCATCGTCGGCATGGGTTGCACGGCGTTTGGCGAGCACTGGGACAAGGACGCATCGGACATGCTGATCGAGGCGGCCACCGCCGCCTACGGCTCGGCAGGAGTCGATCCCAACGACGTCGATGCCTATTGGCTCGGCACCTTTGCCAGTGGCATCTCCGGGATGGTGTTTGCCGAGGCGCTCAAAACGCCCTACAAGCCGGTCACGCGGCTGGAAAACATGTGCGCCACCGGCAGCGAGGCGATTCGCAATGCGGCCTATGCGGTGGCCAGCGGCGCCTACGACCTGGTGATGGCGGTGGGGGTCGAAAAGCTCAAGGACGGCGGCTATTCCGGCCTGGTGGTGCCCACTCCGGATGGCGACGGCACCGAGTCGAGCATGACCGCGCCGGCCATGTTCTCGTTGCTGGCGCCGGCCTACTGCAAGAAATACGGCGTCGATGAGGCGCAGCTCAAGGAAGTGCTGGCGCGCATCGCCTGGAAGAACCACGTCGCCGGGGCCAAGAATCCCAAGGCGCAGTTCCGCAAGGAAGTGTCGATGGACACCATCTGCAAGTCGCCGCGGGTGGCGGGGATGTTTGGCGTGTTCGACTGTTCCGGTGTCGCCGATGGTGCGGCCGCGGCGATCCTCTGCCGCGCGGAGGACGCGCACAAGTACACCGACAAGCCGATCTACCTCAAGGCATTTTCGATCGCTGCGGGGCCGAACGAAGGCTTCATCAGCGGTGACTACGATTTCACCACCTTCAAGGAAGTGGTGGTCTCCGCGCAGGATGCCTACCAGCAGGCCGGGGTCACCAACCCCCGCGAGCAGATCAGCATGGCCGAGGTGCACGACTGCTTCACCGCCACCGAGCTGGTGCTGATGGAGGATATGGGCTTTTCCACGCGTGGCGAGGGCTGGCGCGACGTGCTCGAAGGCCGCTTCGACGGCGACGGCGCGCAGCCGGTGAACCCGGACGGCGGCCTCAAGAGCTTCGGCCATCCGATCGGTGCCAGCGGTTTGCGGATGATGTACGAGATGTGGCTGCAACTGCGCGGCGAAGCCGGCGCGCGGCAGATCGACAATCCGAAGCTGGGGCTGACCCACAACCTCGGCGGCCAGCCGGGGCGCTGCGTCAGCTTCGTGTCGATCGTCGGGAAGGAAATCGGTTGAGACACCGCGGGGCTTGTGGCGTTGGCCGCAAGCCCCAAGTCGCCATCACTTGCGCCGCATGGCGTCGAAGAATTCGTTGTTGCTCTTGAAACCCTTGAGCTTGTCGACGAGAAATTCCGTCGCCGGCAGATCTTCCATATCGTGGAGCAGCTTGCGCAGGATCCACACCCGCTGCAATTCGCCTTCCGCCATCAGCAGTTCCTCGCGGCGCGTGCCGGAGCGGCGGATGTTGATCGCCGGATAGACGCGCTTCTCGGCGATCTTGCGGTCGAGGTGCAGTTCCATGTTGCCGGTGCCCTTGAATTCCTCGTAGATCACTTCGTCCATCTTGGAGCCGGTGTCGATCAGCGCGGTGGCGATGATGGTGAGGCTGCCGCCCTGTTCGATGTTGCGCGCGGCGCCGAAAAACCGTTTCGGTTTTTCCAGCGCATGGGCATCCACGCCCCCGGTCAGCACTTTGCCGGATGAAGGAATCACGGTGTTGTAGGCACGCGCCAGACGGGTGATCGAATCAAGCAGGATCACCACGTCTTTCTTGTGTTCCACCAGCCGCTTGGCCTTCTCGATCACCATTTCCGCAACCTGGACGTGGCGGGTGGGCGGCTCGTCGAAGGTGGAGGCGACCACTTCGCCGCGTACGGTGCGCTGCATTTCGGTCACTTCTTCCGGGCGTTCGTCGATCAGCAGCACGATCAGCATGGTCTCGGGACTGTTGCGCGAAATCGCCTGGGCGATGTGCTGCATCATGATGGTCTTGCCGGCCTTCGGCGGCGCCACGATCAGGCCCCGCTGACCTTTGCCGATGGGTGCGATCAGGTCGATGATGCGTCCGGTGAGATCTTCGGAACTGCCGTTGCCGGCTTCGAGCGGCAGCCGCTGGTTGGGAAACAGCGGTGTCAGGTTCTCGAACAGAATCTTGTTGCGCGCGTTTTCCGGTCGTTCCAGATTGATGTCGTCGACCTTCAGCAGGGCGAAGTAACGCTCGCCCTCCTTCGGCGGTCGGATCTTGCCCGAGATCGAATCGCCGGTGCGCAGATTGAAGCGCCGGATCTGGCTGGGCGAAACGTAGATGTCGTCCGGCCCCGCCAAATAGGAAGAATCCGCCGAGCGCAGAAAACCAAAACCATCCGGCAGAATTTCCAGTACGCCATCCCCGGAAATGTCCTCGCCACTTTTGGCGTGGCGTTTGAGGATGGCGAAGATGATGTCCTGCTTGCGCGACCGGGCGATATTTTCGAGGCCTGTCGCGGTGCCGAGCTCGATCAGCTCGTCGATGGGTTTGGTCTTGAGGTCGGTCAGATTCATGCAGATATCGAGCGATGGGTGAGAGGGGAAATGGCGTGGTCTGGGCACGCTGCGGCACACGGCGGCCGGCCGGAAAAACAGATCTGGTTGGGTGTGTCCGACGAGTGCCGAAGAAAAAGCGAGGAATGGCTTACCGTGGGCAGTATACCGGCCGAGCTACCTTTGGCAAGCCATTTCTGGTGCGCTGGATCATGCGCTGGATCGAAGGTTCAGACGGCGCTGCCCACGAACGCAGTAAGCTGGGCCTTGGAGAGTGCGCCTACCTGGGTGCCGATCAATTCGCCATTCTTGAACAGCATCAGCGTGGGGATGCCGCGCACGCCGTACTGTGCGGCCATGTCGCGGTTGGCATCGACGTCGATCTTGCAGACCTTGAGGCGGCCAGCGTAGTCGTCGGCGATTTCGTCGAGCACGGGGGCGATCATCTTGCAGGGTCCGCACCAGGCAGCCCAGAAATCGACCAGCACCGGCGTTGCTGCATCCAGCACGTCGGCCTTGAAGCTGGCATCGCTGACATGCACCACTTTGTCGCTCATTGGGTTCTCCGCAAGGGTGGGGGATTGAAGGGTAGGGAGTTCAAGGGTAGGGGAGATTCGATGATAGCGGGGTTGTTGTCCGTAGACAGGAAGAACGTCATGAATTTCAGCGATCATAGCACCCTTGATTACAGCGGACGAAGCACATCCGATGGCGAGGTCGCGATCCACCCCCGTGGCCGTTCCGACAGCGGCGGAAGCAGAGGCGAAACGGCTGCTCGCTGCGGTTGACCTGGGTTCCAACAGCTTTCACCTGCTGGTCGCCGCGGTCAGCCACGGAGAGCTGCGGCCCCTGGCAACACGCGGCGAAAAGGTCCAGCTCGCCGCCGGGCTTGCCGATGGCCGTCTCTCCGACGCGGCCATCGCACGGGGACTGGAGGCGCTGTCGCGATTTCGCCAGGTACTCGACACCCTGAATCCCGATGCGGTGCGGGTGGTGGGCACCAACACCTTGCGCGCCGCCAAGAACGCCGGCGAATTCATCGCTCCTGCGCAAGCCCTGCTGGGCTACCCGGTGGAAATCGTCGCCGGGCGCGAGGAGGCGCGGCTGGTTTATCTGGGTGTGGCGCACACCGAAGCGGATGATGGTCTTGCCCGGCTGGTGGTGGATATCGGTGGCGGCAGCACGGAATTGATCATCGGCGAGCGCTTCGAGGCGCGCATGCTGGAAAGTCTGCACATGGGCTGCGTGAGTTATCAGCAGCGCTTCTTCGCCGATGGTGCGATCACCGCCGAGCGCTTCAAGAAAGCCCATCAGGCCGCCTACCTGGAGTTGCTCAACATTCGCGAGGATTTTCGTGCCCAGGGCTGGCGCGACTGCGTGGGCTCTTCCGGAACCTATATCGCCATTGCGGAGACGTTGCGCGCCCAGGGCTGGACGCGCGGCACCATCACCAGAAGCGGGATGAAGGCGCTGCGCAATTTGCTGATCGAACGTGGCGACGTTGGCAATTTAGGCGCCATTGCGGGCCTGAAGCCTGCGCGCCACGAAGTCATCGCGGCTGGTGCCGCTATTGCCGCGGCCGTCATGGACGCACTGGAAGTGGAGGAAATGCACGCGTCTTCCGGCGCGTTGCGCGAGGGGGTGGTCTACGATCTGATCGGCCGTTTGCAGCATGAAGATGTTCGGGAGCGCACAGTATCCGCCCTGCTCAAGCGTTCGGGCCTGCCCGAGATCCACGCGCAGCGCGTCGAGCTGGTTGCCGATGGCCTGTTCGAAAAGGTGCTGCGGAATCTGGGACTTTCCGACCAGCACCGCGAATGGCTGCGTTGGGCGGCAAGGCTGCACGATATCGGACTGACCATTGCCCACAGCCAGTTCCACAAGCATGGGCAGTACATCATCGAAAACGCGGACCTGCCCGGCTTCGCTCGCGACGAGCAGCGCCTGTTGGCCTTGTTGGTACGCGGACATCGACGCAGATTTCCGCGCGACCTGATTGCCGGTTTGCCGAAGGAGCAGGCCCAGGTGTTGACCCACCTGTGCGTGCTGTTGCGGTTGGCGGTGGTGTTCAAGTACGCATCGCCCGTCGATGGCCTGCCGGCGCTGGACATCCGGGTGGAACGCGGCAGCTATCGGTTGCGCCTCCCCAAGGGCTGGTTGCGGCGCCACCCGCTGTCGGCGGCCGAATTGGCGCAGGAGCAGCGCTATCTGGCGGAGGCGGGCCTGTCCCTCGGCCTGGAATGATCGCTATCCCGCTCAGCGGTCGGCGAGCTGCTGCAGCAGCTGCGACTGCGCGTTGCGCGACTCCTCTCCAGGCTCCGGCTGATTCGGCACATAGGCGCCGTCGCAGAGCAATTCCCAGCTCTGGGTGTTGTCGGCGAGCAGGATTTCCAGTTCCTCCACGACGCGCTGTGCCTGTTGCGAATCCAGCAACGGAAAAGCGATTTCGAGCCGATTGCGCAGATTGCGCTCCATGAGATCGGCGCTGGCGCAATACACCGCAGGCATCGCGTTCAGAAAATAATAGACCCGGGAGTGTTCGAGAAAGCGCCCGATGATGGAGATGACGCGGATTCGCTCCGAAGCATCGGTGATGCAGGGGCGCAGACAACACATGCCGCGAATGATCAGATCCACCTGGACACCGGCGCTGCTGGCGCGGTAAAGCGCCTGAATGATGCCGGGGTCGGTGAGCCCGTTGGCCTTGAAGATGATTCGCGCCGGCTTGCCGCGCTGGGCGGCGTCGATTTCCTGCTCGATCAATTCCATCAATCGTGTCTGCAACGTGAAGGGCGCAAAAAACAGATGACTGAGATGTTCGGCGCGACCCATGCCCGTCAGTTGCTGGAAGAACTTGTGCACGTCGTTGCCAAGCTCGGGGTTGGCGGTGAGCAGGCTGTAATCGGTGTAAAGGCGCACATTGCCGGCGTGGTAGTTGCCGGTGCCGAGATGAACGTAACGCTTCATCTGGCGGCCTTCGCGGCGTACCACCAGCATGGCTTTGGCGTGCGTCTTGTGACCGACCACGCCGTAGGTGACCACCGCGCCGGCTTCCTGCAACTGACTGGCAAGTTGCAGGTTTTCCGCTTCGTCGAAACGCGCGCGCAATTCGATGACCACGGTGACTTCCTTGCCGGCGCGCGCGGCATCGGCCAGCAGATCGACCAGCTCCGAGCGCGGGCCGGTGCGATACAGTGTCATCTTGATGGCCAGCACCTGGGCGTCGCGGCCGGCCTGGCGGAGTAGATCGACCACCGGGGTAAAGGACTGATAAGGGTGGTACAGGAGGATGTCCCGATCCGCCAGGAGCTGGAAATAATTGGGATTTTCCCGCAGTGCTTCGGGAAGGCTGGGGGTAAACGGAGGGAATACCAGCTCCGGCCGGTTCAGCATGGTGCGCAGCTGCATCATGCGCCCGAGATTGACTGGACCGGGAACGCGAAACAGGTCTCTGGCCTCCAGATTGAACTGTTCGAGCAGAAAATCCACCAGCACGTCGGGGCATTCGGCGGCCACCTCCAGGCGCACCGCGCTGCCAAAACGGCGCGTGTGCAGCTCGCCGCGGAGCGCCCGCGCCAGATCTTCCACCTCGGCCGCGTTGAGGTCGAGATCGGCATCCCGTGTCAAGCGAAACTGGTAGCACCCGGTCGCGCTCATGCCCGGAAACAGCAGCTCGACGTGGGCATGCAGTACCGAAGACAGAAAGACGAAGTGATCCCCTGGCGGGCACAGCTCTTCGGGAATCCGGATGATGCGTGGCAGGGTGCGCGGTGCCGGCACGATGGCCAGGCCGCTCTCGCGGCCGAAGGCATCCCGTCCCTCCAGGCTGACGATGAAATTGAGGCTCTTGTTGACCAGGCGCGGAAACGGGTGTGCGGGGTCGAGACCGATGGGGCTCACCACCGGCAATACCTGCTCGCGAAAATAAGCCTCTGCCCACTGATGGATCGCCGGAGTCCAGGCGTCGCGCGCGAGAAAGCGGATCCGCTCGCGTTCGAGTGCCGGGAACAGCGTTTCATTGAGGATTCGATACTGGCGTTCGATGGCGTTGTGGCACAGGGTGTTCAGCTCCTTGAGCACGTCCTGTGGCTGCATGCCGTCGGTGGCGAGAACCTCGCGGGAAAAGCTGATCTGGCGCTTCAGCCAGGCAACGCGGATTTCAAAGAATTCATCGAGATTGGAGCTGAAAATCAGCAGGAACTGGAGGCGCTCAAGCAGTGGATAGCGATCGTTCAGTGCCTGCTCCAGCACGCGGAGATTGAACTGCATCAGGCTGAGATGGCGGTTGAGAAAGAAATCCGGGCGCTGGAAATCGGGAAGTCCTTCCGCAGCGACGGCAGTTTCCTGGCTGGGTGTGAGCGTGGCGTCGTTCATGGGCATTACTGAGAGTCTGGATGATGCCTATTTTCTTTCCATTTGATGTCAGTGCCGTGTCATTGGCCGGGCATCGGCTCGGTCCCGCTCCTCAATCGTCCAGGCCAGCACGCGCCAGGGCCAGCACGGTATCCAGAAAGCGGTGCCCGAGCGGCGTGGTGCACAGGCGCTCGCCGAAGGGTTCGAGCAGCTCCCGCGTGGTGAGCTCGGCCCAGAAGTCTGCCAAGACCGTCAATGGCAGGCCGGTGCGTGCGGGAAAATAGCTGGTGGGAACGCCAGCGTTGAGGCGCAACGCGTTCATCAGGAATTCCAGCGGCAGCTCGCCATGGGAGACAGGGTCGCCGGCCACGCAGGGGTCCGCCGCTGCCAGATAGTGCTTGGGCTGGCGGGTCTTGCGGCGGCGAACGATGCGGCCCGCAGCAGGGTCGGTGAGCTTGCCGTGGGCGCCCGCGCCGATACCCAGATAATCGCCGAACTCCCAGTAGTTGCGGTTGTGGAGACTCGCCTGTCCGATGCGCGCATGGGCGGATACCTCGTACTGCCCGTAGCCCGCCGCCGCGAGCAGTGCTGCGCCCCGCTGGCCGATGGCGTCGAGCACCGCCTCCTTGGGCAGGATGGGCGGTTTGCGATGGAAGGCCGTATTGGGCTCGATGGTGAGCTGATACCAGGAGATATGCCCGGGATCGAGGGCAAGCGCCTGCTCCAGATCGGCTGCGGCGTCCGCCTCGGTCTGGCCGGGCAGGCCGTGCATCAGATCGAGGTTGAGGCGCGTGAAGCCGGCAGCGCGGGCGAGGTCCACCGCCGCCAACGCCTGCTTGCCGGAGTGGATGCGCCCGAGCGCGGTCAGCGCCGGATCGGCAAAGGACTGGATGCCGAGCGACAGCCGGTTCACGCCGGCACGGTGATAGTCGCGAAAGCGCCCGGCCTCGGCCGTACCCGGATTCGCCTCCAGGGTGATCTCGGCGCCAGCCGCGAAGCCGATGCGCTTGGCGACGTGATCGAGCAGCGCGCCGATGGCCTTGGCAGAAAACAGGCTCGGCGTACCGCCACCGAAAAACAGGCTGTCCAGCTGGCGGCCCTGGACCCAGGGCAGTTCGCGGTCGAGATCGCGGCACAGCGCGGCGACGTACTCCATCTCCGGCAATTCGCCCGAGACCTGATCGGAACTTGAGATCAGATTGGAACTTGAGACCTGATGGGAACTTGAGACCTGATGAGAATTGAAGTCGCAATAGGGGCATTTGCGCACGCACCAGGGCAGGTGCACATAGAGCGTGAGCGGCGGCAGCTCCAGCACGGGCGCTCAGGATTGCAGCGCAGCGACCAGGGCACGCAGGGCCCTGCCGCGGTGGCTGCACGCATTCTTTTCGGTGGCGGTCAGTTCGGCGGCGCTGACGCCCAGATCGGGGACCAGAAACAGGGGGTCGTAGCCAAAGCCGTTGCTGCCCCGGGGGGCGTGCAGGATGCGCCCCCGCCACACGCCCTCGCAGATCAGCGGCGCGGGATCTTCCGCGCTGCGCAGATACACCAGCACGCAGCGGAAGTTGGCGGTGCGCTGATCCTCGGCAATGCCCGCGAGCTTGTCCAGCAGCAACGCATTGTTGTCGGCGTCGCTGGCTGCCGGCCCCGCGAAGCGGGCGGAGTGGACCCCGGGCGCGCCACCCAGGCAATCGACCTCGAGTCCGGAATCGTCGGCGAGCGCGGGCAGGCCGCTGGCGCGAGCGGCGTGGCGGGCCTTGATCAGGGCGTTGGCGAGGAAGGTATCGCCGGTCTCCGGCGCGATCGCGGTGGTGAACTGGCTCTGGGGCAGCAGGGCCAGCCCGCACGCCGCCAGCAGGGCGTCGAATTCGGCCAGCTTGCCGCGATTGCTGCTGGCCAGCACCACCGGTGCCGTCATCCCCGCCTGCGACATCGGGGCTCAGCGGTCACGATAGAAAGTGCGCCGGAAGGAAAGGTCATACGACGGCAGATCCTGAGCCGGCTTTACCGTGACATTGAAGGTGAGTACGTCCTCATGCTCGAAGCGGAAGGGGGCCAGGTAGTAGGCCACATCGCCTTCGCGCACCTCGAAGAACTCCAGCGTCTGGCGTTGCCCGAAGATATTGGCGACGTGGCCGCTGACCTGTGCCGGGCGCCCGCCGACGCTGCCGGTGGGGACCACGGCGATGTTGACGAGGCCGCGATCGCCGCCGCGGACGATATCGTAGGCGGCGGCGATCTTGGCATCGATGAAGGAGCTGTTGAAGGCGCTGTAGTGAACGCGGTACTCGCCGAATTCCCGGAACGGCCGATCATCCGCTCGTGCCGCCAGGGGCAGCAACAGGGTGAGCAGCAATCCCAGCCATGACCAGCGTAGCGTGACCTGTTGCATCGTTTGTCTCCTCGAGGGTCCGACGGTCCGGGCATTCCCGTGTGATTCGCCGGGTCGTTGATCGGGGCTGCGAATGGCTGGCCTGCCCCGGTCAGTTGGCCAGATGATAAATGGCCGTGGCGCAAAAGAGATTGGGCCACGTTTCTTGGAGCAGCCGATCGGGCAATCGTTCAGCGACAAAGGCCCGATCCAGAATCCGGGTGCCCAGTTGCCGGCACAGTGCCTCGAAATCCTGCACCGTGCAGAAGTGGATGTTAGGGGTGTCGTACCACTCGTAGGGCAGCTGCCGGGTGACCGGCATCCGCCCCTTCGCCACCAGCGCCGCACGAGTGCGGATGTTGCCAAAATTGGGAAAGGTGACCACGCACTCGCGGCCGATGCGCAGCATCTCGGCGATGGTGCGATCCGGCCGGCGCAATGCCTGGAGCGAGTTGGTCATCAGCACGGCGTCGAAGCTCTTGTCGGGGAAGTCGGCCAATCCCCGATCCAGATCGGCCTCGATCACGTTGATGCCCCGGGCGATGCACTGGGTGATCTTGGCGGCGTCGATCTCGATGCCGTAGCCCTCGATGCCGCGGCTGCCGCGCAGCACCTCGAGCAGGGTGCCGTCGCCGCAACCCAGATCCAGCACCCGGCTGCCGGGCGCGATCCAGCGCTGCACGATGTCGAGGTCCACGCGCAACATCAGCAGGTTCCCGCAACGCGCGTCATGTAGGCCCGGAACAGTTCCTCGTAGCGGGCGTTGGGCAGCAGGAAGGCGTCGTGGCCCAGGTCGGATTCGACACAGGCGTAGCTCACGTCGCGGTTGGCTCCCACCAGGGCGTGGACGATCTCCTGCGAGCGCTCGGGTGCAAAGCGCCAGTCGCTGGAGAACGAGATCACCAGAAAACGCGCCTGGGCGCGCGCAAAGGCGCGCACCGGATCGTCGTCATATTCGCGCGCCAGATCGAAGTAATCGAGCATCTTGGTGATCAGCAAATACGTGTTGGCATCGAAGGTCTCGGCGAACTTCTCGCCCTGATGGTGCAGGTAGCTTTCCACGGCAAACTGGACCGGCACTTCCTGCCCGTGCTGAAAGGATCCGGAGCGCAGCTCGCGGCCAAAGCGCTCGCCCATCAGGGCGTCGGACAGATAGGTGACATGGCCCACCATGCGCGCGAGCGCCAGGCCACTGCGTGGTATCAGTCCGTGCGCGGCGAAATCGCCATCGCAAAAATCCGGGTCCGAGCGGATGGCGCGTCGCGCGATTTCATTGAAGGCGATGTTCTGTGCGGTGAGCTTCATCGCCGAGGCGATGACGATGCAGTGGCGGACCCGCTCCGGGTATTCCAGGGCCCAGCGCATGGCGTTCATCCCACCCAGGCTGCCGCCGATCACCGCGGCCCATTGATCGATGCCCAGGCGATCCGCCAGCAGCGCCTGGGTCTTCACCCAGTCGCGCACCCGCAGCGGAGGAAAATGCTTGCCCCAGGGCTTGCCGGTATCGGGATTGACGGTGCGCGGGCCGCTGCTGCCGTGACAACCGCCGATGTTGTTCAGGCAGACCACGTGGAATTTTTCGGTGTCGATGGGCTTGCCGGGGCCGATGTAGTCGTCCCACCAGCCGGGCCGGGCGTCCGCGGACGCATGAAAGCCGGCGGCGTGATGGTGCCCGCTCAGCGCGTGGCAGATCAGCACCGCGTTGCTGCGCGTGGCATTGAGCTCACCGTAGGTTTCCACCATCAGCTCGAAGGCGGGCAGGGTGCGGCCGCAGCTCAGCACCAACGGCGTGTCGAAACGGAACAGCGCGGGGGTGACCAGGCCAACGGAACCAGAGGGAAAACTGTCCGGCATGGGCATCTGACTCGGAGATCGCCGCAAGTCTAAAGAGCGGCTGGTACCCAGGCAAGCGCGCTGCTTTGGCGCATTGCTTTGGAACTTGAAACGTCGGGTGCCGGAGAGAGTCCTGGAGAAAGTGCGGGAGGCTGTCACCCGGGTCGTCGACAGTTACAATCCGGATGCCGCAACAGGGAGAGTGTCCTTCAGTGTACAGCGTTCGTACATGTAGCCCGCCAGTAGCCAGCTCGCCAGTGGCGCAGGCCAAGCGGCGGTTGGTGCGCCGGGCTTTCGCCGTTGTCCTGACGGCGGGGACCGTCGCTCCCGCCATGGCGAGTGACGGTGGACTGTCCGCGACCGACCTGCTGGGACCGATCCCCGAGCTCAGCATCGTCAGCCATTTTCCGCAGACGGCGGCGCGTGCGCCCGCCAGCACCACGGTGATCACCGGCGAGATGCTGCGGGCTGCGGGTGCCATGAACTGGGCGGATGTCTTTCGGCTGGTGCCGGGCTTTCAGTCCTACGCCCCCAATGCGAACCGCTACGGCGTGGATTACCACGGCCAGGGCCGGGATCTGCCCAATCATCTGGAGGTGATGGTGGATGGCCGCTCGGTCTACGACCCGGTCCAGTCCACCGTGCTCTGGGGCACGCTCGGCATCGATCTGGACGATGTCGAGCGCATCGAAATCGTGCGCGGGCCCAGTGCCGCCGCCCATGGCTCGAACGCTTTCAGCGGCGCCGTGAACATCATCACCCGGGCGCCGCTGGATGGCGAGGGCACCCGGTTGCGCGTCACCGGAGGCGATCGCAACACGCGGCAGGCGTCGTTGCGCAACAGCGGCCAGCTGGGGGAGCTGGGCTATCGCCTGTCGCTCGGCTTCGATCGCAACGACGGTTTCCCCGATTTCAATGCGCTGGGTCCCGACGATGGTGCGGAAACCTGGAATGCCGGCCTGCGCACCACCTATACCCCGACGCTGGTGGATACCTTCAGTTTCGATGGCGGATACAGTCGGCACGACACCGAATTCGGCGACGCCGACCGCCTCGATCTGTATATCCCCATCCGCGATTACAGCCAGTTTCAACGCTTGGCCTGGGATCGGCAGCTGGGCGACGGTGAGGACTTCCGGATCACCTTCTACCGCAACCATCTGCGCGCCAACGGGACGCGTGACTTCGGCCCCCTGTCGACCCTGCTGGGCATCACCCCGGAGCAGGTAGAGGGGTTGCTGGGATTTCCTGACCAGCATTACATCGATGGCTTCCACTCCATCGAGTCGGAGCGCCTGGATCTGGAAGCACTGCGGCGTGGCCGCACCGATTCACTGTCCTGGTCCTGGGGTGCCGGCGCCCGCCAGGACAGGATCGAGAGCGTTTTCTTTACCGCCGACACGGGCAGAAACGACGAGCAGATGTTCCGGCTGTTTGGCCATGGCGAGTGGACGCCCTGGGAGCGTTGGTCGTTGGCTGCCGGGACCATGGTGGAAAAGACCTCGGTGGGCGTTCTGGTGTCGCCGCGGATATCCGTCGCCTACGAGTTCGTGCCCGACCAGACGCTGCGCTTGAGCCGCGCGCGGGGACGTCGCGCGCCCTCGATCACCGAGGCCGATGAGCGCCAGGTAGCCCTGCTGCAGGGTGCCATCGTGGATGACATCCGCCGTACCGATGATCTGGACGACGAGCGCATCGACAGCCTGGAACTCGCCTATCTTGCCCGGTTTCCCGAATTGGGCATCGATTTCGACATCAAATTGTTTCGCGAAAGCGTCAAGGATGGCATGGAGGATTACCTCGAAAGCATCCCGCCGGTGCCGCCGTTTTTCGACGATCAGCGACTGGTGCGTGACAACTTTTCGCACTGGGATACCAGTGGCGCCGAAATCCAGCTCCTTTATCGGATGAGCCCGAGAACCTGGGCGCGGTTGCACTACGCTTATCAGGACATCGACAGTTTCTATGTCAAACGTTTCGAACCCGCCTTCGAGACCAGGGATTTCGATGGTGGAGCGCCGCGCCACTCGGGCGGGCTGTTGTTCAATCACCGCTGGTCGGAGCGGTTCGATGGCGGTCTTTTTGCCTATTACCAGAGTCGCGTGGATTGGCGCAACGGCGATCCGTTCGGCGAAATCACTCGTGTGGATGCCCAGGTCACCTGGCATTTTCAACTTGGCACGAGCCCCGGTCAGTTGCAGCTGGTGGCGCAGAATATCGGCGGCGATTATCGCGAGTTCAACCGTGAAAACCGATTCGAAACCGCCTTCTATCTGCGCGCCAAGATCGATCTGCCGGACTGATTCGAGTGGCGGCCGAGCGGGGCGCGAAACCTGCGGTGCGGTTGGCGGGATTGCACGACTGCGGTTAGGGAGCGGTAGCGGTGTGCGCATGCCAGCCGGGTGATCGGAGGGGATCGCCCGGCGATCAGTGAATGAAATATTGGGAAAGCGGGCAGGGAATGCGTAACGGGAAGGAACGGCAACAGCAGCGATGGGCGCGACTGCGGCGGGGGTGTCGCGGCCTGCTCCGCGCCTGTGTCTTGCTGTTCGCCGGGTCAGTGCCGGGGATGGCGGCGGAGATTCAAGTGATACTCGCCGACGAAGCGCCCTATTACGGAGAGGCGCTCACCAGCCTGCGCGACCGCCTGACAGAGCTGCGCCCCGACGCGGTGGTGCGGACGCACACCGATCCCGGCAAGGCCCTGGCGGAAGGGGGTGAGGCCGATCTCCTGGTTGCGATCGGATCGAAGGCCCTGGGGGCGACGCGGGCCATCCCTGCCGGGCGCGGTGCATTGCACCTGTTCGTCACCCGTGACGATTGGCTGCAACAGGTGGCCCGGGATCCGGGTTTGACGCAGCATTCCGCACTGGTACTGGACCAGCCACCAGTGCATTTGGTGGCTCTGGCACGTGCGCTCCTGCCCAAGGCCCGCGCACTGGCTATCGTCCTCGGCCCGGTGGGACGGCGGCATCTGGAGGCGGTGCGCGATGAAGCCGAGGGCCTCGGCTTCGAACCGCTGATCGGCACTCTCGATGCCAACGACAATCCGCTGGCGGTGTTGTCGCCGCTGGTCCGGGTTGCCGATGCGGTACTGGTGGTACCGGACAACGCAGACTTCAACAGCGCGATGGCCAAGTGGCTGCTCCAGCTGAGCTTTCGTGCGCGCACGCCGGTGATTGCCTTTTCCAATGCCTATGTACGTGCCGGTGCCCTGGCGTCGGTATTTACCGCGCCCGAGGACGTCGGTCGAGAAGGCGCCGAACTGATTGCTGCCGGGTTCACTGCCGGTGGCTTGCCACGGGAGATGCGGTTGCCGCGTCGCTACAGTCTGGCCATCAACAGGGATGTCGCGCAGGCGCTGGGTATTGAAGTGCCCGATGAAGCCGTCTGTCGGCAGCGGATCGACGCCATTCTGGAGGGACGGCCGTGAAGCGGCTGTGGCGAGCAATTGCCGGGCGTCTCCAGGTTCGGCTGCTGCTGATCGGTTCGCTGCCGTTGTTGCTCGCGACGGTGCTGTTCACCTCCTATGCGATCTTCAGCCGACAAAACGACCTGTTGCAAAGAACCGAAAGCTTCGGGGTCCGCACGGCGGAGTATCTCGCCAACACGTTGGATTTCGCGCTGTTCGCCAAGGATCCAGCGGTGCTGGCCAGCACCGCGACGGATATCCAGTCCGTGCCAGGAATTCTGGGGGTGGCATTTCTCGACCAGGACCGCCGGGTGCTGCATGCGAGTCCGGGCTTCCCGCGCCGCGCGCAGGACTTCGATGCGCGCGATGACCTGGGTGAACAGGCGCGCGAGGTTGGTGGTGCGCTGCTGGTCGAGCGCGTGGTTTACGCACGCGACTGGGGTGTCAATGACTACGTGACCACTTGGGAAATGCCGCGCAGGGGCAACCTGCTGGGCTGGGTGGTGGTGGCGCTCGACCTCGAGGAGGCGAGGCGCGCGCAAGACACCATTGTGGTCACCAGTGTTGGCATCGGTGCCGTGGTGCTGGGCAGTGCACTGTTGATGTCCCTGGTGCTGGCCGGCTCGGTGGTGGCCCCGGTGCGCCGGCTGACCGATGTCGTGGCCCGCTTGCGCGGCGGTGATCTCGGAGCCCGGGCGCAGGCCACCACCAGCGACGAGTTGGCCGAGCTGGCGGAGGGGATCAACCACCTGGGCGAGACGGTGGCGCAAAACCAGCGCGAGCTGGAACGGCAGGTTGCGCAGGCTACCTGGGGCCTGCGCGCCACGCTCGCAGAGCTGCGCGACAAGAACCTCGATCTGGAGCTTTCCACCGAGAAAGCCGAGGCGGCCAATCTCGCCAAGAGTGATTTTCTGGCGCGGATGAGTCACGAATTGCGCACGCCCCTGACTTCGATTCAGGGTTTCGTGCGACTGCTGGAAAGCTCCCTGCCCGATGCCGCGGAACGCAATTACTGCCGCATCATCGACACGGCGTCCCTGTCGCTGATGGCGCTGATCGATGACATTCTGGAATTCGCGCGGTTGCAATCCGGGGTCCAGCGCGTGGAGCTGGCGCCGTTCGACTTGTTCGATGCGCTGGAAAACACGGTGCGCCTGCTGGCGCCCATCGCCCACGGCAAGGGCGTCGAGGTTTATCTGGAGATCGATCGCGAGCTCAGCGATTGTCCGGTCAGCGATGTGAGCGCAGTGCGCCAGATCGTCAACAACCTGGTGGGCAACGCGGTGAAATTTACCACTGTCGGTCATGTCCAGGTGCGTTGCACACGGCTCGCGGACGGCTGGCTGCAAATCCTGGTGAGGGATACCGGGGTCGGCATCGCGGCGGAACAGAGAGAGCAGATTTTCGACGCCTTCCAACAGGGGGATTCGGGCATCGCGCGGCGCTTCGGTGGCTCGGGATTGGGGCTGGCGATCACCCATCAGCATGTGGATATGCTCGGCGGTCGCATCGCGCTCGACAGCCAGCTTGGTATCGGCAGCGAATTTCGCGTTGAACTGCCCTGCCGGTGGCAGAGCGCGGTGCCACCGCCGGCTGCGCCGCAGCCGGGTACCGCGGTGGTGTTCGATAGTACGCAGATTGGTCGCGATGCCGCCTGCGCCCTGTTGCAACGCCTCTTTCGGGAGGTGGTCTGCGTGGGCAGTTTCGACGACCTGATCGACGTTCTCGCCAGCCGCCCGATCGCGGCATTGAACGTCAACTGGTCGCTGTCCGAGCCGGTATCCGCCCAATTGGCCGTGTTGCGCCATGTGATCGACGAGCTGCGTTGCCCGATCGCGATCCAGGTGCCGCTCGCGGCCCTCCACGAGGATATCCCGGCCGAGCTGGTGCGCGGTCAGGACCATGTGCGGTGGCTCGGCAAGCCTGGCGGCCTGGAAGAGTTGCGCAATGCCCTCTGGCCGCGTCTGTCCGACCGCGGTGTCGCGCAGGCGGCTGACCTCTCCGGGGTGCGGGTGCTGGTGGTCGAGGACAACCCCCTGAGTCGCCTGTTGCTCAACAAACTGCTGGCCCGTACGGGGTGTGATTACCTGGAGGCCGCCGATGGTCGCGCGGCCATCGAGATTTGCCAGGCGCGCAGGTTTGACCTGCTTCTCTTCGATCTCCACATGCCGGAGATCACCGGCGTGGAAGCGCTGCGGCAGCTTCAACAACCGGGTGGATGCAATGCCGACACGCCGGTCATCGTGTTGACTGCCGATCAGGCGCTCGATATCGGCCGGGAACTGTCCCTGGTGCGCGTGGCCCGGGTACTGGGCAAGCCCTTCGACGAGCAGTTGCTGCTGGAGACCATGCTCACGCTATCCGGGCGCAGCGGCATGCTCCCGGCGGCCTGGTTCGGCAGCCGTGCGGAATTGTCGCGCGAAGCCTATTTCGACGAAATCGACCGGTTGCTGAGCGTCGTCGATAGCGCCTTGAGCAACGGCAATCAGGATGGTGCGCGTGAGTCCTGCCATCAACTGGCGGGCATCGTCGCCATCTTTCGCCTAGGCGAACTGGAGCAGCTCACCCAGCTCCTCCACTCGTTGGTGCGGGTGTCGGATGTCGGCCGGGCCGCTTCCATGGTGGTGCAGCTGCGTATCGAAAACGATGCGCAGCGGCGGCAGAACCGCAGGCAGTCAGCCTGATGCGTCCAGCCATTCGTTCAGTTTGGCCGCCAGTTCGGCCAGCCCACTCCCGGCATGCGCAGAAAACGTCTGCGCGGTGACGGCGGACTGTCCCTGCCGGGCCAGCTCGCGGCGCACGCCCAGCAGCGTCGCCTGTGCGGGGCCGCGGTTGAGCTTGTCGGCCTTGGTGAGCAACAAGTGGACGGGCAGGTCGGCCTGTTGCGCCCAGTACAGCAAGTGTCGATCGAAATCCTGCAGCGGATGGCGGATGTCCATCAGCAGCACCAGGCCGCGCAGCGAGCGCCGGTCCTGCAGGTAGGCGGCGAGGTGGCGATCCCATTCGGCTTTCATCGCCTTGGGTACGCGGGCATAGCCATAGCCGGGCAGATCCACCAGGCGCTGTTCCGCGCCAAGCGCAAAGAAGTTGAGCAGCCGGGTACGCCCCGGCGTCTTGCTGGTGCGGGCGAGCTTGCTGTGGCCAGTGAGCGCGTTGAGGGCGCTCGACTTGCCGGCATTGGAGCGGCCCGCGAAGGCCACCTCGGCACCGCGGTCGGAAGGACAATCGACCAGCATCGCCGCGCTCTTGAGGAAATGTGCGCCGCGAAAGCGTGCCCTGGGATCGGGTTCGCCTCCCGCTCCCGAGCCGGTCGACGTGTTGGTGGCGGCGTGATGATCGGCCATTGCTGACTCCCGGTAGGGCTGGCGGGTGCGGGGCTGGGTGGGCTCCGGTACGGCGTCTGATCCAGAACAACCGAGCGTCTGGTTGGCTGGCTCCAGGCAGGTCTGGCCAAGGGATTGGTATATACTTTTGCCCCGCCGGGATCCCGGTGGGACGTTCCATTGTAGCCAACTCGAGCGATGTGAAGATGACGAGAAAAATCCTGCTGTGGCTGTCCGCGACCATTGCGCTCGGTTTCGCTGGTCCCCTGCTGGCGGGCGGCGACGCCGCTGCCGGCGCGGCCAAAGCCGCTGCCTGTGCCGCCTGCCATGGTCCCAAGGGTGCCAGCGCCGCGGCCAATTTCCCGAACCTCGCGGGGCTGGGCGAGAAGTATCTGCTCAAGCAGTTGCGCGACATCCAGTCCGGGCAGCGCACCGTGGTCGAGATGACGGGACAGCTCAACGGCAAGTCTGCCGCAGATCTCGCCGACATCGCCGCCTACTATGCCGCGCAGCCGCGCAACTGGGCCGGCGCCAAGGACGATGCCAAGTCGCTGGCGCTGGGCGAGAAGATCTATCGCGCCGGCAACCTCGAAACCGGGGTGCCGGCCTGTACCGGGTGCCATTCGCCGGTCGGCAACGGCAACGCTCCGGCGGGTTATCCCGAGCTGGGCGGGCAACATGCCGCTTACGTAGCCAAGCAGTTGCGCGCGTTCCGTGACGGCGCCCACGATGCTGCCTGGCAGGGCGCGCGGGTAAATGATGAGAACGGAGTGATGCGCGGTGTCGCGGCCCATCTCAACGACCAGGAAATCGATGCTCTGGCCAACTACATTTCGGGGCTGAAATAGCTGTCTCGATGATCAAGTAGCTGTCTCGATGATCAAGTGGCCGTCTCGGTGCGCCAGCAGCTGTCTCGGGACTCGATCGAAGGGAACTCGCGGCTGAGCCTGGCGCCCGGTCGCCATTGCCAACTTCAGGGGAGCAACCCATGAAATCAGCGTACAGCCTGTTTGCCGCGCTCCTGCTGGCCGTGGTGTTGCCAGCGGCAGGTGCCGAGTACGTGGCCGGCAAGCACTATGAGCTGCTGGATACGCCGGTGCGCACCGCCGATCCTGCCAGGATCGAGGTCACCGAGCTGTTCTGGTACGGCTGCGGCCACTGCTTCACCTTTGAGCCCCTGCTCGAAAAATGGCAGGAGAAACTCGCCGACGACGTGGTCCTGGTGCGCAGCCCGGCGATCTGGCATCCGACCATGGAGCTGCATGCACGCGCTTACTACACCGCCAAGGCGCTGGGCGTGCAGGACAAGGTCCACAAGGCGCTGTTCGACGCCATGAACGTGAAGCAGGACAAGCTCGCCAACGAAGATGCCATCGCCAAGATCTTCGTCGCCAACGGCGTCAACGAGGACGCGTTCCACAAGACCTTCAATTCCTTTGGTGTCGCCAGCGCGGTACGTCAGGCCGACGCTCGCCAGCGCAGCTACAAATCTGCCGGCACCCCGGAGCTGGTGTTGGAAGGCAAATATCGAATCACCGCGCGGATGACCGGCGGCCACCAGGGCATGCTGGATGTCGCCGACTACCTGATCGCACTGGAACGCGAGCGGCGCGCCAAGGCCGGCGCGGGTGACAGCCCCAAGGCAGCGCAGTAGACTTTCCCACCCGCCGGAATAGCTCAGCTCGGTAGAGCAGCGCATTCGTAATGCGTTGGTCGGAGGTTCAAATCCTCTTTCCGGCACCATTTTCCTTCCCGTGGCCTTGCGACCCGAGCTGGAGTTGTTCTGCTCGCCGCGTGCGCCTGCTACAGTTTGCGCACTTCGAGTCTGGGGCCCGAGTTCCGTGGTAGCGACGCTGCGACTGTTGCTGACGATCCTGTTGGTGGCCCCAGCCGCAGTGCATGCCGACAGGGGTGCCGAGCGTCTGATCGGCGCGCTGGCCAGTGCTGCTCCGGCGATCGACCGGCAGGTGCTGGGCAAGGCGGTCGGCGCGATGAACTGCGCGGTGGCCAGCGGCGTCGAGCCGGCGCAGCGGCTCGCGGTGATCGATTTCTCGCTGCCGTCGAGCAAGCAGCGGCTGTGGATCTTCGACCTCGACCGGCGCCGCCTGCTGGTCGAGGACCATGTCGCCCACGGGCGCGGGTCGGGTGATGAATTCGCCACCCGCTTTTCCAACGAATTCGGCAGCCGCAAGTCGAGCCTGGGCCTGTTTCGCACTGCGGAAACCTACTATGGCAACTTCGGGCTTTCACTGCGCATGGATGGCCTCGAGCCGGGCGTCAACGACCTGGCGCGCAAGCGCAAGATCGTGATCCACTCCGCCGAATACGTGGATCCGATCTGGATCCACCTCAAGGGTGGCATCGGGCGCAGCCACGGCTGCCCCGCGGTGCGACCGAACATCGCCAACCGGGTGATCGAGAACATGAAACACGGGCAGTTCCTGTTTTCGTACTATCCGGATCCGCAATGGCTGAAGAAATCCCTGTACCTGCACTGCACCCCCGAGCGCGTTGCGGCGGTGGTGCGCCCGCTGCTGCGCCAGCACTAGCCACCCGGCAAATGCGCCGCTGCGGCGCAGCGGAGCCTCCTGCTTGATTCAGCTCACCGATGTCTCGCTCCGCCGCGGTGGTGAAGCCCTGCTGGAGCACGCCTCCGTAACCCTGTTCAGCGGCCACCGCATCGGCCTGATCGGCGCCAACGGCAGCGGCAAGAGCTCGCTGTTTGCGCTGCTGCGCGGTGAGCTGACCGCGGACACCGGCGCCGTATCGGTGCCCGCCGACTGGCGCCTGGCGCACATGGCGCAGGAGCTTGGCGATCTTGGCCGCAGCGCGCTGGATCTGGTGCTCGATGGCGATCCCCTGCTGCGGGCTGCCGAACGGGAGCTGATGCTGGCCGAGGCCGGTGGTGATGGCACCGCCATTGCGCGTGCCCACGATCACTACCGGCAGGTGGATGGCTACAGCGCCGCGGCCCGTGCCGGGGCGCTGCTCGCGGGGCTGGGTTTCGCGACCGCCGATCAGCAGCGCCCGGCTGCGGAATTTTCCGGCGGCTGGCGGGTGCGCATCGCGCTGGCCCGGGCGCTGATGTGCCCGTCCGATCTGCTGATGCTCGACGAGCCGACCAACCACCTGGATCTGGAGACGGTGGTGTGGCTGGAGGCCTGGCTACAGGCCTATCCCGGCACCCTGCTGGTGATCTCCCACGATCGTGACTTTCTCGATGCGGTGATCGGCGAGGTACTGCACATCGAGCACCACCGCCTGCACCACTATCGCGGCGGCTACAGCGACTTCGAGCGTCAGCGCGCCGCACGCCTGGCCGGTCAGCAGGCCGCGCACGCCGAACAGCAGCGCACCATCGCCCACATGCAGCAGTTCGTCGATCGCTTTCGCGCCAAGGCCAGCAAGGCGCGCGCCGCGCAGAGCCGGCTCAAGGCGCTGGAGCGGCTGCAACTGGTGGCCCCGGTGCAGGCCGAGAACCCGTTCCGCTTCCGCTTTCCGGAGCCTGCGCGCACCGCGAATCCGCTGCTCAGCCTGCACGAGGCCGGGCTTGGCTACGGCGCTACTCCGGTGTTGAAGGGCGTGTCCCTGCAGCTCGCGCCCGGCGATCGTGTCGGCCTGCTCGGCGCCAACGGCGCCGGCAAGTCGACGCTGGTGCGGGTGCTGGCCGGCGAGCTGGAGCCCATTGGCGGCGAGCGCTTGACCGCCGAGCAGCTCGAGGTGGGCTACTTCGCCCAGCACCAGCTGGAACAGCTCGATCCCGCCGCGAGCCCGCTCGCCCACCTGCAGCGCCTCGACGCCAGGGCGCCCGAGCAGCGGCTGCGCGATTTTCTCGGGGGCTTCGGCTTTCCTGGCGATCGCGCCACCGCGCCGGTGGCGCCGCTGTCGGGTGGCGAAAAGGCGCGGCTGGTGCTGGCGCTGCTGACCTGGCGGGCGCCCGGACTGCTGCTTCTCGACGAGCCCACCAACCACCTCGATCTGGACATGCGCGCCGCGCTCACCCTGGCGTTGCAGGATTATCGCGGCGCCTTGGTGCTGGTCTCCCACGATCGCCACCTGCTCGCCACCACGGTCGACGACTACTGGCTGGTGGCCGCGGGCACGGTGACGCCCTTCGACGGCGACCTGGCGGACTACCGCCAACGACTGACCCAGACGCCACGCCCGGCCGACGATGCCGCGCTCGCGGTCCCGCAGGGCCGCCGCGATCAGCGCCGCCGGGAAGCCGAGCGCCGTGCGGAACTGCGCCCGTTGCGCGAGCGCGCGGCGCAGCTGGTGCTGGCGCTGGATCGGCTCAACGAGGAGCTGGCCGGGGTGGATGCCGAACTTGCTGACCCGGAGCTCTATGCCGGGGCGGCGCG
>DASUDS010000058.1:0-2068 GCA_036275455.1 Porticoccaceae bacterium
TCGAGCATCTGGCGGTGCTGCGCGGAAACGCAGACCACCGGCTCGAGCCGCGGATCGGCGTGCAGCGCGGCAACCACCGGAAACAGCTTGATCGCTTCGGGCCGGGTCCCGAACACCACGAGGATCTTGGCAGGCTCTGTCATGCGGATTTCCCTAACACCTCAAGTGTTAACCATGAAATAAGACGCGCGCTCTAGGAACAATGCGATGCGCGTTCTCGTTACCGGCGCGGCCGGATTCATCGGACATGCCCTTGCCCAGCAGCTGCTGGCGCGCGGCGACGTGGTTGTCGGGATCGACAACCTCAACGACTATTACCAGGTCAGCCTGAAGCGCGACCGGGTGCAGACCCTGCACGATGCGGGCGGCAACCGCTTTGCCTTCCACCAGGTGGACTTTTCCGAAATGGCCGCGCTCGAGGCGGCGCTTGCCGGCTTCGAGATCGACCGGATCGTCCACCTCGGCGCCCAGGCCGGGGTGCGTTACAGCCTGGAAAACCCGCAGGCCTATGTCGCCAGCAACCTGGCCGGGCACGTCAACCTGCTCGAACTCGCGCGGCATCGCGCGGTTCAGCACATGGTCTATGCCTCATCCAGCTCGGTCTATGGCGGCAATGCCAAGCTGCCCTTCGCGGTCGAGGACCGGGTCGATCACCCGGTCTCGCTCTACGCCGCCACCAAGCGTGCCGATGAGCTGATGAGCGAAACCTACGCCCACCTGTTCCGCACGCCGCTCACGGGTCTGCGCTTCTTTACCGTCTACGGCCCCTGGGGCCGGCCCGACATGATGCTGTGGAACTTCACCCGCCGGATCCTCGCCGGAGAGCCGATCCCGGTGTTCAACCACGGCGATATGTACCGCGACTTCACCTATATCGACGATATCATCGCCGGGGTGGTGGCCTGCCTTGATCATGCCCCGGCCGACGATGGCGCCGAAAAGGCCGGCGGCAGCGTGAAACCGCACGCGCTCTACAACATCGGCAACAACAAGTCCGAACCCCTGATGAAGGTGATCGGCCTCATCGAAGAGGCAATCGGCAGGAAGGCCGAAATGCAGATGCTGCCGATGCAACCGGGCGACGTCCACAAGACCTATGCCGACATCACCGCGATCAGCCGCGATCTGGGCTATGCCCCGACGACGAGCATCGAGGTGGGTGTCCCCAACTTTGTGCGCTGGTACCGGGAATATCACGGGGTCTGACCCTTGATGCCCCGCTCGCCTTGGGCAATCACCCGTCCATGGCGATTCTCTCTGACAAATGGATCCGTAACGAAGCCCGGCATTCGGGCATGATCGAACCGTTCGTCGAGCGGCAGCAGCGCGACGGGTGCATTTCCTATGGCCTGTCCAGCTATGGCTATGACGCGCGGGTGGCCGACGAGTTCAAGGTCTTCACCAACGTCCATTCCGCGGTGGTCGATCCGAAGAACTTCTCGGATGACAGCTTTGTCGACATGAAGACCGACTGCTGCATCATTCCGCCCAACAGCTTTGCCCTGGCCCGCACGGTCGAATATTTCCGCATCCCGCGCGATGTGCTGGTGATCTGCCTGGGCAAGAGCACCTATGCCCGCTGCGGGATCATCGTCAACGTCACCCCGCTCGAGCCCGAATGGGAAGGCCATGTGACGCTGGAATTTTCCAATACCACGCCCTTGCCGGCCAAGATTTATGCCAACGAGGGCGCCTGCCAGTTCCTGTTCCTCAAGGGCAACGAACCGTGCGAAGTGAGCTATGGCGATCGCGCCGGCAAATACATGGGCCAGCGCGGAGTGACGCTGCCCAGGCTTTAGGAGAAGCGCAAAATGGAAACGCCGTTGTTCGACCAGTGGCGTTCGCGCTCGCCGCATTATGACGAAAGCCACGAGGCGGTGTGCGATACGGTGCGCCGCTTTGTCGCGCAGGAAATCACCCCCCATGTCGATCAGTGGGAAGCCGCCGGCGAACTGCCGCGCGAGCTGCACCGCAAGGCGGCGGCGGCGGGCGTGCTGGGGCTCAACTATCCGGAAGAGTTCGGCGGCACCGGCGCGGCCTTTACCCTGTTCCACAGCCTCGTCCAGAC
>DASUDS010000059.1:0-4453 GCA_036275455.1 Porticoccaceae bacterium
AACACCATGGCCCGCGGCCACGGTGGCTTTGGTGGCAGCACCGCGGCGACGCCGGAGTCCCAGGCGATTCCGGAGCGCGCTGCGGATCTGTCCTGCGTGCTGCCGACGCTGCCCCAGGCGGCGCTGATCTATCGCCTGTCCGGCGACTACAACCCGCTGCACGCCGACCCGACGGTGGCGCGCCAGGGCGGTTTCGACCGGCCCATCCTGCACGGCATGTGCACCTTCGGCGTCGCCGGCCATGCGCTGCTGCGCAGCTGCTGCGACTACGACGTGACGCGCTTTCGGCGCATCAAGGCGCGCTTCTCGGCGCCGGTCTATCCGGGCGAGACCATCCGCACCGACATCTGGCGACTGACGCAGGGCGTCGCGTTTCAGTGCCGCGTGGTGGAGCGCGACCTGGTGGTGATCGACAACGGCTTCGCCGACGTCGGCTGAGGGGGCGCCTTGGACCAGATCCTGTCCGGATTGCGGGTGGTCGAGGGCGCGGCCTTCGTGGCGGCGCCTTCGGGGGCCATGACGCTCGCCCAGCTCGGTGCCGACGTGATCCGCTTCGATCTGATCGGCGGCGGCCTCGACTACCGCCGCTGGCCGGTGGATGCGCGCGGTAGCAGCCTGTTCTGGGCCGGGCTCAACAAGGGCAAACGCTCCATCGCGGTGGATTTCCGCAAGCCCGAGGGGCAGGAACTGCTCACCCGATTGATCGCCGCGCCCGGTGAGGATGCGGGACTGTTCATCAGCAATTTTCCCGCACGGGGCTGGCTCTCCTACGACAGCCTGCGCCGCCAGCGCGAGGATCTGATCTACGTGAATCTGACCGGCGATCGCCACGGCGGCAGCGCGGTGGATTACACGGTCAATCCCCAGGTGGGTATGCCCTGGCTCACCGGCGACGGCCGCGAGCCGGTCAACCATGTGCTCGCCGCCTGGGATCTGATCACCGGCCAGACGTTGGCGCTCGGCCTGCTCGCCGCCGAACGCCATCGCCGCAGGACCGGGCAGGGGCAGCTGGTGAAGTTGGCACTGGCCGACGTCGCGCTCGCCACCATGGGCCACCTGGGTTATCTCGCCGAAGCTCAGTTGCAGGGCGAACGCGAAGCCTGCGGCAACTTTCTGTTCGGCGCCTACGGCAAGGATTTCGCGACCGTCGATGGGCAACGCCTGATGGTGGTCGGCCTCACCGGCAATCAGTGGAGTGCGCTGCGCAAGGCCACCGGCCTCGGTGCCGAGCTGGATCGCCTCGGTGAGCGGCTCGGCCTGGACCTTGCCGAAGAGGGCAATCGCTTCCGCGCCCGCGAGGAAATCACCGCACTGTTCGCACCCTGGTTTGCGGCACGCGACTTTGCCCAGGTGCGCGCCGCGCTGGACGAACAGGGCGTGTGCTGGGGCAAGTACCAGACGGTGCGCGAGCTGGTCACCGCCGATCCCGAATGTTCCACGGCGAACCCGTTGTTCGCCGAGGTGGAGCAACCGGGCATTGGCCGCTACCTGATGCCGGGCAGCCCATTGAATTTCGCCGCCTGCGCGCGCGCACCCGTGGCGCCTGCGCCGCGTCTGGGCGAACACACGGACCAGATCCTGGCCGAAGAACTGGGCCTTTCCGCGGCCGAAATCGGGCATCTGCACGACGGCGGCATCGTCGCCGGCCCTGGCTGATCGGCGGTGTTGCCGTGCCGACAAGGGCGCTTCTATGATGCGTCCGATCCAGGACGCGTCCAGCTCAGAATGCGTTCAGCCCAGGATGCGTCCAGCCCAGGCTTCCCGCTGCGCTGTCGCTGGCAGCCGCGCAACCGATCATCGTACCCAGGAGAGTGATAGTCATGGCCAGTAAAGAAGCGCAACGGATGGACGACCTGTATCGTGCGTGGCAGGGCAAGCTTGGCGGCAGCGAGATGCCGCTCGATCAGCTCCGCGAGCTGTTCGATGGCTGGGGCGATCTGTCGTCCATGCCAGAGGGCGTGCAGTTTCGCGAGGCGACCATCGCCGGCGTGCCCGGCGTCTGGGCGACGCCCGACGGCGCCGATCAGAGCCGGGTGGTGATCTGCTGCCACGGTGGCGGCTTCGTGGTCGGTTCGAGCAAGAGCCACCGCAAGATGTACGGCCATCTGGCCAAGGCAGTGGGTTGTCCGACCTTCACCCTGGATTACACCCGGGCGCCGGAAAATCCTCATCCGGGGATCGTCGAGGAAGCCGTGGCTGTGTATGGCAAGCTGCTCGAGCAGGGCTTCAAGCCCGAGCACATCGGCACCACCGGCGATTCCGCGGGCGGCAACCTGTGCACCACCATGATTCTCTACGCGCGCCACAAGGGGCTGCCGCTACCGGCGGCCTGCGCGCCGATCTCGCCCTGGTACGACATGGAAGGCAAGGGCGAGAGCATGAAGACTAACGCTGACAAGGACCTGCTGGTGGCGCCGGGCGTGCTGGAGGGCATGAGCGCGGCCTTCCTGGGCGAGAAGGGCTCGCGCACCGACCCCTTCGCCAACCCGTTGCATGCAGATCTCAAGGGTTTCCCTCCCACGCTGGTGCAGGTTGGCGCCTACGAGAGTCTGCTCTCCGACAGCGAGCGCTTCGCCGCCCGCGCCAAGGCGGCCGGCGTGGAAGTCGAACTACAGGTGTTTCCGGAAATGCAGCACGTGTTTCAGTTCATGGCGGGCAACGCGCCCGAGGCCGACGACGCCATTGCCAAGATCGGAGCCTTCCTGCGGCCGCGCCTGGGCCTTTCCTGAGCGCGGCTTTTTCCCTTCACGATAACCACAGACCGATAGCAGCAAACCGATAGCAGCAAACCGATAACAGCAGACCGATGACAGGAGCCGAGCCATGATTCAGTACGACAAGATTTTCATCGACGGCCGTTGGGTGGCGGCCAGCAGCGGCGAATACTCGACACTGGTCAATCCGGCTACCGAGGAGCCCTTCGCCAAGGTGCCGAGCTCCCATCCCGGGGACGTCGATCTGGCGGTCCGCGCGGCGCGCCGTGCCTTCCTGCCCTGGGCACGCACCCGGGCCAGCGAGCGCAAGCAACTGATCGATGCGATCTGCGCCAAGCTCACCGAGCGCACCGACGAGCTGGCCAGCATGATCTCCCAGGAGATGGGCATCCCGGTGCATTTCGCCAAGGGCATCCAGGTCACCGGGCCGATCCAGGGTCTGTCGATCTTTGGCTCGCTGGCCCACACCATGGAAGAGGAGCGCGAGGAGAACGGCTATCTGGTGGTGCGCGAGCCGATCGGCGTATGCGCCTTCATCACGCCCTGGAATTTTCCGCTGTTCCAGGTGATCGCCAAGGTCGGCCCGGCGCTCGCCGCCGGCTGTACCTCGGTGCTCAAGCCCAGCGAGCAGACCCCGCTGTCCTGCTTCGTGTTCGCCGAGGTCTGTGAGCAGGTCGGTCTGCCGGCCGGCGTGTTCAACCTGGTCACTGGGCGCGGCTCGGTGATGGGGGATGCCCTGAGCACCCATCCCGAAGTGGACATGGTGTCCTTCACCGGCTCCACCGAGGTGGGCGTGCAGATCGCCAAAGCCGCCGCCGCTGACGTCAAGCGCGTGTGCCAGGAGCTGGGCGGCAAATCCCCCTTCGTGGTGGCGCCCGGCGCCAATGTCGCCAAGGCGATCAAATACGTGGTCAAGGACTCGATGTTCAATTCCGGGCAGATGTGCGTGCAGCTGAGCCGCATCCTGGTCCACGAAGACCAGTACGAGGAGGCGGTCGAGGTGGCTAAAACGGTTGCCGATTCGCTCAAGGTTGGCGATCCCACCGACAAGGGCAGTTTCCTGGGTCCGTTGAGCTCCATGCGGGCCCGCGAGAGCGTGGTGCGCTACATCGAGAAGGGCGTCGCGGAAGGTGCGCGCCTGGTCGCCGGAGGCACCGAGCGCCCCGAGGGCCTGACCCGCGGCGCCTACGTCAAGCCGACGGTGTTTGCCGATGTCACCAACGACATGGCCATCGCCCGTGAGGAAATCTTCGGCCCGGTGCTCTGCCTGATCAAGTACCGCGACGAGGACGAGGCCATCCGCATCGCCAACGACACCGAGTTCGGCCTCTCCAGCGGCGTCTGGGCGGAAGACCGTGAGACCCAGATGCGCATCGCCCGCCAGCTGCGCGCCGGTCAGGTCAAGGTCAATGGCCCGGCGTTCAGTTTCGCGGCACCGTTCGGCGGCTACAAGAAGTCCGGCAATGGGCGAGAATGGGGCGCCAGCGGGCTGGTCGAGTACACCGAAGAGAAGGCCATTTTGATCGGCGGCTGAGGGCGTGGCGGCCCGGTCCGCCGCCATCAGTCATCCGCCAGCGCTCATAGCGAGAGGGAGCAGTCACCAGATGTCCACCAGCCGGTTTCGTTTTCCCCGGGTCACCATGCCGCCCGCGGCACGCCAGTTGCGCGAGGAAGTCCGTGCATTCCTCGCCGAGGAGCGTGCCAGCGGCGGCTACACGCCCATGGCCGACTGCTGGGCC
>DASUDS010000060.1:0-3370 GCA_036275455.1 Porticoccaceae bacterium
GGTGTGCAATGCCACCGTCGAGGTGTACGAGGTCGATCCGCTGTGGCTCATCCTGCCCAGGCTGCCCGAAATCGACATCGACCGGCTGCGCGACATCGTGCTCGAGCGCATTCCGCTGCCGATCCCGGAGCCCATTCCCGGTCCCGATCCGGCACCCTTTGCCCGTGCCGCCATGGCGCAGGTGGTGAGCGCGCAGCCCCCCGCTGGCGACCCGGGTCTGTCGCGCGCGCTGCGCCTGGTGCCAGAGTCCGCGAGCCTGCGCCAGGCCGCGCAGCTTGGCAGTCGCCTGCAATTCCAGGACAGCCTGCTCAAGCATCCGGAAATCCTGCGCCCGCTGCTGTGCTGGTTTTATCCGCGCTTTGTCACCATGCAGAAGGTTGCCACCGCGACTACCGACGATTGCGGGCATTTCCGCACGCTGTTTTTCAAGGGCTGCCACAATCCCGATCAGCCCGATCTGTACTTCAAGGCCAGGCAGAAGCTGTTCGGCTGGCTCGACGTGTACATTTACGCGCCGACTCCGATCGCCTGCCACACCCACTGGAACTACCCCTGTGGCACCGAGGTGACGCTCTACACCAAGAGCCCTTGGGCACATACCTGTGCGCCCTGCCCGCCGGTGATCGGTCCGCCCGGCAAGAATCGCTGGGTGGCGTTCATGGCCATCGGCGCGCGTGGTCTCAACAATATCTATGGCACCGCGACAGACTTGCAGTCCGTGGTCGACGACAACAATCGTGGTTTGCTGAAGGATGAAGTCTCCAACCCATCGGTGGAGCGGCCCTGGGGTGGGCTGCTGCTGCCGCGGCTGGAATTCTCCACCGCGCTGGAAGCGGCGGGCGTGCGCTACTACCAGATCGGCTGGCGCAAGGGTGACAGCGGCAGCTTCCTGCCACTGATCGGGGAGGTTCATCACTATTACCGCCACGATGTCCCGACGCCGACCGGCGACATGCCGGTGTGGTCGCCGGAGAAGCTGGGGCCCGTGGCAGTGGACGACGGAGCCGGCCACAAGGTGCCGCACCTGTTCAAGATTCCCTACGCCTCGGTGGCGCCATCCGGCGTCTGGGACGTACCGCCGGACATCAACGAGATCCGCGAGCATCTGGCGAGCGCCAAGTTTCCCACCCGCGAGATCGCGCCGGGAATGACCTATGACGCCGGCGGCGGTCTCCACGGAACGGACACCAGCGGCAAGTACCAGCTCGAGGTGCGGCTGTTCGATGGCCAGGGTCAGCCCGTCGATATCGGTGCGCTGGGCATCGTGTTTGCCGTGCCGAAGGATCCCGACAGCGCGGGGGAAATCCACACCGTGGACGCCACGAGTCTGGGGCTGGTCAGCGGCAACAGCCTGATCGTCACCCTGCATGTGGACAACAACCATTGTTACGCCGGCATCGCCGCGCCGACCATTGGCGTGGCTACGGCCGACCCCTGCTGCGGGGTGCTTCAGTATCAACCCGGTGACAGCGTGACCATGGGCTTTACCGCTGCCCATCCCCATGGTTTCGCGAGCTACGCCTTCGGTGTGGTGCGGGGCGCCAATGCGGTGATTTCCGAGGGCTGGACGCCGGTGAGCGCGAGCAGCAGCCCGGTCGTCAGGACGGTGGATTTCCTGATGAATCAGAACCTGCCCGCGGGCTGTGCTGCCGACGGCTGCCAGGTGGCCGGCTTCAGCGAAAATCTGTACGTGGATTCGCTCGCCACCGATGGCTGGGGCAGCGAACTGGGTTACGACGCGAGCGCAGTGCGCGCGTTCGTGCTTGCCAGGAACTGATCGCTGGTAACGGCCAGGAGCCGGCCTGGGGCGCCCGGGCCGGCTTTTTGACGCGCGCGGCGAGTACGCCTACGAGTACGTGTCGAAGCGCAAATGGCGCCCGTCGGACGCGGAAATCATTCGGTAATTCATTGGTGCAGCGCTTTTGGCTTCGCTGTCCCAGCCCACGACGGCAGAATAAAATTCGCGCGCGCCGTCGGTGTCGTTGGTCATCAGTTCATGCCAGATGAAATCGCCGTGCCGATTCTGCATTGTCGTTCTCCTGCTTCGCGAGTTTGACCACCGGCGCGGAGCCGCCGAAGACCGGCCAATTGCGCCGCGGCTGCTCTGGCTCGTTCAGATAGCCGGGTCAACGCCGCCCTGCATGCGGACTGGGACGAATCGACGGCGTATGCTGCCTTTGCTCAAGCAGGCCAGGAGAGACCAAAGACATGAATCCGAACAAGGCGTTGTGGGAAAAAGGCGATTTCACACAGCTCGCCGCGACCATGCGCGACAGCGGCGAGGCGCTGATCGATAGCATCGGCGTGCGTCCTGGTTTGAAAGTATTGGACCTTGGCTGTGGAGATGGCACTACCGCGGTTCCGTCGGCAAAGCGCGGCGCCGATGTGCTGGGCGTCGATATCGCCGCCAATCTAGTGGCCGCCGGAAATCGGCGCGCGCAGGCGCTGGGGCTCGCCAATCTGTGCTTCCGGGAGGGTGACGCATGTAATCTCGATGGTCTCGCGGAGCATAGCTTCGATCTCGTCGTCACCATTTTCGGTGCGATGTTTGCCCCGCGGCCGTTCGACGTGGCGCGCGAGATGGTGCGTGTCACCAAGCCGGGTGGACGCATCGTGATGGGTAACTGGATTCCCGACGATCCAACGCTGGTTGCATCGATCCTGAAAATCAGCGCGGCCTATTCCCCGCCGCCGCCGGACGGCTTCATCAGCCCGATGACGTGGGGCGTGGAGAGCAACGTGGTGGAACGCTTCGAAGCCGCAGGTGCGGCGCGCGACAAGATTTCGGTTCAGCGAGACACCTACACGTTCAACTACGACGGCGCGCCCGCGGCGTTCCTGAACGTATTCCGCACCTATTACGGACCCACCATGAATGCGTTCGAAGCTGCGTCGAAGAACGGCAAGGAGGTCGACCTGCAACGCGAGCTAGAAGCGCTGTTCGCGGCGCAGAACAAGAGCTCGCGCCCGGATTTCACTTCCATCCCTGCCACTTTCCTGCGCGTGACGGTTTCGGTCTAGCTTTTCCCCGTCCCCCACGGTGGACGTCGAGACGCATCGGTAAAGCTGCTTCGCGGGAGCGGATTGCAAGCTCGAAGGTGATCGCCCAGACCCAGTGGTCGGGGCGATCGAGAGAGAACCTCACGCCGAACTGGCCGGCGACGGTCCGGGCGGCCATCTCCTGTCTATAATCGAAGCGATTCACTCGATGCGGAATGTGGCCCCACAGAGCCAGCAGGAGACAGACCATGCGTGACGTAATGATCGGCGGCACCGGCATGACCCGGTTCGGCAAGTACCCCGACGCCAGTATCCGCAGTCTGGTGCAGGAGGCGCTGCACGAGGCGCTGGGCGATGCGCGCATCGGCCC
>DASUDS010000061.1:0-3114 GCA_036275455.1 Porticoccaceae bacterium
CGGAACCGGGCGCCGTCGGCGATGGCGAGGCGGGAGTGCTCGGACATGGGCAGGCTGCGGCGCGGGAAACGGCCGGCAATTTTACCATAGCGCCTTGCGCTGCCCGGCCAGCCAGGATCGCGGCAAGCCCTTCACCGGATCAGGACAAGCCTGTCACCGGATCAACACAAGATCCTCACCCGATGGCGGGAAGTCTTTTCGCTAAAGCGGTTTTGATGGTGGGCCGTGCTGGATTCGAACCAGCGACCAATTGGTTAAAAGCCAACTGCTCTACCAGCTGAGCTAACGGCCCGTGCGGGGAGGCGCTATCTTACCGACCGCGCTCCAAAGGTCAAGAATTCCCTGCATCGAATTCCGAACCCCTTCCTCCGGCACCCTGCACCGATTCAGCGCCGGTAGTGCGTTGGATCGGCCACGCCCGCCGCGGCAAAGCCGGCCCGCCGCAGGCGACAGCTGTCGCAGCGCCCGCAGGCGCGTCCCGCGGCGTCGGCCGCATAACAGGAAACGGTGGTCGCATAGTCGACGCCAAGCCGCAGTCCCGCGGCGATGATCTCGGCCTTGGTCAGCGCGATCAGCGGGGTATGGATCTGCATGGGCAGACCTCCCACTCCGGCCTTGGTGGCGACCTGAGCCAGTGCGGTGAAGGCGCGGATGAATTCCGGGCGGCAATCGGGATAGCCGGAATAGTCCACCGCGTTGACGCCGATGAAAATATCCTGAGCGCCGAGTACCTCCGCCCAGCCCAGCGCGATGGCCAGAAAGACCGTGTTGCGCGCCGGCACATAGGTGACGGGAATACCGTCGCTCTCCTCGGTGGGCACCGCAATGCCCTCGTCGGTGAGCGCGGAGCCGCCGATGGCGCGCAAATCGAGAGCGACCACCTTGTGCTCCACCGCCCCCAGCGCGGCACTGAGTTGCCCAGCGGCAGCCAGCTCGGCACGATGGCGCTGCCCGTAATCGAAGCTCAGCGTGTGGCAGCGATAGCCGGACGCGCTGGCCATGGCCAGCAGGGTCGCCGAATCCAACCCCCCGGACAGCAATACCACGGCAACGGGATTCTCTTTCGCGCTCATTCAGTGCCCCGGCGCGTCGCCCCACAGATACTTGTGGAGCTGGAGCTGTAACCGCACCGGCAAACGATCGGCCAGGATCCATTCCGCCAGCACCCGCGGTTCTATCTGGCCCTGACTGGGCGAAAACAGCAGCCCCGCACCGCACGCCGCGAGCCGATGCCGATCGATCTGGAAGCGCGCCCACTCGTAATCGGCGCGATCGCAGATGACGAACTTGACCTCGTCCTTTGCGCGCAGGTGGTCGATATTCGCCCACAGATTGCGCGCCATCTCGCCGGATCCCGGAGTCTTGAGGTCGAGGATGACGTGCACCCGCGAGTCGACCGGCGCGATGGGCAATGCGCCGCTGGTTTCCAGCGCCACCCGATAGCCTCGATCGCAGAGTGCGCCGAGCAGGGCCAGGCATTCCTCCTGGGCCAACGGCTCGCCGCCGGTCACGGTGACATGGGTCGGTTCATGGGCCGCCACCGCGTTCAGTACCTCGGGCAACGGCATCAGGCTGCCGCCGGTGAACGCATAGCTGGTATCGCAGTAGTGACAGCGCAGCGGGCAACCGGTGAGGCGCACGAACACGGTGGGCAGGCCGGTGGTCGAGGTCTCCCCTTGCAGCGAATAGAAGATCTCGGTGATGCGCAACACGGGGTCGGTCATGGCACTCGGGGGGCAAACGGGGCGCGGCAGTAACGCGGGCATTCGCAGCAAGGACGTTGCGGTCAGTGTATCCGATGGTGGGCCGAACTTCGGGCCATTCATTGCCGGCGCGGGCTGGGCCGGAATCAGCCAGCCCAGTTTGGCAACGCCAGCTCGGCAACGCCAGCGCACCGAATCAGAATCAAATCAGCATCAAAAGTGGGTATCGAGGTAACGCTTGGCGAGCGCCGCGACGCTGCCGCCTGCAAGCACCGCGCGCTCCAGGTGCGCCCGCGCCTGAGCCTTGTCGTTGCGCTGCAGATAGAGTGTGCCCAGCTTGTAATGGGCATCCGCGGCCTTGGGGTGCCCGGGGTAACCGTCGGCAACCCGGGAAAACTGCGCCAGGGCGGCCTCCTGGTCGTTCTTGACCAGATAGATCTCGCCAATCCAGTACACCGCGTTGGGCACCAGACTGCTGTTCGAATGGCTGGCGGCAAAGGACTGGAACCCGGACAGCGCTTCGTCCATCCGCCCCTGCTTGAGCAGCTCATAGGCGACGTCGTAGGCACCCTGATCGACAGCGCCTGCCGGTTGCAGCGGTGCACCCGGCGCCGGTTGGGGCGCGGCTCCCGCAGCGGCAGCGGGCGGCACCAGCGGTGCGTCGGCCGCGATGGGTACCTGGGATGCCGGGACCGGAGACGTTCCCGCCGCCGACCCTAGACCTGCAGGCACGGAGGTACCGGCACCGCCCGGAGGGGCAGCCCCACCCGGAGGGAAAGCCCCACCCGGAGGGAAAGCCCCACCCGGAGCGACAGCCCCGGCGGCGCCCGCACCGGCGAGGCCGCCGGCCATGAGCGCCGACAGGCGGCCATCGAGGTCGAGATAGTTGTCCTTCTGCTGCTGTTCGAGCTGGCTGATCTGATTGGCCTGCTCTTCCAGCCGGCCCTGCAACTGGCGGACTTCTTCCTGCAACGTTTGCAGCTGCGCGAACAGTTCCGAGGCACCGCTGGCCGGCAGCGCCTGGGCCGACGCGCCGCGACCGCCGGAAAGCTCGTCGACCGGCGCGGGTGCCGCCAGTGCCCCGGCGACACCCAGTGCGCCAACGAGACAGATCGAGAGAGTGTTCGCGCGCCTCAATGCCCTGCCCTCGCGGCCGTTACTTCATTTCCACCCGGCGATTCTGCGCCATGGAGGCTTCGTCGCTGCCAAATGCCGCCGGCGATTCTTCGCCGTAGCTGATGACTTCGAGCAGACCGCCGTCGACACCGTTGAGCACCAGGAAGTCGCGCACGGCGTTCGCGCGGCGCTCGCCCAGTGCCATGTTGTACTCACGGGTGCCGCGCTCGTCGGCATGGCCTTCGAGGCGCACATTCTGCGGGTTGCTGCGCAGATTGGCCGCATGCTGCTGCAG
>DASUDS010000062.1:0-3298 GCA_036275455.1 Porticoccaceae bacterium
CGCCAGGACATTTGCGCCGAACTCGATCAGCGCAACCGCGACGAGATTGCCGCCGGCGACACCCTGCGCGAGATCCCCCAGCGGGAAATCGCCCTGCGCGACTGATTGATCACGAGAGACCGATTCATCGCGAGAGATCGATTCATGGCGAGCAATTCAGGGTGACAGATTCAGCACGACCACTTCATCGTGAAAGATTTGGCGCGACCACTTCTGCTTTCTGCGAGAAATCCCCATGAACCACGGACTCCGCGAACTCCAGCCCTATCCGTTCGAGAAACTGCGCGCCCTGCTCGGCACGGCGCCGGCCATCGCCAGCGGGCTCCCGCACATCGACCTGTCGGTGGGCGAACCCAAGCATCCGGCACCGCGCTTCGTGCTCGACACGCTCGCCGCCAACCTCGGCCAGTTGTCCGCCTACCCGGCGACCAAGGGCAGCCCGGCACTGCGCTCGGCCATCGCCACCTGGCTGCGCCAGCGCTTTGCCCTGCCCCGGACACCGGATCCGGAACGCGAGATCCTGCCCCTCAACGGCACCCGCGAAGGACTGTTCGCGCTGGCTCAGTGCGTCGTCACTCCGGAACCGGAAGCGTTGGTGGTAATGCCCAATCCGTTCTACCAGATCTACGAGGGCGCCACCCTGCTCGCCGGCGCCAGGCCCTGGTACCTGGACTGCACCGCCGCCAATGGTTTCGTGCCCGATTATCAGGCCGTGCCGGCGCAGGTCTGGGACCGCTGCCAGTTGCTCTATCTGTGCTCGCCGGGCAATCCCACCGGCGCGGTGACGCCACTGGCGACGCTCAAGCAACTCATCGCGCTCGCCGATCGCCACGACTTCCTCATCGCCAGCGACGAGTGCTATTCGGAGCTCTACCCCGACGAGGCCAGCCCGCCGCCCGGGCTGTTGCAAGCCTGTGCCGAGCTGGGCCGCGACGACTTCCGCCGCTGCCTGGTGCTGCACAGCCTGTCCAAGCGTTCCAACCTGCCGGGCCTGCGCTCGGGGTTCATCGCCGGCGACCCCGCCGTCCTCGACGCCTTCTTTCGCTACCGCACCTACCACGGCTGCGCGATGCCGGTACCCACCCAGCTGGCCAGCATCGCCGCCTGGGGCGACGAGGTCCATGTGCGGGAAAATCGCGCCCAGTACCGGCGCAAGTTCGAGGCGGTGCTGGAACTGCTCGGTGACCACGTGGAAGTTTCCCAGCCCGATGCCGGCTTCTATCTCTGGCCGCGCACGCCGATCGACGACGAGACCTTCACCCGCCGGCTGTTCGCGGAACAGCACGTAACCGTGGTGCCGGGGCGCTATCTGGCCCGCGCCGGCACCAACGGCATCAACCCCGGTGAACATCGCGTGCGCATCGCCCTGGTCGCACCGTTCGAGGCCTGCCGGGAGGCGGCGCTGCGCATCCGCAAGCTGCTGGAGTCCTGCTGATGCGCAAGGCAGAGCGGGCGCGCCACATCGCCGCGCGCCTGCAAGAGCTCTACCCCGACCCGCCGATCCCGCTCGCCCACCGCGACCCCTACACCCTGTTGATCGCAGTGCTGCTCTCGGCCCAGTGCACCGACGCCCGGGTCAATCAGGTGACCCCGGCGCTGTTCGCCCGCGCGCCCGGCCCCAAGGCGATGGTCGAACTGGGCGAAACCGGTGTGCTGGCGCTGATCCGCAGCTGCGGGCTGGCGCCGCGCAAGGCCAGCGCCATCGTCGCGCTGTCCCGCATCCTGCTCGCCGAGCACGGCGGCGCGGTGCCGGAAAGTCTCGCCGCGCTCGAGCGCCTGCCCGGCGTCGGCCACAAGACCGCCAGCGTGGTGATGTCCCAGGCGTTCGGCCACCCGGCGTTTCCCGTGGATACCCACATCCACCGCCTGGCGCAGCGCTGGGGGTTGAGCGATGGCAGCAACGTGGCCCGGACCGAGCGCGATCTGAAACGGCTGTTTCCGGAGGAATCCTGGCGCGATCTGCACTTGCAGATCATCTATTACGGCCGCGAACACTGTAGTGCACGCGGTTGCGACGGCACCCGCTGCGAGCTGTGCCGCGCCTGCTATCCGACCCGCAAACACGCCGTACAGACGCGCAAGGCCTGACGACGCACCACAATCGTCCGGTGCAGCCCGATTTGCTATTCTGGCCGCCGTTTTTGGCCACGGCCGCGGCACCGCCCTCAGCGTGACGATCCTCTACGGAATCCCCAACTGCGATACCGTGCGCAAGGCCCGCACCTGGCTCGACAGCCACGGCATCGCGCATCGGTTCCACGACTTCCGCGCCGACGGACTGACGGCGGCACGGGTGGCGGCCTGGGTCGATGCCCTTGGCTGGGACGCACTGCTCAACCGCCGCGGCACCACCTGGCGGCAACTCGACGCCGACCTGCGCGCGGCGATCGGCGCCGCGACGGCGCCGGCACTGCTGCTGGCCCAGCCCACGCTGATCCGCCGCCCGGTGCTGGAACGCGACGGCGCGGTGTACCTGGGCTTCGACCCGGAACAGTATCGACTCATCTTTCGCGCCGGCTGAGCCGGCGCCCGACAGGAGCACCACGATGGCAGCACTCTTCGGCCTGGGCCTGGGCGTCGGCACGGGCAACAGCAACGGCGATTTCCTCGAAGTCTTCTACCCCCAGCCGCTGCTGCAGCCGGACGCGACGCTCGCCGCCGCGGTGGCGACGGCAGTGGGTCATGAGGGCGGCAACGTCGCCCTGCGGCTCGATGCCACGCAACTGGATCACCTCGCCGCTGCCTGCGCCAAGGCCGGTGCCACGGAACTCGCCGAGCAAGCGCGCCAACTCCAGGGCAGCCCCCGTATCCCGGTGCTCACCCTGCTGGCCAGCGATGTCGCGCCCGCCTCGGTTCCCGAGGCGTATTTGAAGCTGCACTTCCTCTCCCATCGCCTGGTGCGCCCGCACGCCATCGATCTGACCGGGATCTTCGGCTGCCTGCCCAATGTCGCCTGGACCAGCGAGGGCGCCATCGACCTCGCCGAGCTGCCCCGGCGGCAGTGGCAGGCGCGGCTCGCGGGCCGCTGCCTCACGGTGCACAGCGTCGATAAATTCCCCCGTTTGGTGGACTATGTGGTGCCCAGCGGCGTGCGCATCGCCGACACCGCGCGGGTCCGGCTCGGCGCCTACCTGGGCGAGGGCACCACGGTGATGCACGAGGGCTTCATCAACTTCAACGCCGGCACCGAAGGCCCCAACATGGTCGAAGGCCGCATCTCGGCGGGCGTGTTCGTGGGCGCGGGTTCGGATCTCGGCGGCAGCAGCTCGACCATGGGCACGCTCTCGGGCGGCGGCAA